>NZ_JBGQOH010000002.1:0-366693 GCF_052113745.1 Cryobacterium sp. W22_MBD10_FK3
GGGCTCCCGCCGTGTAACCGGGCGGGGGTTCAGAAATAGAAGTGGGCAGATCTCATGGCCACCAGCGGGCAGTTCTATTGGCCGTCAGTGGGCAGTTCCGTGGCCGCCTATGGGCAGTTTGTCATGGCCGCTAACAGTCATCATTTAGTCATCAGATTCAATTTCAGCCGACCCCAATTGACCGAGTACAATTAGGGGCTGTGAACCGCCCGGTTCCCTGTAAACACATGGGAATCCGAGAGTTATCGGACATTTTCGGCAAAGCCCGAGTTAAGGCTAGAACCTTACAGGGGGTCGCAGGTTCAAATGAAGCAAGTGCATGGCACGGGTACAGGCCAATTGGGCATTGGGCGTCTCCATCCTGTTCCGCTTCGAACAGCCAGCAGTCCCTCGTGTGTATCGCGCTCCACGAATCTTTTCATGTCGTTGATGTCGCGGCGAAGACTTAAATCGGAACCCGCGCTCCTTGGTAGCCGCCTGGCGTTAGCTGGCCCAGTAGTCTACGTCGAACTCGCAGGACCAATGCAGGCTGGCACGCATCTTCGGCCAGGAGCCGGGATCATGAGATGCTCTCGACCTTGACTGGGGAAACGGACGCGGTAGGGAATGGCCAGCCGTCGGAATTCGGAGAGTACTGCCGGACGCCGTGATATCCGTTGAATTGATGGAAAGCCGCAGGGCACCTGAAAACTATAAAGAGGGTGCGGTTGGATCTGACGGTAGCGGTGAAACTGTCCCGTCCTGTCGCCACCCTCCCCTGCTAGTGAGGACGCGTTCTGGGCCGATTCGGTGAAGAGCTTCCGTTCCCCGCCCTCCGATAACGGCTGTCCGTCATCAGCATGACCGTCACCCACACCAGGATCGGAAAGGCCGAGGCGGGACCAGCCCATGACGGATTGCCGGAGTTGCTGATGTAGATCATGTTCAACACGATGAGCCACACCACAGACCCCAGGAAGAGGGGGAGACGGATAGGCGAGAACAGAACGGGCAGTCGTCGTTTCACAGAGTGGCGATATTCGGTGTCGGTCATCTGCATGTGCCTCCCGAGTCATCTCGGTCAGTGGTCTTGCGCTCGAGGGTCTTGATCCTGCCCAGAACGCTCAGGTTGAGAACGAGGAGTACGCCAATGAGAAACAGGACGGACTCGGGATCAATCAAGCTCGTGAATGAACAAACTACTGCGCGCTGAAAGCTGGATGAGTTGCGCCGTCGACAGGGTTTGATCGGGTATCTCGTTCAGGATCCGGTAGGTGCAGAGCTGCCTCTACGAGGTGCGTTATATCGACGGAGATTGTTCGTGATTCAGCCATCAGTGTCTCCAGGGGGATCAGTTTGAGGAGTGGTTCTCCCTGGTATGTCCGGGTGATTCCCAAAGGTTCAAATCTGGGCTGATGGGTGTGCAACGGACCCCTTCCGGTTTGGCCCCTAGTTCGGGGCATATTTGAATTGGGCAATGATTGACCGGCTAGTCTGAAAAGTGTCCGGGGGGAGGGGCTTGTGAACGGCGACGCTGTATCGGATGCTTCGCTGTGGCTTGAAGCGGTGGCGGGCACGGAGAGTGCGTTTGCAGTCCTCTTCGATCGGCATCGCGCCCGAATATTCCGGAAGGCCTATTCCCGTCTTCGCAGCGTGCATGATGCGGAGGATGTGGTCGCCATGGTCTTCTTGGAAGCTTGGCGATCCCGCGAGAAAGTGCGTATCGTAGATGGTTCGCTGTTGCCGTGGTTGCTCTCGGTCACGACGTACCTCACTCTGAACAGTGACCGAGCCGCCCGACGCTATCGCCGGCTTCTCGCCAAGCTTCCAATTGCTCCTGCGGCTGATCCGGTTCCCGATGTTGACGACCGGCTGGACCTGCAAGAGCGAGCCAACATACTCACGCAGGCGCTGCGCCGGTTAAGCGCGGTCGAGCGGACTGTTGTCGACTTGTGCCTTGTTGAGGAGCTCTCGATGGCTACGGTCGCCGGGGTGCTTGATGTGCCAATAGGGACAGTAAAGTCACGATTGAACGGTGCGCGCAGAAAACTCCGAACCTATCTAGGTGAGTCGGACATAACAGTACATACGGCCGGCGAATTGACCTCAGAAGGGATACCAGGATGAACTCCGTTGAGCCTGAGATGACCCCTGAGAGAACTGACGCGATTCGTGGGCTCCTTCTGCACACTCTCCGGAACGAACCCGTCCGTCGGATCCAACGTCGACGTCGCCGGATCTTGGTCTCGGTCACTGGTTTCTTCCTGGTCGCGGGCATTGCTACCACGGGTGCCACGGTCCTGCTGCAGGAGAAGAGCGTGGAGAACACGGCGATCGTTCATTGCTACAGCTCGACGAGCGCAGACCCTGATGGCACCTACCCTGGCTCGTCAGCGACGATCGCGGACAGCAACGGACGCGGCCAAGCCCGGGATGCTCTCACGCTCTGCACAGCCATGTGGGAACAAGGAGTGCTCGCGAACGATTTCGAACCCACCAAACCAGCCAATAAGCCCGGTGTGGTTCCGGAGCTGCAAGTGTGTGTGATGCGTGATGGGAGTGCGGCCGTCGTACCCGGCGAAACGGCGAACGTTTGCCAGATAGTCGGGCTCGCACCCCTGGTGAGTTAACCGGTTATCCGAATGTTCCATTTGGACGGAAAACCAACGATTTCACACTGTCATTCCAGCTCCCAAGACTGGCGCAATACGGCGTGCAATTCAGCCTGGATCCTCCATAGCTCACCGCCGTATAGAGAGTCACCCAACACCCGTTCTGACCACTGGCCGAGCTAATGGTGTTGGTCCAACCGGACTCCAGCGAACTGAACCCAAATACTGAACCGGCGCACCCATTCGCCCCCCACAGCGTCAGACTGGAACCAGTTCGGTTTGCGCCCTGATACACCGTCCCGACGATCGTTGATGCGTTGGCGCGGCGAGCAGCCTAGCCCTGTGGCTGGATGCTCGCAATATACGCATCGACTTCGACCTCGGTACCGAAACAGACTGGATCAGTCGGGAGCGTCGGTTCGTTGAGCGGCGTGACCTGTGCCGCGCAGTGCACCTCCACGGCGCCGGGTGCGGATTGCGCCATGGCGCTAGACACCTGCCCGAACGCCAGCACGCCTGCCACAACCAGAACCGCAAGAGTCCCGCGCCTACTTACTTTGCCCATCTGAGCTCCTCTGCATGATCGGGGATCTTCCCCTTCACAGAGAGATGTCCGGACAACCGGAACGGTTCACTCGTGATAGCTCCTGGCAAACCCTGCGGCGAAGCAATTCGGGCTTGATGCCAGGCAACGGTACTTCGACCTACGGCGACGACCTGACGGGCTATTCACCCGCACACGAGGACCGTGTCGATCGGTTCGGCGTGGTCGAGTTGCTTCTTCTCCCCCGGCCGCTCGATCGCGGACCCAGTAACTTTCGCGACAAGAAACCAGCTAATCGCTCAGGGGCACAGGGACTACCGCCTGCAAAACATCTCCACCATGAACCTTCGGACCTAGCCGGACATCCCATAGACAAGAAACAAAACCGACACTATTCAAAGGGGATCACAGATGCACGCCAATACTGGCCGCCGCAAGTGGCAGTCCCTCCTTCTAACGACCACCACAGTGGTCGCTCTTGTTCTTGGGGCGAGCTCTGCGGCCAATGCCGCACCGCAAACACCTCCGCCGACACCTGTCGTCTCGGGTGGGACGCCGGTCACCTTGACCGTCCAGGACGAAACGGACATCGCTGCTGTGATCGGATCCACCGACACCGAAGCCCTCGTATTCGACGCGACTGCCGCCGCCCAGGGTGGCGCGACTCCCCAAAGCATCGCGGACTACGCTGCTGTCCTCGAGTCCGACGGATGGACAGTGGTCGGCACTGTCAAGGCTGCACCCTCGGCTGGATCAGAGCGCGTCGCGGCCCTGGCAGCAAGCTGCTCGGGTAAGAACGGTTACAACGGCCGCTACATTCCATGGGGCTTTCAATTCGGGGCGAACAGCTGCAACACGGCCAAGCTCATAGCAGCTGCCGGACTTGGGTAGCCGGAGTTGGAGCCGTGACTGCAGCCCTGGTGGTGATCGGGGCGGGGGCTGCCGCGGTACCGATCGGAGGGCTTGTTGCCGCTGTGATAACTTTCGGAGGAGCAGCCATCGCCACTTGCCAGGCATTCAGTAGTAACGGTGGGATCTGGTTGAACATCGGTGGCTCTCCGGCCGCGAGTTGTTGGGGTCAGTACGCTGAATCACATGACTACTCGTCGGATCGTCATTGTTCTTGCTGGTGGCGCTCTGCTGTTCGCCATTTGCCACTGCCGCGGTCGCCCTATCGGTATTTTTCGCGGGCGGCGTCGTGGATACCGTACGAACAAACCTCGTGGTGCTGCTCGCTCTGTTCACAACGCTGCTGAGCCTTGCCGCGCTCATCGTTCGCCGCAGAGAGAAATCACACTTGTAGCTGAAAGTAGGGGTGACTGGCCCGTTCAGGGGCAGTCACCCCACTCGGCCACGCATGCAACTCCGTCGACCTTGCTGTCGTAATCGATGTCCATCGGGATGAAGCTGCCGTGGAAAAACAGACCGGACTTGCGAGGTTCGGTGGTGCCATCAGGCGGTAGGGTCACCGCCTCCCGGTACCCGAGGGGTCGTCCGCCAATTACCTGCTCGGGGTGTCGTCCGATGGCGAGCGTGGGATACGGGGCTACACCTTCGGGCATCTCATCACCGAAGTGGCGCTTCGCCCGAGCGTGGAACATCGCGGCGTAAACGTTCGCGATCATCCAAGCCTTGGCGAGGACCACCGGCACATCGACCCGCAGCGAGATGGCCTCCAGCCCCTGCTTGGGCCATTCCGTCCTCGAACAGATCCAGAAACACGTCCCGCTGGGGACTCCAAAGCGAACGAAATCCCATTGGATACACCACACTGGTTTCCCGCTCTGAGCCAGCGCCGAGAACCATGTCGAGACACGAAATGGCGTTCACAGAACGTCGCCACCAAGCGCTGAAACCGGCAGTCACACATGGGATGCGAACCGTGGTGAGACGACTTTCTGAGACGCTGGGCAGTCCCGGACCTGCGGGGGAGGGGAGGTGGGATTCAGAAGATCCGCTGTCTTGGACATGCGAGCGCAGCCCCGTAGCGGTCTCGGGAAGCGGGGCCGAGGAGCGGAACGCAGGGACGGTGCACGGCAACGAACGCCGCGGTATTTGGGGGCCTCATGGTCGAGGGGCTATGCTGGGGCCGACAGTGTTGCTGACACCACTGTCAGTAAGGTTGGACATGTTCGTTGCATGGCGTGACCTCGGCTTCGCCCGGGGCAGATTCGCTCTCATTGCTTCCGTAGTGCTTCTCATCACCCTCTTGGTCGGGTTCCTGGGCGGCCTGACCCAGGGGCTCGCAAACGCCAACATCTCTGCGGTGATGCCGTTCCAGGCCGACAAGGTCGTGTTGTCTGCGCCGGCAGAGGGCAAAACGCTCAGCTTTTCCGATTCCACGATCAGCGCCGAGTCCGCGGCCATCTGGTCGGCGGCGAACGGCGTGGATGTCGTCGAGCCGCTCGGCATCCTGACCAGCAGGGTCACGGCGGCCGGGGATCGCGAGCAGACCGCCTCGCTCTTCGGTGTCGACAGTTCGTTCGCCCGTGTCTCACCGAACCAGATGATCCCCACGGAGGCGGGCACCGTCATCCTGTCCGAGCGTTCGCACGAGGCCCTGTCGGCCGACGTCGGCGACGAGATCTTCATCTTCGGCGACACCTTCACAGTGGCCGGAGTGTCCCAGGACTCCGAGTACAGCCACACCGGCGTGATCTGGACCACGATCGACGACTGGCGCGCCACCGTGACCAAGCAGACGGCGGCAGAGGCCCCGTTCGCGACGGCGCTTATCGTGCAGGGCGCACCGACGGATGCCGCCCTCGTCGACGCAGACGCGGCAACTGTCTCAAGTTCGGTTCTGATGTCGTTGATGGCGATCGAGGTCTTCAAGAGTGAGATCGGCTCGCTAGGTCTCATGCTCGGCCTACTTCTCGGAATCTCCGCGCTGGTGATCGGGGCGTTCTTCACAGTCTGGACCATCCAGCGCAGCAAGGACATCGCCGTGCTGAAGGCGCTCGGTGCTTCAACCGGCAGTCTGGTGCGGGATGCGCTCGGCCAGGCGTTTGTTGTGTTGCTGGTCGGCGTGGGGCTCGGAATCGGGCTCACCATCGCGGCCGGCGCCGCACTGCCGGCGGCCGTTCCCTTCGTGATCAGCCCGCTCACCACCCTGGTTCCCGGCATTGCCATGGTCGGCCTTGGCCTGGTCGGTGCAGCATTCGCGCTGGGCAGTGTCGTCAAGTCCGACCCGCTGTCCGCCCTCAATGCCCAGAACAGCTAGGAGTAAACCATGATCGAACTTCGCGACGTCACCCTCACCTACCCGGACGGCGACAGCGTCATCACCGCGATCAATGCGGCGAGCCTGATAGTTCTCCCCGGCGAGATCACGGCGATCACAGGCCCCAGCGGTTCGGGCAAGTCGAGTCTTCTGGCCGTGGCCTCTACGTTGATCTCACCCGAGCAGGGCTCGGTGCTGATCAACGGCACCGCGGCTGGTGGCCTCGCCCGCAGGGAGACCGCCGCTTTGCGCCGCGATCAGATCGGCATCGTCTTCCAGCAGGCAAACCTGCTCCCGTCTCTCACCGCACTCGAGCAGCTTGAGCTGATGAGCCATCTGGGCTCGACCCCGTCTAATCGCTCGAGGGCCCAGACGCGGGCGAAGGCGATAGAGCTCCTAGCTGCCGTCGGTGTGGAGAAGAAGGCGAAGAAGCGCCCGCACGCCCTCTCCGGTGGAGAACGTCAGCGGGTGAACATCGCACGAGCATTCATGAATGACCCTTCCGTCCTGGTGGTCGACGAGCCCACCAGCGCCCTGGACCAGGAGCGCGGCGCCGCCATCATCGAGCTGGTCATCGATCTGACCCGCACCCGCAACGTGGCCACCCTGTTGGTGACCCACGATCGCAGCCACCTGCCGCTGATGGACACCGTTCTGAGCATGGTCGACGGCAACCTGAGCGTGCACGAAGCGGCGGCGGCCGCTTAGGTTGCACCCCGACGCAGGCGCCAAAAGCGTGGCTGAAGTGCCACCTCGTCGGCGTCGTTCACGTCTGCGGCCCGGAAAGGTAAGTGTCGTTAGGGGTGCAGCGACCCGGCCGGCTGCACTGCGGCATGGACCAGGGCGATGGTTGAGCGGGTGACGGCATCAGAGTCAGCATTCGACTCAATGGCCCCCATCGCCGCCTCTAGTACCCCGCCGAGCAGGCGGGCGGTGATCATCAGGTCGGGCACACCCAACTGCTGCAGTGCTCCCATGAACGGGGCGATCTGCTCGTGGTGCAGTTCGGCCAGCCGGGCCCGGCACTCGTCGGGCAGCTGTGCTGCCGACAGGGCCGCGGCGGGGCGATGCGCTCCCTCGGTGGCTTGGCGCAGCGTCTCGCGCACGTAGGCGTCCATCACGTCGAGCGGCTCGGTTAGCCCGTCGAGCGCGATGGCGAGCAGGGCGTTCGAGCGTGGGAATGAGTCTTCGATGATGGCCGCCAGGATGCCGGCGCCCGAGTCGAAATACTGGTAGAAGCTGGGGCGGGCCAGGCCCGCGGCTGCGCCTACGGCCGCTGGGGTGACGGCCGAAACGCCCCCATGCACAAGCAGCTCTATGGCGGCCGCCAGGAGCGCCTCGCGCTGGCGTCTGCGGTGTTCTGCTACGGTCGGCGCGGATATCTTCGGCATGCCTTGCTGCCCTTCTCATGCGATTGCGCCTCCAGTTTAGTGAGCGTGAGAAGCAGTCGGTCATGAGTGGACCCTCTGCCCAGACTTGGCCAGATGGCCAGGTCGATAGTGCATGGCGGGAAAACCGTGGTCATTCTGGGTGTTTCCCAGACTTGGCCATCTGGCCAAGTTCAACTAGGGTCAACGCATGACGACAACACAAGAACACCGAAGTGTGGAGGAGCGGCGGGAGCAGCTGGTCGACGCTGCGCTGGCCGTGATGACCGACGACGGCCTCACGGCCGTGACTACACGGGCGGTCACTGCTCGTGCGGGGCTCCCTCACGGAGCGTTCCACTACTGCTTCGGCTCGAAGGCCGATCTCTTCCGCGCGGTTCTCGAACGAGAACTTCGCCGTTCGATGACTGCGTCGTTCGCCGTGGAGATCGACTCACCTTCGGTGACCGAGAAGGTTGTGGCCGGAATCCGGGCGAACCTCGACCTCGTCCGGGCGCGACCCGACGCGGCCCTCGCGCTCACCGAGCTCATCTCGCTGGCGCGGCGCGACCCAACGCTGCACGACCTGGCCCGGTGGGAACACGAGTCCTACACTCGAGAGGTCACTGCCAGCGTCGAAGCATGGTCGTCCGAGCGCAACATCTCATGGCGCATGCCGGCGGTCCAGGTATCCCGAGTGTTCATCGCTGTTTCCGAGGGAATCACCTCGTCATGGCTGAGCGATCGGGACGACGAGGCGGCCGAGCAATCGATCGCCGTTGCGGCCGAAGCGCTCTCCACTCTGGCCGAGGAGGGTGCCGCATGAAGTGGGTGTACCTCGGCGCCGCGATCGTGTCGGAGGTGACGGCGGCGCTCTCCATGCAGGCCGCGGTCGGCCAGCCGGGCTGGTACGCGCTTGTCGTCGCCGGCTACCTTGCGTCGTTCGTGCTTCTCATTCAGGTGCTGCGTGCCGGAATGGCGATCGGGGTGGCATACGGCATCTGGGGCGCATCGGGCGTTGCGCTGACCGCCGTGCTGGCGGCCGTGCTCTTCGACCAAGCCCTCACGCCAGTCATGCTCGGGGGCATCGCGATCATCGTGGCCGGTGTGCTTCTCGTCGAAATCGGATCACAACGGTCCCTCGCTGCCCGCGGGAAGGCGGCAATCTGATGGGCTGGCTCCTGCTCGCCATCGCGATCGTCACCGAAGTGTTCGCGACGATTAGCCTCAAGCTTGCGACCGAAGGCAACAAGCGCTGGTACATCGCCGTCGTTGCGGGATATCTCGTCGCATTCTCGCTGCTCGCGGTCGCCCTCACCCTCGGATTGCCTATCGGCATCGCCTACGGAGTCTGGGCCGCGACCGGGGTCGCGCTCACAGCGATCCTCGGCCGCATCCTGTTCAAAGATCCGCTGTCAGGCACGATGATCGTGGGCATTGGCCTCATCATCGCCGGGGTGTTCCTCGTCGAACTCGGTCACTGACAGTCAGAGTTCAGTCATCCCTCCGTCAACACGGAACAGGCTCCCGGTCACGAACGACGATTCGTCGCTGGCGAGGGTGACCACCGAGATCGCCGTCACTAGGGAGGTCCCCGGATCTGTCACGGTCCGGGGGAGAGTCACCCTACCCACCCATAGGCCGACGTTGTCCGATTATCTGAGTGGTCTCATCTCGTTACTCTCCTCTTATGGGCGCCCAGCGTTACTCCGACTGTCCTCAATCGATTGCCGTAGCGGGGTGGTGTGACTGCACCGTGTCATAACGACTGCCGTGGGCGCGGCTCGCGTCCCCGGATTGGGACAGGGGCGGGTGTGCGGTGGTGGATAGAGTTGGCCGGTCGAGGCGCGCGTCGTGAGGTTCAGCATTTGCGCTATTTATTGGAAGCGAGAGCATGTTCTGTATCGAGGAAGCCGCTAGCGCGAGTGACTCCAGGGTCGTTGATGACGAACGGGGCGTGTGGATACAGTTCCTGGCCGGTCGGGGGAGATCTTCTGGCGGAGTGTTCAAGCTGGTCGTGGGGGAGACGGTTATTCCGTTTGAAACCGATCGCGACTTTTTCGAAGACGCAGACGGTGCCGGGCACCTTCTGACTCGATTCGTCTTCTTCGGGCTCTCTCCGGCCGCGAACGCGAGGGGTGTCGCGCCGAACGTGATCACGTCCCTTGCTGAGCGGCGCGAGTACATGCTTCTGGCCACCGAAGCTCTTCTGGTTTTCGGGAGTTTTTACGACGGCGATTCCAAGCCGGAGGGCTGGACCCAGGTTGAGCTAGACGGGCTCATCTACACATTGGCCAGCTTCGGGTGCGAATTCGGATCGGCGTCTAACTAATGGACACGTGATTGCAAAGCCAAATGATTTCCCTACGGTAAGCGCGTCAGTCTTGGGTTCTGCGCCCGTCGCGGTACAAGGAAACGATCCCGCCAATGATTGCAGCGATCCCGAGTGGAATACCGAAGTAGACCATCAGTCCCAATCGATCGCCGCTGTCTACGGTCCCGAAACCTCCGAAGAGCCCGATCGCGGAGAAGATGCAGGCGAATATCCCGAACCCGACCAGGGCCCAACCGTCAGTCGACTTTCCGCGTCGCAGGAACACATTGCCTCCAAGCTGTGGGCTCAGCGGAGGGAAGGTGTGGCATGCCGGTAGCCTACTGCGCCGCTCATTGTGACGCGGGGTGACCCACTACCGGTCGCGACCGGTTTGGTCGGGTGAGGCCCAGGAGATAAATCCACCCCTACCCGGCGAGGTTGGTGATTAGCCGCGGTCGCGAGCCATGCCTGCCTCGGTGTTCCGGGCGCCGGTGGCGACCCCGTGCGGAGACGCCTCCTCGATCTGCCGAAGGTCCTCTTCCGTGAAGACGACGTCAGCGGCGGCGGCGTTTTCTTCCATCCGGGTCGCCTTGGTGGTACCCGGAATGGGAGTGGTCCCGGCTTGGATAACCCATGCCAGCGCGAGCTGCGCCGGAGTGATGTTCTTCCTCTCGGCAATCCCTCGAAGGGTGTCGACGACACGGAGGTTTGCGTCGATGGCCTCATCGGAGAAGCGGGGCAGGTTCCGTCGGGCATCACCCTCGGGGAGGTCATCTTTCCGGGTGACAGTGCCGCCAAGGAACCCCCGCCCAAGGGGTGAGAACGGAACAAATCCGATACCAAGCTCGCGGGCGGTGTCGAGGACCCCGTTGTGCTCGGCATCCCGCTCGAAGAGGCTGTACTCCGACTGGATCGCCGCGATCGGGAACGTTGCGTGCGCTCGCCGGAGAGTGTCTGCGGAGGTTTCCGAGACTCCGATGTAGCGGACCTTCCCGGCGGTGACGGCTTCCCCCATCGCCCCGATGGTGTCCTCGATCGGGGTTTCCGGGTCGACCCGGTGCAGGTACCAGAGGTCGATGTGGTCGGTTCCGAGGTGCCGCAGCGACCGGTCCAGGGCGAGACGGGCGTAAGCGGGCGACCCGTTCAGTCCCTTGGGAGTGCCGTCGTCGTCGAACTCGGTCGCGAACTTCGTCGCAACCGTCACACTGTCCCGGTCGATGCCGAGTGCTTTGCCGAGGAGCTGCTCGTTGGCGAACGGCCCATACGCTTCCGCCGTGTCGAACAGGGTCACCCCGAGATCCAGGGCGCGACGGATCGTCTCGATGGAACCCGACTCGGTGGCGCCGCCGTAGAAGGCGCTCATTCCCATGCAGCCGAGGCCAAGTGCCGAGGTGGTGAGGCCCTGCGAGCCGAGAGAGGTCTGCTTCATAAGTGGTGTCCTTCGCGTGAGCCGGGATGACCGGATACCCCGAGCATCCACCCTGGTGTGCACACCATGTCAAATGGGAGACTGGTGACCATGAACCCGCTCCCCGACGTCAACACCGCGACCGGCACAGCTCTGACGATCTCGGCGGCAGCCGATGCACTCGGTATCACCGTCGACACGATCCGCTACTACGAAAAGGAAGGCATCGCTCCGGCACCGAGACGCGGGGGCGACGGGTGGCGGCGTTACGACCAGGCCGCACTCACCTGGCTGGCGGGTGTGGCGATGCTCAGGGGTACCGGGATGAACGTCAAGGAGATGAAGGAATACGCTGCGGCGTACCGGGCTGGGTCCAGCGACGAAGAACGGCTCACCCTCCTGGAGCAACACCAGACCGCCGTCCTCGCGCGTCTGGCCGAGGTCAACCGACACCTCTCCGCCCTTGAACGGAAAATCGACGCCTACAAACAGGCCATATCGGGCACTCCGGAACCGTGAGATAGTCCATCGCCCAGAACCACGCTGCCGTCACACGATCCTCAGTGTCACAGAACCCTCGACAGGGCACGTTCACCGAACGCCGACAGTGACCGGTGAATGTCACAGCAGGCTTAATCCCGCGGCAGTTATGGAATTTCCTTGACGCCGTCACGTGCCCGCGGTTATGGTCAGTCATACGATTAACTGCACGATCACGAGGAGGTGGTACAGATGGCACACAAGGGCCGCGCGACAACGATGTGGGAAGTCGCCCAGCACGCTGGTGTGTCCCAGGCCACAGTCTCGCTCGTGCTGAACAACGCACCCGGCAATCGGGTGACCGACGCCACCCGAACTCGCGTCATGGCGGCAGTGAACGAACTGGGCTACCGCACCAACGCCTTTGCCAAGTCCCTCCGTAGTGGTGAGTCGGGGATCATTGGTTTCATATCCGATGAGGTGGCAAGCGCCCCCTTCGCGGGAAAGCTTCTCAAAGGGGCCCAGCTCCTGGCCTGGCAGACCGGCCATGTCATTCTCAGCGTCGACACCTACAACACCGCCGAACTCGAGGCGGCTGCAATCGACATGATGCTCTCCTACCGGGTGCAGGGAGTCGTCTATGCGTCGATGTACCACCGGGTGGTCGACATCCCTCTCGCGCTGCGGGACGTGCCCACGGTTGTCGTCAATGCCCGCGACCGCGCGGGCCTGGTCTCCAGCGTCTTCCCCGACGAAGAACTCGGTGGTTACACGGCAACACGGGCCCTGATCGAAGCGGGCCATCGACGCATTGCCATGATCAATATCCAGCCACCCGAGAGCGACCTGCCCGCTGGCATCGGACGGCTCGCCGGCTACCGTCGGGCACTGGCCGAGGCCGGCATCGCCGAGGACCCAAGGCAACTGCGCTCCGGTACGGGCATCGTCGAGGACGGACTGGACCTCGCCAAGGATTTGATGCGCCAGACCGACCGGCCCACAGCCATCTTCTGCGGAAACGACCGCACAGCCTGGGGGGCCTACCGCGCCCTCGAGTCTCTGGGCCTCCGCGTCCCCACTGACTGTTCCATCGTCGGCTTCGACAACCAGGACACTATCGCGCCCCACCTGGATCCCGGCCTGACCACGATGGAGCTGCCGTATGAACAGATGGCTCGACGGGCCGTCGAACTCCTCCTCAACGAAAACAAGCAGAAGCCCAGCCAAAATCCCATTGAATGCTCACTGATCTCCCGTGGATCAGTGGCGAGTGCAAAGGTGCCCGCATGACAGTTCAGCTTTCACCCCCACAAGTGCCAATCTCGCCCCCTCCCATTGCGCGAACGAAGCGGAAGCGCCGCTCGCCGCTGAAACGCGCGCTCGTGTCATGGCAGTTATACGTATTACTAACTCCGGCTGTGGTCTATGTGCTGATCTTCAAGTACTGGCCGATGTACGGCGCCCAGATCGCGTTCCGCGACTACAACCCCGCGGACGGCTTCTCCGGTAGCCCCTGGGTGGGGTTGGAACACTTCGCCCGGTTCGTCACGTCGTTCCAGTTCGAGCGGCTCCTGGTGAACACCCTGAGCCTGAACGCATTGGGGCTGCTGCTGGCCTTCCCGGTGCCGATCATCCTCGCGCTGATCGTCAACCAGCTGCAAAGCGAACGGTTCAAGAAATTCACCCAGACCGTGCTCTACTCGCCGTCGTTCATCTCGATCGTCGTGGTCGTCGGCATGATCCACCTGCTCTTCTCGCCCCGCGCCGGGATCGTCAACAACGCCATCGAAACCTTCGGCGGTGATCCGGTGTTCTTCATGGGGATACCCGAGTGGTTCCGGCCGCTGTTCGTGGGATCGGACATCTGGCAGAACGCCGGCTTCTCGATGATTGTCTACCTCGCCGCCCTCACCGCGATCGACCCGTCGCTGCACGAGGCCGCCCGGGTCGACGGCGCCAACAAGATGCAGCGCATCCGGCACATCGACATCCCCGGCATCATGCCCGTGATCACGATCCTGTTCATCCTGGCGATCGGCAACCTCTTCAACCTCGGATTCGAAAAGGTGCTGCTCATGCAGACCGACCTCAATCTGCCGACGTCCGAAGTCATCCAGACCTACGTCTACAAGGTGGGACTGCAGCAGGCGCAGTTCAGCTACTCCGCAGCCATCGGGCTGTTCAACTCACTCATCAACCTCGTCTTGCTGCTGACCTTCAACCAGGTTGCCCGCAAGGCGGGCCAATCAAGTCTCTGGTGACGACGCCATGACCCACATCACTCACACGTCCGACGCTCCGCTTACCGAGCCGAAGCCCACGCCGCCACCCCGCGCGGCACTGCCCCGCAACACCGGCAGCTGGCGCTCCCGCATGGCGGATCCGGTCTTCAACGTCGTCGCCATCGGCGGGTTGCTCCTGGTGATCCTGGCAATCCTCTACCCGATGTACTTCATCGTGATCGCCTCGTTCAGCGAACCGTCCGAAATCCTCAACGGCAATGTCTGGTTGTGGCCCAAGGGCTTCACCGTCGAGGGCTATGCCCGGATCTTCTCGGACTCCACCATCCTGCGCGGCTTCGGCAACTCCGTCCTCTACACCGTGGTGGGCACCTGCATCAGCGTGGTGTCGGTGCTCTGCGCCGCCTACGCCCTCTCCCGCAAAGACCTGTACGGGCGCACATTCTTCATGCTCCTGTTCATCATCACCATGTTCATCGACGGGGGACTCATCGCCCGCTACCTGGTGGTGCGCGACCTCGGTATTCTCGACTCGATCTGGGCCGTCGTACTGCCCGGCGCCATCGGCGTCTGGAACCTCATCATCGCGCGGGCCTTCTTCGAGAACAACGTTCCCGCCGAGCTGCGGGATGCGGCGCAACTCGACGGCGCACACGACTTCAGGTTCTTCTGGAGCATCGTGCTCCCGCTGTCGAAGCCGCTGATCTTCCTGATGATCATGATCCACCTGGTCGCCAACTGGAACGCGTTCTTCGACGCCCTGATCTTCCTGGAAGACCAGAACAAATACCCGCTCCAGCTGGTGCTGCGCAATGTGCTGATCCAGTCCGAAGTGTCCTCGGCCGGCGGCTCGGGCGCGATGGATTCCTACGCTGCCGCTCAGCGCCTGGGCGAACTGATCAAGTACGGAATGATCGTCATCTCCACGCTGCCGCTGCTCATCGTGCTGCCGTTCATGCAGAAGCACTTCACCAAGGGCGCCCTGCTCGGCGCCGTCAAGAGCTGACCTCCCGTGCCCACCACCAACCCCACCACCAAGAAGATCGGAACACAGATGAGACACCGTAGTTTCTTCACCAGCATGGCCCTGGGCGTGAGCGGCGTGCTGCTGCTCAGCAGCTGCTCGGCCGGCGGCAACAGCACCGAAATCGAGGACAAATCCGCTGACTTCGGCTTTCAGGCAGACGGCCTCCCCATCGTGACCGACACGCTGTCGCTCTCGTTCGGCGGCACGAAGTCGGCCCTGGCGCCCGACTACGACACCATGGCCCTCGTGCAGCAGTGGGAGGCAGACACCAACATCAAGATCAACTGGAAGAACCTCCCCGAGCAGGTGTACATCGAGAAGAAGAACCTGATGCTCGCCAGCGACGACCTGCCCGACGTGCTGTACAACTCCGGCCTGACCGACGCCGATATCGCGCAGTACGGCGGCAACGGCACGCTGCTGCCGCTGGAGGACCTGATCGAGGAGTATGCGCCGACCCTGTCCGGAATCCTCGACGACCGCCCGGACATCCGTGCCGCGATCACCGCCTCCGACGGTCACATCTATACCCTCCCGTCGGTCGAGGAGCTCGGTATTCTGCAGCACCCGAACTTCCTCTACATCAACACGGCCTGGCTGGATGCCCTCGGCCTGCCCATGCCGACCACGATCGACCAGTACCACGACGCTCTGGAGGCGTTCGCGACTCAGGACCCCAACGGCAACGGCCAGGCCGACGAGATCCCGCTGTCGTTTCGCACCGACTCCTTTTGCGCCAACCCCAACGATCTGATCGCCGCGCTGGGCGGTCAACCCGAGAACAACGACCACCGGATCGTGCGTGACGGCGAGGTCGAGTTCACGGCCAACACGGATGGCTACCGGGACGGCGTCGCTGCCCTGGCCGACTGGCATGCTGATGGCCTGATCGATCAGGAATCGTTCTCCCAGGACGACCTCGCCTACCTCTCTAAGGGCAAGGCGGAGACCCCAGTGCTCGGCTCCTTCTTCTGGTGGGAGTTGAAGGAGATGGTCGGGGACGACCGGGTCGATGACTACGCGCTCCTGGGCATCCTGGAGGGTGTCGACGGAGACAAGCTCGCCAGCGTCGCCAACAACCAGGAGATCAACCGGGGCGCGATGGCCATCACCAAGTCCAACGAGTACCCGTCGGCCACCATGCGCTGGGCCGACCGTCTGTTTGACCCGGTGATGTCCGCGCAGTCCAACTGGGGCCCTGTCGGGGTCACGCTCGAAGAGGATGCCGCCGGCATCCTGGTGCAGATCCCGGCGACCGGAGGCGAGGCCGAGGGGGAGCGCCGCCAGAAGGTCGCCCCGGGCGGACCGAAGATCACCACGAAGGAGGACTTCGCGACAGTGGTGGCACCCGAGCCCCGCGCGAAGGAACGCCAAGACCTGGTCACCGAGTACTACGCGCCCTTCAAGGCCAACGAGGCCTACCCGCCGGTGATGCTCTCGACCGAGGAGCTCGACCAGACCTCCTTCGCCGTGACCGACATCAACGCCCTCGTCAAGGAGAAGTTCGCGGCCTGGATCGTGAACGGAACCGTGGACAAGGAGTGGGACGGCTACGTCTCCCAGCTGGAGTCCCTGGGCGTCGACGACGTCATCGCCACCTACCAGCAGGCCTACGACCGCTTCCAAAAGGGCGGAGAGTAACCCTCCGGCTCGTGTGGGCGCCCGCCCGCACGAGCCGTTTTCCCTCATTACCTGCGCGCCCGTCGCTCACGTACTAACCGACCGACCAGACGACTGACACGTCAGGAGCACCCATGACCACCACCCGCCCCGAACTCACTCTTTCTCGGGAAAATCTGCCCACATCCTCGCCCCGTCCGGTGGCCCACTTCACTGCTGAGAGTGCCTGGCTGAATGACCCGAACGGCCTGCTGTACCACGACGGGGTCTACCACCTCTTCTTTCAGACCAATCCGTTCGGCGACACCTGGGGCAACATCTCCTGGGGACATGCCACGTCCAGCGATCTCGTGTCATGGACCGAGCAGCCCATCGCCATTCCGGCCACCGCCGACGAGATGGCGTTCTCGGGCAGCGCCGTCGTCGATGTGCGCAACACCGCTGGATTCGCGGGACCCGGCCAGACGGCGCTGGTTGCGATCTACACCAGCGCCCGGCCGGGACTGATCGACGGACCGTCAAGCCAGGCGCAGTCCTTGGCCTACAGCCTCGACGCCGGAATGACCTGGACCCGGTATGCGGGCAACCCGGTCCTGGACATCGGATCCGCGGAATTCCGCGACCCCAAGGTGTTCTGGTACGGCGGCGACGACGGCTACTGGGTGATGGTCGCCGTGGAGGCGACCAACTTCCGAGTGGTCATCTACACCTCCGACGACCTGATCACCTGGAGCCGGCAGTCCCATTTCGGTCCCGCCCACGCGGTCGGGGGAGTATGGGAATGCCCGGACCTCTTCCCGCTGACCATTCAGGGCACGGATGAGACCCGGTGGGTGTTGGTGGTGAGCCTGAATCCCGGTTCGATCGCCGGAGGATCCGGAACCCAGTACTTCATCGGGGACTTCGACGGCGCGGTCTTCACCCCCGACCGCCTCTCCGAGTCCACCGACCTCTCGACCTTCGACTGGCTCGACTACGGCCGGGACTACTACGCGGCGGTGTCATTTAACGACGCGCCGGACGGTCGCCGTCTCATGATCGGTTGGGCAAGCAACTGGGAGTACGCCAACGTCACGCCCACCTACCCCTGGCGATCGGCGATGTCCCTTGTCCGTGAGCTGACCCTCGTGCGGTCCGCGGATGGGCGCCTGCGGGTAGGCCAACAGCCGGTGCTGCCGGCCGAGCCCTCGGCGGTCACCGTTTTCACGGTCACCGTGCCCTGCGGCCCGGGCGAGCGCACCGAGCTCACCCTGAGCGGCGCCGCGGACGATCGGGTGGTTCTCATGATCGACGGCGACGAGCGCACTATCTCCTCCGACCGCACCCACAGCGGCGCCGTGGACTTCCACCCCGCATTTCCCTCTGTGGACACTGCACCCCTGATGAGCGACGATGCGCGCCTGCACCTCACCATCGTCATCGACGCCACGATCCTTGAGGTCTTCGCCGACGACGGCACCGTCGCGATCACCCAGCAGATCTTTCCCCGCGCCCCTCTCACCTCGCTTCAGGTCGAACCGCTTGCGCTTTGAAGCGGCCGAGACATTCTCGTCGTGGGGGAGACCGTTACTGACCTCGTGTTGAACCGTTGGTACCGTTCTCATCGTCGTTACCGCGTTGATCGCCGGTGCTGCTGGCCTGATCGATGAGTCATGCTCGGCGGAGTAGCGGGCGCAACGCGGCTGGATTGGCCAGAAAGTGGCGGCGGCGCTCTGCCACCGCCGTTTGCACGGCAGCCAGGCGCCCGTGAGCGCTTGGGCGAACCGCGACGGCGCCGGTCACGAGCTCGGTGCCCAGAATCGCCAAGGTGCTCTCGACCCGGGGGGTGAGCTGGTCGGTGAAGGACGCCAGATAGCCGCCGAGCACCACGATTTGCGGTTCCAGCGTCACGATCAGGTTGGACAATGCGATGCGGAACCAGTGAGCCGCATCAGCCACTGCCGCAACCGTCTGAGCATCGTTCGCGGCGTACCGGCGCACGAGCTCGTTAAGCGCGTCGGGCAGTCCGTTGTCGCGCCGGAAGTCATCAAGGCCTGCAGCATGCAACACCGCGGTTGGCCCAGCAGCCACGACCAGGCAGCCGTCTTTGCCACACTCGCACCGGGCACCATCATGCTGAACGATCATGTGGCCGGGCTCGAATGCTGCACCCCGTGCGCCATGGAGAACGCGACCATTCACAATGGCGCCGCCGCCGATACCGGTGTCGGATTTCACGTAGATCATGTCGGTGACCCGCCCGACTGTCGGGTCACGTTGCAAGGAGGTGAACTCGGCGTACGCAGCCATGTTGCCATCATTCGACACTGTGATGCCGTGGGGGAACGGAGTCATCCGTGACCCTAGGAGTCGACCGACATCAACGCCGAACCAGCCGAACTCTATCGAGGAGGTGACAAGACTGGTTCCGGTGGGGACTCTGCCGGGCAGAACCACCTCGAGTGCAATGACGGTGTGGCCGGCGACCTGTAACTCTTGGACGGCGCCGTTGATGTACGTGGACAGGAGGTCGACGAGTGCCTCGGGGTTGCCGATCGGGGTGCGCACATGGTGCTCGGCGCCGACCAGCATTCGTCCGGATAAGTCGGAGCCGTATATCAGCACCTCGTCTACGGCGAATTGGATGCCCAGCACCGCTAGGTGGTTGCCGGCGATTTCGAGACGTGTGCGGGGCCGGCCGATCTGAGCCCCCGTCGACTCGGCTGGCGAGCCAGGGGTGCCCGACTCTGCAGCCCGCACCAGGCCGAGCTCGATCAGGTCGGCGATCAAGGTGGTGACCGAGCCACGCACCAGCCCGGTGCCGGTGGCGATCTCCGCCCGGCCGGCCGACCCGACGGTGTCGAGATGAGTGAGCACCACTCCGAGATTGTGTTCCCGCACGTCACTGCTCACGAGCCGTGCGGAAGCCGAATGTGTCATCTACGGATGATGTCACACCGTGCCCGAGCCGGGGGTTGCCGGCTCCCCAGCCGGCCGTCGCCACGGGACCAAAGCCCCTGCGAGCACTTAGTTCAACGGTTGTACGATTTGGCTAGGCTCATCCGGTCGGCACTGTCGCAGCCGCGGCACCAGCATGGGCGGCGGGCACACGACTGAGGAGCAGGCGCATGCTGGACGAGAAATACCACGTTCTCTTCGACCCGATGAAGATCGGCACTGTAGAGATGAAGAACCGTTTCGTGATGGAGCCCATGGGCCCCGGTGGGTTCTGCGACGAGCAGGGCGCCTACACCGAGCGCGCCGCCGACTATTACGTTGAGCGGGCCAAGGGGGGCGCCGGCCTGATCATCACGGGCACCACCAAGGTGGAGAACGAGGTGGAGGTCTGCTCCCTGCCCTCGCTGCCGTGTGCGACCCTCAACCCCAACTACTTCGTGTCGACGGCCAAGCCGATGACCGAACGCATCCACGCCTACGGCTCGAAGATCTTCTGTCAGCTTGCCGCCGGGTTCGGCCGGGTGTCGATCCCGTCCATTCTCGGCCAGACCGCCATCGCCCCGTCGCCCATCCCGCACCGGTGGATCGACGGTGTGACCTGCCGCGAAATGACGGTGGAGGAGATCCATTACATCGTGAAGAAGTTCGGCGAGGCTGCCGCGGTCTGCAAGAAGGCCGGCTTTGACGGCGTGGAGGTTCACGCCGTGCACGAGGGGTACCTCCTCGACCAGTTCGCGATCTCGTTCTTCAACCAGCGCACCGATGAATACGGCGGATCGCTGGAGAACCGGCTGCGTTTCGCCGTCGAGATCCTGCACGAGATCAAGCGCACCTGCGGCGCCGCCTTCCCCGTCTCGCTGCGCTACGGCATGAAGTCCATGATCAAGGATTGGAAGGTGGGCGGCCTGCCGGGCGAGGAGTTCGAGGAGAAGGGCCGCGACATCGAGGAGGGCATCGCCGTTGCGATCCTGCTCGAGAAGGCCGGCTACGACTGCCTCAACGCGGATGTCGGAAGCTACGACTCCTGGTACTGGACCCACCCGCCGATGTACCAGGCCAAGGGCCTGTACCTGCCGTACAACCAGATCCTCAAGAGCGTCGTGAAGATCCCGGTGATCACCGCCGGCCGCATGGAGGACCCGGACCGGGCATCCGACGCCATTCGCAATCTACAGACCGACTTCATCGGCATGGCCAGGCCGCTGCTGGCAGACCCCGACATTCCCAACAAGATCCGTGCCGGCAAATACAACACCGTGCGCCCGTGCCTGTCATGCCAGGAAGCCTGCATGGGCCGTCTGCAGCATTTCACCTCTATTTCCTGTGCCGTCAACCCCGCCGCCGGCCGGGAGAAAACCTACGGCCTCTCGCCCACCCTGCTCAAGAAGAACGTCATGGTGGTCGGCGGCGGCGTGGCTGGATGCGAAGCCGCCCGCACCCTCGCCCTGCGCGGCCACACCGTGACCGTGTTCGAGAAGACCGACCGGCTCGGCGGCAACCTGATCGCCGGCGGCCAGCCCGATTTCAAGGAAGACGACCTCGCCCTCGCGGCCTGGTATACCAACGAGCTCACCGAGCTGGCAGTGCCCGTGCACTTCGAGACCCTCGTTACCAAGGCCATGGTGGAGGCCGGCGGCTACGATGCCGTGATCGTTGCCACCGGCTCCAAGCCCAAGATGATGACCGTCGATGGCGCCAACCGTGTCTACACCGCCGAGGACGTGCTGCTGGGCCGGGAAGACGTCGGTGCTTCCACGGTGATCATTGGCGGCGGTCTCGTGGGCAGCGAGCTGGCCCTCTGGCTGGAGGGCCGCGGCATCGCGACCACGCTCGTGGAGTACCAGAACGACATCCTCACCGCCGGTGGGCCGCTCTGCACTGCGAACTCCGACATGGTTCGCGACTTGGTCGCATTCAAGAACATCGACCTGCGGGTGAACAGCATGGTCACCGGATCTCGCGACGGCGGCTACGTGGTGCGCGACCGAGCCACTGGCGACGAGACCGTCATCGTGGCAGATTCGGCCGTGCTCGCGGTTGGCTACGTGTCTGAGCGCTCGCTCTATGAAGAGATCCAGTTCTCGGTGCCCGAACTGCACCTCATCGGCGATGCCGAGCAGGTTTCGAGCATCATGTACGCGGTGTGGAACGCCTATGAGGTGACCAAGAACATGTGACCGGTTGACGTCCCGGCCAAGCGATCTGCGCTTGGTCGGGTCGTCGAGTTTGCACCGTTGGACAGCGACGGTGCCTTCGCCCGAACTTGAACGAAGGCCCCAGACTCAAGAGCTGAACACCCTCATACCGTCTAGATCCCGCTTAGCGCTTCCTCATCGGCCGCGACATTCTTCTGCACGGCGAACTGGGTCCGGTGCAATTCCTCGTACCGCCCACCCATAGCCAGCAGTTCCTCGTGTGTACCGCGCTCCACGATCGAGCCGTCCTCAACCACGAGGATCAGGTCCGCGCTGCGGATTGTGGAGAGGCGGTGGGCGATCACCATCGCCGTGCGGCCCTCGAGCGCCTCGCTGAGGGCCGCCTGCACGGCGGCCTCAGACGTCGAGTCCAGCGCCGCCGTCGCCTCATCGAGGATGACGACGCGCGGCTGGGCAAGCAGGAGCCTCGCGATGGTCATCCGCTGACGCTCACCCCCGGAGAGCCGGTAGCCACGCTCGCCGACCATGGTGTCCAGCTGGTCCGGCAGGGACCGGATGAGCGGCTCGAGCCGCGCACGGCGCACGGCATCCCACACCTCATCGTCGGACGCCTCCGGCCTAGCGAGGCGCAGGTTGGAGAGGATGGTCTCGTGGAACAGGTGGCCGTCCTGCGTCACCATGCCCAGGGTGTGTCGCATTGACGCGAAAGTGACATCGCGGACATCCGTGCCCGCGAGGCGCACGGCGCCGCTGTCGACGTCATACAGGCGGGAGAGCAGCTGCGCAATTGTGGATTTGCCGGCCCCGGACGTGCCAACGAGGGCAACGGTCTGCCCGGGCTCGATCCTGAAGGACACGCCGTGCAGCACCTCCTCGCCGCCGCGGGTGTCCAGGGTGGCGACCTCCTCGAGCGAGGCGAGGGACACCTTGTCTGCGGACGGGTAGGCGAAGCGGACGTTGTCGAATTCAACGGACACCGGGCCTTCGGGAACGGCGGCGGCGTCGGGCTTCTCCTTGATGAGCGGGTCGAGGTCGAGCACCTCGAAGACGCGCTCGAAGCTGACCACCGCGCTCATGATCTCCACTCGTGCGTTGGCGAGGCTGGTCAGCGGCGCGTAGAGGCGGGTGAGGAGCAGCGCCAGGGTGACCACGTCACCGGTGTTCAGCTGGCCGGCGAGTGCGAGGGAGCCGCCGAGCCCGTACACGAGCGCGAGGGCCAGGGCGGAGACGAGCATCAGTGCGGTGAAGAAGACGAACTGCAGCATCGCGGTCCGCACCCCGATGTCGCGGACGCGGGCGGCGCGCACGCGGAACTCCTCGGCCTCCTCGTCGGGCCGGCCGAACAGCTTGACGAGGGTGGCGCCGGGCGCCGAGAAGCGCTCGGTCATCTGCGTGCTCATGGCGGAATTGTGATCGGCGGCCTCGCGGCGCAGCGCTGCGAGGCGGCTGCCCATGCGGCGCGCGGGTACCAGGAAGATGGGGAGCATGATCACGGCGAGAACCGTCACCAGCCAGGACGTGCTGAGCATGACGATCAGGGTGAGGGTCAGCGCCACGAGGTTCGTGACCACGCCGGACAGTGTGCCGCTGAAGGCCTGCTGAGCGCCGATCACATCGTTGTTGAGGCGGCTCACGAGGGCGCCCGTGCGCGTGCGGGTGAAGAACGCGATCGGCATCTTCTGCACGTGGTTGAAGACGGCGGTGCGGAGGTCCAGGATCACGCCTTCGCCGATCCGCGCCGAGTACCAGCGGGTCACGAGTGACACGGCGGCGTCGGCCACGGCCACGAGGGCGATGACCACGGCGAGCCACACGATGGTGGAGGCCGCGCCCTCGGCGACGATGACGTCGACCACCTGGCCGGCGAGTACCGGCGTTGCGACCGCGAGGAAAGCTCCCACGATGGAGAGGGCGATGAAGATCACCAGCATGGGCCGGTAGGGCACCGCGAACGTCAGGATCCGCCGAACGGACTCACGGGAGAAGCCGTGCTTGCCGTCCCTGGCGCTCGAGATCTTGTACAGCGAGCTCCAGGCCGCGCCTTCCATGCTCATTGAGGTTCCTTCCGTGGGCAAACGACCAGTTTAGACGGCGGCTGGCCCGAGTTGGGGTTCTCCCCAGCGGCGGCGACCCCGGGTGTGTGAGGAAACGTCTTCAAATCCCGTCGGCTCGATGAGCGGTTGTTGTGAAGGAGAGGGGCGCCCGGAGGGGTACGCACTAATTTGGCGTCAGGATCGTCGCCGGCGCCGGCCTGTGACCAAGGTCCCGGCTCACCCCGCGTAGCGTGGACCTGGGTGGGATGTATGACGATGTGATGGGCAGGCCGCCCACACGCCTGGTCCGCCCGCGAGGAGACATGCGCATGACATCGCCCCCGCGGCAGACCGCCCGCGACACCGCCCGGGCCCCCCTGAGCAGTCTCGGCATCCCATTCGGGCTATCCGGCCTCGCCGGCACTTGGACCATGGCCGGTGCCACGTCGCTCGCGCCCCAGATCATCGCCGAGGGGCTCTGGATGCTCGCGGCCGCGGCATGGATCGCGGTCGTTGCGAACTACCTCTGGCGATCCCGCAACCGCGGTGGAAGCATCCGCGAGGACCTGCGCGACCCGGTGCAGGGGGCGTTCGCCTCGCTCGCCCCGACGTCGGCGATGCTCGTCTGCACGCACTACGCGCAGCAGCTCCCGATCGCCGGCCGCATCATCACGGGCGTGTTCGTGGCCATCGGGTTGCTCTTCGGGGCCTGGTTTCTCGCCCAGCTGGCGCTGCGCCAGCGAAGCATCGACGCTATCCACGCTGGGTACTTGTTGCCCACCGTGGCGGCGGCCTTCATCGTCGGGCAGAGTGCAGGCACCTTCGGCTGGACGCTCTTGGGCGAGGCTGCCATCGCGGTGGGCATCCTCTTCTGGCTCGTGCTCGGCACGATCATCCTGGCGCGGATGGCGTTCCGCCCGGCTCCGCCCGCTGCACTCCTGCCGACCTTCGCGATCTTCTCCGCACCGCCGGCCGTCGCGGGTAACGCCTGGTTCGCGGTGAACGGCGGTCGGATCGATCTGGTGGAGACAATGCTGCTGGGTACCTTCGTTGTGCTGATTCTCGTGCAACTGATGATGCTGGGAGCGTACTGGCGACTGCCTTTCACGCTGGGGTTCTGGGCTTTCACTTTCACCGCCGCGTCGAGCGGAACTTACACGGTGCACTGGCTCGCGCTGTGGGGCGGCCCCGGACATATGGTGTGGGCGTGGCTTGCCATCGGACTGGTCACACTGCTGATCGGGAGCATCGCCGTGCGATCCGCAGCCCTACTAGCCGCTCGTAACGACAATTCTCCAGACCTACACGGAACGCCATTCGTTGCTCGTGAGGTGTGAACCGGCTTGTGGCCCCATCTGAAGCATGCCGCCGTCGACCACGATTGAGCTGCCGGTGATATAGCTGGATGCGGATGAGGAGAGGAAGGCGATCACGGCAGCGATTTCCCGCGCGTGACCGGGTCGTCCGAGTGGGATGCCGGGACGTTCTGTGCCGTGTGGGTCTTCATCGGTCTGGCTGGTCATCGGGGTCGCGATCTCTCCTGGCGCAACGGTGTTGACCGTGATGGCGTACGGCGCGAGTTCGAGTGCTGCGGTCTTCACCAGCCCGCCGAGGCCGTGTTTCGCTGCGTCGTAGGCGCTTGAACCCACTCGGGGCTGGTGTTCGTGCACGCTGGAGACGGCGATGATGCGACCCCCGGTGCCGGCGGCCACCATTCGTCGTGCGGCGCGTTGAATGCAGACGAAAGCGCCGCTCAGGTCAGTCGTGATTATTTCGTTCCACTCCCGGTACCCGAGGTCGAGCAACGGGGTGGCTCCGCCGGTTCCGGCGTTGTTGACGAAGACGTCCAGTCCGCCGAGTTCCTCGGCTAGCCGGTCGATCACGTCACCGCAGGCGGGTATGTCGGTGGTGTCGAGGTGGGCGATGACAGCTCGGGCACCATGGGCTCGGACCTCCTCGGCGGTATCGAGGGCGCCGTGCTCGTCCGTGTGCCAGGTGATGCCTACGTCGCTGCCTGCCGCGGCCAGCGCCACGGCGGTGGCGCGGCCGATTCCGGAGTCGGCGGCGGAGACGATGGCTCGTTGTGCCCGAGAAGTTGTGTCGATGTTGGTTGGGAGGTCAGGAATTCCGCTCATACCGGACACGGTAGCCTCGGATCGCACGGCCTACCCGGGGGTTGCTTTGCACGCCCAACTCTGGTCGTTGACGTGCTGGCCCGACGTGCGTACGGTGCCTTAATCGCGGGTAGACCGCGCGCAAATGATGAGGAGAATATTCATGGCCAACGTGTCGCAACCTGTGACCGACAATAGCCTCAAGGTGCGTCAGCTCAGCCACTACCAGTTCAGTTGGGTCGCCGGTGAACCTGGGAAACCCGGGACCTGGACCCTTCAGCTTGTGCTTGACCAGGGCGCATGGGAAGAGGTGCTCACCATCGACGCAGATGACGCCGACAACCTCCAGGACCTGCTGTCGACAGCTGAGACCGTGTTCTACGACGTCGAGCGGCGCACGCTCCTGTTCGGAACCACAGCCGCCGGCCACCACTGAATCTTGAACGGAGTCAGCTGCCTGCCGGATTGCGGCTGACGCTCTACGCCAACTCCCTGCTACTGGTGATGGGGGCAATTTTTGTGTGCTCATGGTGGATCCAGTCCATTGCCGGCACCGTGGTCTTCAACCAGGAGCAGTCCGAGCACGGCGGCTCGTCCGAATCCAAACCCGTCGGTACGCCGCACCACGAGACGGCCACTGAAGGAGAGTGATACTCGGCACGCGGTCGTTGCCTGATCCATCGCCTCGATGTCCTCCTATTTGCGGCCTTCGTAAGTGGCGGGATCGGGAATGATGTCGTGGGCGATGAGACCCGCACGGTATTCGCCGGTAATCCTGCGGAGAATCTCGACCGCGGAAGCGTAGAGCGCACTCAGCCGGGCTCTTGCCGGTGCCGAGCTCACTGCTCGGCAGCGCGCTGGGCGCCGACAACCGCCGAACTCCCGAGGCCGTCCTTCGTCAACACGGAACCCTCGGCGACGGCATCGGCCCAGGTCGTCGTAGTGGCGACCGCGGCGAAGTTCGAGTGCAACAGGGCCATGAGCGTTGTGTGCACGGTCTTCGCGTCGGCGAAGCCCGCCTCGTTGGCGATGTTGATTGCCCCGGATGCGTCAGAGAGCACTTCAGCGGCCAGCCCGTGGGTCTCGGCCTCGGCAGCCGAGGCGATGATGCAGTTGTTGGTCATGTACCCCACAAGGGTGATCGTGTCGATGTCGTGCTCGCGCAACCATGCGAGAACATCCGTGCCGGCGAAGATCGTGCCGAACTGCTTTGACACGGTCTTCCACTCGGGGCGCTGGCGACTAGCGATCTCGGGATGCAGCGCGAAGCCGGCCATCGTGGGGTTGAAGACAGGTGCGTCCTCTCCAGCGCTGTGCTGGACGACAACGATCGGAATGCGCGCCGAGGAAGCTGCGTCGATGGCGGCCGTGATTCTCGGCAACGAGTCCGCGTGCGCGGGGTACTGGATTTCCAGCGGTCCGCTGAAGTACTCCTGTTGCACGTCAACGAGGATCAGTGCGCGACGAGGTGTGGTCATGGGTCATTAGCTCCTGCAAAATAGGGCAGCATCAACTGCGTTTCCACTATGTTCCCGAGCTCGGCCAGTTCACACCATTGGCTCAAATGACGCAATACTATGGATCTAGGCCAACCTTTGGGGGACTTGTGAAGATCGCCATCTATGCGTTCGAGGGTGCGTCGATGTTCCATCTCTCGACGCCTCAGCTTGTTTTTGATGAGGTCGCCCGCCGGGGTCTCGCCGAGTGGTCAACGGTGCTGTTCTCCGATCGTGCCGGCTCCATCGACACTGCCGAGGGTTATCAACTCGGCGGGATCAGTGGGGCGGAAGCCGCAGCGGATGCGGACGTTGTCGTCGTGCCGTCCTGGGCGGAGGACGGGCGTGAACTGACCCCGGTGCTGTACAGAGCGTTACACGACGCGCACGATCGCGGGGCGGTCATTGTCGGGCTCTGCTTGGGAGCAATCGCCGTCGCCGATGCCGGTCTCCTCGCCGGCCGTTCGGCGGCGACGCATTGGAAGGCCGCTGACCGCCTCGCCGCTCGTCATCCCGACATCGCGATTGACGCTTCGGCGTTGTACGTCGACCTGGGCGACGTGCTCACCTCAGCCGGCACCGCCTCCGGCCTGGACGCCTGCCTGCACTTCGTCCGCTCGCACCTGGGCGCTGACGCGGCCAACCAGGTCGCCCGCTCACTCGTCGTGGCGCCGCACCGCGAGGGCGGCCAAGCCCAATACATCGAACGGCCCATGGCCCGGCGCGTCAGCAGCGACCCGATTGCGCGGGCGGGCGACTGGGCGCTCGCACATCTCGACGATGACCTCGGCGTCGACCAACTCGCAGCAGCGGCCCACATGAGTCGTCGATCTTTCGTGCGGGCGTTCCAGGCGTCGACCGGGACAACACCAGCCGCGTGGGTACGCTCACGGCGCCTCGACGAGGCGCGGAGACTACTCGAAACAACCCACCTCTCCATCGACCAGGTTTCGCACTCATGCGGCTTCGGGAACACGGTCACCCTCCGACAGAACTTTCTCTCAGCGTTCGGGTGCACGCCATCCAGCTACCGGCGCCGCTTTGACGCCCGCCTGTGAGGCGAGCCGGCGCACCTCGTCGCCATCAATCAACGTCTGGGGGAGCGAGCGGCCGAGTGCGCCATCCCGTCAGACGAGCCTGGTGACTTGGATGGCGTTAGCTTTTCGAGGCGGACGGCGTGAGTAACCGAGCACACACCTCGGGCTCTCCCTTCACAAAACAGGCCGGCAATGGCATCCCATGACCAGCACCACACTCACCCTTCCCGGCGGCACCTGGACCCTCGGCGACACCACCGTTTCGCGCTTCGGGTATGGCGGCATGCAGCTCGCCGGCCCGTGGGTGCTCGGCCCACCGAAGGATCACGATGCAGCACTCGCCGTCGTGCGTCATGCGGTAGAGAGCGGCATCACCCATATCGACACCACGGAAACCTATGGTCCCCGGGTCGTCAACGAACTGATCCGCGAAGCCTTGCACCCATACGCCAAAGATCTCTTCATCGCGACGAAGGCCGGTGGACGCCGCGACGCCCAGGGCGGCTGGCCGTCGTCACGGAGGCCCGACGACCTGCGGGCACAGATCAACGACAACCTTGAAACCCTCGGTGTCGATGTCCTCGACCTCGTGCACCTGCGCGAACGTCTTCTGTGTCTCACCTGCGCGAGAACATCGCCGGCGCCGCCCTGGCCCTGTCCGATGCCGACCTCGAGGAACTTGACCAGATCACCGTCTAGCCCAGGCGGTCAAGTAGCTGCCATCGCAAATCCGGGACGCGATACTACTGTTGCCGTATGTTCACAAACGATCCGCTGCCCGACCACCCCGCTCCGGACAACCCGTCGGGAAAGCTGATTCTCTTGCGCCACGGGGAGACGGAGTGGTCGAAGGATGGCAAACACACTGGGCTCACGGATGTTCCGCTCACTGCCAGGGGAGAGGAACTTGCCCGCGGCGCGGGCAAGTTGGTGGCCGATTACGATTTCTCGCTCGTGCTGACCTCGCCGCTGCAGCGTGCGCGGCAGACTGCTGAGCTCGCTGGCCTTGATGCCGAGGTCGACCCGTTTCTCTTGGAGTGGGACTACGGCGGATACGAGGGGCGCACGACCCGCGAGATCCGCAGCGAGCTGGGCTACAACTGGAGCGCATTCACACACGGCGTGATTCGCGGTGACACGCCTGGTGAGACGGTCGAGGAGGTCGCCGCCCGCGCATCGCGGGTGCTCACGCGGGTGCTGCCTGCGATGGTGCATGGAGACGTCGCCCTGATCGCGCACGGCCATTTCCTGCGCATCCTGACGGCCGTGTACCTGAGATTGGCCCCTCGGTTCGGCGCGCAGATCACACTGGATGCGGGATCGGTCTCGGTGCTCAGCTACTACCGCGAGCAGCCGGCCATCTTGTCGTGGAACTACGGAGCCGAACTGCCGATGGAGCCCTCGGAGTCCTAAGACGTAGTTCGCGTCGGCTTCGAGGGAGGTACCGCTCTCGCCGAGCTGCCCAGGGAAGCGCCTGACTTCACGGCGGCAGTCCGCCTGACAGGAAGAATGCCGTTGTGAGACGTTCCCCGGCAGGGACTCCCGCGTAGGTGGGGTGCCCGGTACGGTCGCTCACAGCAGTCGAATCGTCTGCTGTCGAAGAGCATGGAGAACGTTATGGAATACACCCGTCTCGGCCGCAGTGGTCTCACAGTGAGCCGCATCGGGTTGGGGTGCATGAGCTACGGCGACCCGAACACCGGCCTACACAACTGGACCCTCGATGAGGAGGCCTCGGCATCATTCTTCCGCCAGGCCGTCGAACTCGGCGTCACGTTCTGGGACACCGCGAACGCGTACCAGGGCGGCTCGTCGGAGGAATACGTGGGCCGCGCCGTGAAGCGTTACTCCCGCCGTGAGGAGATCGTTCTGGCGACCAAGGTCAACGGCAAGATGCATGCCGGACCCGGAGGATCGGGACTGTCCCGTGCGGGCATCCTCGAGCAGGTGGATGCTTCCCTCGGTCGCCTCGGCACCGACTACATCGACCTCTACCAGATCCACCGTTTCGACGAGGAGGTGCCCGTCGAGGAAACGATGGAAGCGCTGCACGACATTGTCAGGGCGGGGAAGGTTCGCTACCTCGGGGCATCCTCGATGTATGCCTGGCAGTTCGCGAAGCTGCAGACGGCAGCGGCCGTGCACCGCTGGACCAGCTTCGTGTCGATGCAGGATCAATACAACCTGATCAAGCGCGAGGAAGAGCGCGAGATGCTGCCCATGTGCGCGGACATGGGCGTGGGCGCTGTGCCGTATTCGCCTCAGGGGAAGGGGCGGCTGACGCGCCCGCGTGGCGCCGCCACCGAGCGTTCGGAAGCTGACACCGTCGCGAAAGCCTTTGACACGGACTTCGACGGCCCGATCATCGACGCCGTCGAGCGGGTCGCGGCCGACCGCGGAGTATCGATGGCACAGGTTGCGCTGGCGTGGGTGCTGAGCAAATCCGTCGTGAGCTCGCCGATCGTCGGGGCCACTAAGCCACATCACCTCGCCGAGGCCGCAGCCGCAGTCGATTTGCGGCTCACTGACGAGGAGATCCGGGTGCTCGAAGAGCCGTACGTTGCCCAAGCGGCGTTTTGGTATTGAACCCAATGACGGGTGCCGGCGGCGGCGCTATCGCAACTAGCCTGAAGGATATGGAGACGACGTCGCAGCTGCGGGATTTCCTGACTTCGCGGCGCGGGGGAGTGAAACCCGAGCAGGTCGGGCTTCCACCTGGCACGAACCGGCGGGTTCCCGGTCTGCGGCGCGGAGAGGTTGCCCAGCTGGCCGGAGTCAGCGTGGAGTACTACACCCGGATGGAACGCGGTGACGTGGGCTCGGTGTCTGAGTCGGTTGTCAACGCCATCGCCGATGCGCTTCTGCTCACCGAAGCCGAGCGGGCGCACCTGTTCGATCTGGTTCGCACCGTTGACTCCAGCTCCGTGCGGCCGCGCCGGCGGCTCGGCCGCACGGTGAGCGTGCGCCCCGGCCTGCAGGTCGTGCTCGACGCGATCGCGTCCGGGCCCGCGTTCGTCCGTAACGGAAGTATGGATGTCTTGGCCGGCAACGGGATGTGGCGCGCGTTATACGCCGATATGTATGCTGCGCAGGGACCTCAGCCCAACCTGGCTCGGTTCACATTCCTTGACCGGGAGCATTCCGAACCGTTCCACCCGGACTGGGAGCTCGCCGCTGACATCACCGTCGGAATTCTCCGGATGGAGTCAGGACGGGACCCTCGCGACACGCACCTGCGCGACCTCATTGATGAACTCGCCACCCTCAGTGAAGCCTTCCGCAGCCGATGGGGTGCCCACAATGTTCGCGACCACGGGACCGGTGCCAAGCACTTCCGGCACCCCATCGTGGGCGAACTCCATCTGGTTTACGAAGCCGCCGAACTCGTCGCCGATCCCGGTCTATCGTTGCTCATCTATGGTGCCGAGCCGGGCTCACGCTCCGCCGACGCCCTCCGGCTCCTGGGCAACTGGGCGGCCAGCCCTGAGCGCACGAGTTCTCCCTGATCCACGCGGTCGAGGCGCACACCCTCGCCGAATCCAGCAAGGGCAAGGTCGTCATCGCCCATCCCGTTCAGTGAGACGGATCAGCGTGCTCCGGTGGCCAGACGACCGCGAATCGTTCGAAGATGATGTCGTCGTTCTCCGTCCAGTCCGCTCCGCGCGCGGCGCTGACGCGTTTCCAGTAGATGCGATGTTCCTTCTGCCAGCTGGCCAGCGATCCGTCATCTTCGCCTTCGTCTGCGGCGAACGCGGCATCGACGCTGGTGAATGGACCTACCCGGAGCTCAACACTGCGGATGATGATCCGTGGCGCACCGGTACTGTCACACGCAATCCAGTGCGAGCCGATCCTGGGCACCTGATCACCGCGCGCAGCGAAATCAGCAACGAGTTCCGCTGTTGCGCGCTTTCGTCCAGAAAGCACGATCCCCAGGAGTTCGTCCGCCAGACGCGCCGAATCTCCGAAATACTCAACCGTGTAGTCGGGGCCAGCGGTGATGGCCTGCGGATTCGCGAGGCAGTACGCCTCCCAGAACGCAGCTGAGGCAGTGATGTCCGGTGGTCCCAACGGTTCCATGAGCGACGGTTCATTCATGGCACCATGTTTTCATGTCTGATCGTGTGATTCACGCACGCTAAGGGGTCCAAGTCACACTATTGACAGAACGGGGGCTAACTCCGTGGTGGCCGCGCGCAGCATCCTGAATGCTGGTGATCAGCCATCAGGCACGCCCACGATAAGAAAAGATCTCCCATGCTCAGCGCCGTATCGCCACGTTCTACTCCGCTCGCCTTGAAACGGCCCCGCTGGGTTCTTGCAGCTTTCTCCCCTCTGACCTGGCGCGAGTTCGCCTTCCACGCAGCGCACCTCCCCATCGCTGTCGCGGGCCTGCTCTGGTTCAGCGTGGCCGTTGCGGTGGGGTTGCCTGTCGGCGTCACCTGGGTGGGCCTGGTTGTCTCCGCGTTTCTCCTGGCCGGGTGCGGATGGTTCGCCTCCGCGACCAGGAAACTCTCGCGTCGGTTACTCGGCCAGGCCGTTGACGTTCCACGAAAGCACGACCTCAAGCCTGGTGCGGTCGGCTACGTCACCTCCAGATTCAGCCACGCCGCAACCTGGCGGGCGTTAGCGTTCCTGCCCGTGTCCTTCGCCTTGACGGTTGCCACATTCTGCATCTCCATCGGCGTTCTGGTGGCAGCGTTGGGGGCGATCACCCACTCGGTATGGGGTCAGTATCTGCCGGAACAGATCGGCAACGACGGCCAGCCCCATCGCGGCGCGCAATTCTTGGGGGAATTCGTCGATACCGTGCCCCTGCAGGTTGGATTCGCGGTGCTGGGCCTGGCTCTTTTCCTGTTCGTTTGGCCGAGCGTGAACCACGGGCTCTCCTCCCTGCAACGCGTGGTGATTCGGTCCATGCTCGGGGCAAGCCGAGCGGAGGCTCGGCTGACCGAAGTGACCCGCTCTCGCGCCGCCGTAGTCCAAAATGCCGACGACACCCTCCGTCGCATCGAACGCGAACTGCACGACGGCACCCAAGCGCGCCTCGTCGGTCTGGCAATGACCCTCGGAGACGCTCGCGACCGCCTCCAGCACGGCGCCGAACCAGGCGTTATTGCTCCTCTCGTCGACCAGGCACATTCCTCGACCAGGGAGGCTCTCGTTGAGTTGCGCGAGCTCGCCCGAGGGATGCATCCACCTGTACTCGACGACGGACTCGAGTCTGCCCTCATCTCGGCATGCTCCCGCGTCCCGTTCCCTGTGAATCTGGAAGTCTCGCTGATCTTCCGACCGTCGACGGTGATCGAATCGATCGCCTACTTCAGCGTCTTGGAGCTGCTCACGAATGCGTCCAAGCACGCCCGAGCCACTCAAGCGCGCGTCACAGTCTCCGAGCGCTCCGGTCGGATCGAGCTCGAGGTTCGCGACAACGGGCGCGGAGGAGCGTTCGTTTCGCCCGGAGATGGCGCAGGGCACCAGACCGGCCTCGCCGGCCTGCTGGAGCGGGCACGGTCCGTGGACGGAACGCTCGATGTCAATAGCCCCGCAGGAGGACCAACACTGATCACAATCTCCTTGCCCGCGGCTGCCGCTTCGTGAAGATAATCGTTGCCGACGACAGCACGATCGTCAGAGAGGGCCTCGTCGCGTTGCTCAGCAGTCGCGGACACCACATAGTGGCAGGGGTGAGCAACGGTGAGGAGGCCGTGGCAGCAGCTGAAGCGGCGTCATCCGCAAGCGGGGTCGACATCGTGATCATGGACATCCGCATGCCGCCCACCCACACCGACGAGGGCGTTCGAGCGGCGGTGCGAATCAAGCGGCACAACCCACAGGTTGGGGTGATGTTGTTCTCCCAATACGCGGAAGTGCGTTGGGCTCGGACCCTTCTGGACGTGGCGACGAGCGGCGTGGGATATCTGCTCAAGGATCGGGTCGCCGACGTGGGTTCGTTCATCGAGTCGTTGCACCAAGTCGGGATGGGGCACTTGGTACTCGACCCTGAGGTCGCGGCAGCGCTGATCGGGGCGCCACGCTCATCGTCCAATGCTCTCGACCTGCTCACTGCACGCGAAACCGACGTTCTGCGGCTGATGGCCGAAGGTCGCTCGAATGCCGCGATCGCACAAAGCCTGTTCCTGTCCAACGGCAGTGTGGAAAAATACGTCACTGCCCTGTTCGCCAAACTGGGCCTCCAGATGACAGCACACGATCACCGCCGGGTGCTCGCTGTGCTGCAGTATCTTTCGAGCTGAGCCGCGGCGCCCGCCTTGGGCGCTGAGCCGCTGCGATACGCTGGGCCAAAGCCAAGTGACACGGGGTGCTCCATCTGGAGCTGAGATAACACCCGTTGAACCTGATCTAGTTAGTACTAGCGAAGGGATGTCGCGCATATGCGCACGCCAGAAGACCTGATTTCATTCACCTGTTCAGCGCTCGACGAGATGCGGTCGCACCCGCCCCTCGTGCAGTGCATAACCAATGGTGTCGTGATGAACTTCACCGCGAACGTGCTGCTGTCGCTCGGTGCGGCTCCGGCGATGGTCGACATTCCGGGCGAGGCGGCAGCGTTCGCGCGGGTCGCCTCCGGGCTGCTCGTCAATCTCGGCACGCCCACCGCCGAACAACGCGACGCGATGATCGAGGCCGTCGCCGCCGCGAACGACGCCGGTACACCGTGGGTGCTCGACCCCGTTGCCGTCGGCTTCCTACCCGTGCGCACGCCGCTGGCGTTCGCCCTGCGCGACCTGCGACCCACGGTGGTGCGCGGAAACCCGTCGGAGATCATCGCGCTGGCAGGCGCCGGAACCGGCGGGCGCGGGGTCGACTCGTCCGACGAGGTGGATGCCGCCCTGGCCGCAGCAGACGCGCTGGCCGGGATGACCGGTGGGGTGATCGCCGTCTCCGGGCCCGTCGACATCATCACGGATGGCCGTGAGCTGGTGCGCATCGACAACGGGCATCCGCTGCTCACCCGCGTCACCGGCGGGGGCTGCGCTCTCGGCGCGGTCATCGCCGCGTTCGCCGCCGTCGACGCCGACAGGTTCGCCACCACGGTGGCCGCGGCCACGGTGTACACCGTCGCGGCAGAACTCGCGGCAGAGGCCGCCGCCGGGCCGGGCAGCTTCGCCGTCGCCTTCGTGGACGCACTGGCCACCGTCAATGCAGAGGACATCGCACGCCGGGCGGTGCTCCGATGAATGGTGTTGCGTTGGACCGCGCTCCACTGAACTTGGACCTGTCGCTGTACCTGGTGACCGACTCGGCGCAGGCCGCCGCGGCCGGGCGCAGCATCGTGGACGTGGTGCGGCACGCCGTTGCCGGAGGCGTGAGCGCCGTGCAGGTGCGCGAGAAGGAGACCGCCGGGCGGGAATTCCTGGACACCGTGCTGCGCATCGCGGATGTGCTGCCCGACACCGTGGCGCTGATCGTGAACGACAGGGTCGATGTGTTCCTGGCCGCCCGCGCCGCCGGGCGACGGCTGACCGGGGTGCACGTCGGGCAGTCCGACCTGCCCGTCGGAGCGGTGCGCGACCTCGTCGGGGCTGACGTCGTGATCGGGCTCAGCGCGTCGACAGATGCCCAGCTGCGCCGGGCGGCCGACGATCCGGCCCTGGTCGACTACGTCGGCATCGGCGCGCTGCACACCACGCGCACCAAAAAGGATGCACCGTCTGCCCTAGGTCTGGCCGAGTTCGCTCGCCTGGTCGGCGTCAGTACGCTGCCGGCCGTGGCCATCGGCGGGGTCGGCCTGGGCGACCTGGCCGCCCTCCGCGAATGCGGAGCGGCGGGCGCCGCCGTGGTGTCGGCGATCTGTGCGTCGCCGCACCCCGAGCAGGCGGCGCGAGAATTCCGGGCAGCCTGGGGCGTGACCGCATGACCGGCCAGGCTTCCCGCATTGCCCGCGTGTTGAGCATCGCCGGCACGGACCCCACCGGTGGGGCGGGTATCCAGGCAGACCTCAAGAGCATCGCGGCGAACGGCGGCTACGGCATGGCCGTGGTCACCGCGCTGGTCGCGCAGAACACCCACGGCGTGCGCTCGGTGCATGTGCCGCCGGTCTCGTTCCTGCGCGAGCAGTTGCACGCCGTGAGCGACGACGTCGAGATCGATGCCGTCAAGATCGGGATGCTGGCCGATGTGCACGTCACCCGCACCGTGAGCGAGTGGCTCGACCAGGTGAAGCCCAGGCTCGTGGTGCTCGACCCGGTGATGATCGCCACCAGCGGCGACCGCCTGCTCACCGAAGATGCCGAACAGGCGCTGCGCGACCTATTGAGCGTCGTGCACCTGGTGACGCCCAACATTCCGGAGCTGGCCATCCTCGCCGGTTCTCCCGTGGCCACCGACTGGGCGGCGGTGCTGCGCCAGGCGCAGCAGGTCGCCGAGACGTACCGGGTTCTCGTGCTGGCCAAGGGCGGGCACCTGGCCGGTGACCTCGTGCCAGACGCCCTCGTCGATGCCCGCACCGTGCGGGAGTTTCCCGGGGCACGGATCGACACCCGCAACACCCACGGAACCGGGTGTTCCTTCTCCTCCGCCATCGCGACCAGGGCGGCCGCCGAGGCCGGCGCGGTCGGGCCGAGTCTCGCGCAGTGGGGCGACGCCGTCGCCGAGGCGAAACTCTGGCTGACCGAGAGCATCGCCCACGCCGACGACCTGCAGGTCGGCTCCGGCCACGGGCCGATCCAGCACTTCGCCGGGCTGTGGCAGCGTGGCGGCCTGCAAACACGGCCCACCCCGACACAGGTGGCCGAGTCATGGTGGCACGACATCCTCGACATCCGCACCGACACCGACGAGCTGCCGTTCGTCCGCGCGCTCGGGGACGGCTCGCTGCACCGGGAGGCCTTCGTCTGGTACCTCGCCCAGGATGCCCTCTACCTGCGCGACTACGCCCGGATGCTGGCTGTCGCGAGCCGACTCGCCCCGACCGCCGTCGAGCAGACGTTCTGGGCAGCCTGCGCGCACGGCGCGATGGCTACGGAACTTGACCTGCACTCCAGCTGGATCGCCGAGGAGGTCCTCGCTGGCGCGCAGCCCAGCGCGGCGACAACGGCCTACCTCAACCACCTGGCAGCCGCCGCCGCGAGCGGCGACTACGGCGTGCTCGTCGCAGCGCTGTTGCCGTGCTTCTGGATGTACCAGGACGTCGGCATGCGGCTTCATCCGCTGTCGCACGATGCGCATCCGTACCGCAGTTGGCTGGACACCTATGCCGATGAGGCGTTCGCCGCCTCCTCCACGCGCGCGATCGAAATCGTCACGGCGGTCGCCTCCACCTCGGCTGAACCGACCCGGCACCGCATGGCCGTCGCCTTCCGCGCGTCTGCGGGGCACGAACGAGCATTCTTCGCGGCGCCGCTGCAAAATGCGCGTGAGGAAAGCAGACGCCTCGAGGACCCGCCGCCGCTGAATGAGACCGTCGCGTAGGAGGTGTGCCGCAACCCGACTCTCATACAATCTGACCTATGACTGACACTGCTTTCAAGCTGGGCGACGACGTCTTCACTTCGCGCGCACGCGGCACAATCATCGATGTTCGGGCCACTCCTTCTGGCAACTGGGTCTTCGGCGTCGAGGACGTCACCGGCGAGGTGAGCTACTTCACCGGCAAGGCCCTCCGTCTCGCGCAGAGCAATCACATTCCCAGCCCGCACGAGACTTCCGTCCCAGAGCTCGAGGTCGACCAGACCATCGCTCCGCGCCCGGAAGAAGATATCGCCGACGTTCTGAGGGCAAAGCCAGACGTCGAAGACCACAGCGAGCATCGAGTGAAAACACCCCCTGCGCCGGGCGCGAACTAAGGGCGACGGGCGCTTCCGCCGCGTTCGGCCGCATCCGAGCGTGGCCCGCCAGGCCCGACGAGCTACCTTCAGCCGCGGCCGGCCCACGGGTCGTAGTCGACCTCCAACGGGCCCTGGTCGGGCCGGAGGGTCTCAGGGACATGCTGCAGGTTGACGCGCACCCGGTACCAGAGGGAGCTCGCGCCACGCATGCCGTCGACGAGCACGTCCGCGGGCTCGAGGCAGGTGACGACGTCCGGATGCCGGGACTTCCAGGCGTCGAGGCCGGCGATGGCCTCTTCCTTGGTCTTCGCCCGGGCGATCTCGACGAGCGGCATGCTCGAGCGGCGCCGACCGGAGCCATCGGGTGTCGCCGGGGCCTTCTCAGCAGGTCCGAGCCGCTCGGCCAGAGCCAGCAGCGCGTCGAGGCTGCCTGCCGCGTCGTCGATGCCGGCGGCGACATCGCCCTGCTCGCCGAACCGCTGCAGCACTGTCGCCACCGTGAACTCCTCGGGGCGGCGGATGCGCACCTCGTCCCAGCCGAGCGGCGTCGACACGCGGGCATCCGGCAGGGCGCGCACCGAGTAGGCGGATGCGACGGTGCGGTCCTTTGCGTTCTGGTTGAAGTCGACGAACACGCTCTCGCCGCGCTCCTCCTTCCACCAGTGCGCGCTCGCCAGCCCCGGTGCCCGATTCTCGACCTCGCGGGCGAGGGTCTGGGCGGCAAGGCGCACCGCGCGGTAGTCCCAGCGCGGGTCGAGCCGTACGTTGATGTGCAGGCCGCGTGAGCCGCTGGTCTTGGGCCAGCCGACGAGGCCGTGATCGGTGAGCACGTCGCGCACCACGAACGCCACGTCGACGATCTGCGCCCAGTCGACCCCGGGCATCGGGTCGAGGTCCACGCGCAGCTCGTCGGGGTGATTGAGGTCCCAGGCGCGCACGGGGTGCGGGTTGAGGTCGATGCAGCCGAGGTTGATGACCCAGGCGATCGCGGCGGCATCCGTCACCACGACCTCCTCCGCCGAGGTGCCGGATGCGTAGTGCAGGGTGGTCGTCTCGATCCACGGCGGTCGCGACTCGGGCGCCCTCTTCTGGAAGAAGGCCTCCCGGTTGATGCCCTTCACGAAGCGCTTGAGCACCATGGGCCGATCGATTGCCCCGCGCAGCGCGCCGTCGGCCACCGCGAGGTAGTAGTTCACGAGGTCGAGCTTGGTGAGCCCGGGCTCGGGGAAGACGAGCTTGTCGGGATGACTCACGCGCACCTCCCGTCCGTCGATGTCGAGGGTGGTCGCGTCGTCCTTGGCCGCGTTCATGAGGGCGATGCTACGCGCGGCACCGGCGACGGGGGAGGGGCGGCCGGGGAGAGAACGGCGTTCGGGCTGGCTCACCTGCCCGGACGCGACTACCGTGCCCAGAGCTGGGTCGGAAACGATAACGGCACCGACCGCGGCACACGACCGTTGGAAAGGACGATAACCATGAGCGCCACTCCCGAGCAGATCGCTGCCCCCGAGGAGATCGCGCAAGCGTTCTCCAGCCACCGTTTCGAGGAGGCCCTGCCGTATCTCGCCGACGACATCGTGTGGAGCCTCGTCGGCGATGAGCCGGTGCTCGGGCGCGCTGCCGTCGAGAACCTCTGCCACAAGAGCGCCGCGGATCTCGTGGACGTGACCACTGAATTCCAACGCTTCCGCACTGTCGTGGGTGGTGACAGCGTCGTGGTCGACAGCCTCGCTCGGTACACCGAACGTGGCGGGGACGTTTCGGTGGTGGCGTCCTGCGACATCTACGACTTCGTCGACGGGCGCGTCACCGAGATCGTCTCGTACACGGTCGAGATCGGCGACTGAAGCTCGCGCGCCGATCCGCCGGGTGGGGGATTCAGGGCAGGTGCGCTGCGGTGTCGCCGGCGACCATCAAGCGTTCTCGAGCTCGGCGATCACAATCTTCTTCTGCTGCATCATCACCTGGATCTGTTCCGGGCGACGGAGCAAGTCGCCCATGTTCGCGGGGATGATCTGCCAGCTCAGGCCGAACCGGTCTTTGCACCATCCGCACTGCTCCGACTCGGGCACGTGTGAGAGCCGCGACCAGTAGCGGTCGATTTCCTCCTGGCCATCGCAGGACACCACGAAGGAGATCGCCTCGTTGAAGGTGAAGTCCGGTCCGCCGTCGAGGCAGACGAAGTCCACGCCGTTCAACCGGAACTGGCCGTTCAGCACCTTGCCGGTCATCCCGACGAAGTGCTCGTCGAGCGACTCGTTGGGATACCCCTCGATCGAGAGGATTCGGGAGTTCGGGAACACGTCGACGTAGTACTCCATCGCCTCGCGGGCCTGGTCGTTGAACCACAGACACGGCTGGATGGGTGAGAGCTCGGCCATGAGAACCTCCTCGTTCGCGCTTGTGCGGTGCTCCCAAACTACGCGGATGCGGCGGCGCTGGCGAGCGCTAACGCACGCGGTGGGCGGAGAACTGCATGCGCGGATGAGCGTAGAAGGATTGAGCCTGCACGAGCTGCAATTCTCGCTCACCCGATTTGTGCGTCAGGTCGATGAGATCGAACACGCTGGACGCGGTGCGTTCCAACGCCACAGCGGCATCACCTGTGGCGCGGTAGTGCGCCGAGAACAGTGCCGCAGTGACGTCACCCGATCCGTTCGCCTTGAACGGCAGATGCGGAGTCTGCACGATCCACGCTCCCTCAGCATCCACTGCGAGCATCTCGATGGTGCCGGGCTCGCGGTCGGGGCGTTCCACACTCGTCACGAGTACGGTGGCCGGTCCCATGGCCCGGGCCAGGTCGACGGAGTCAAGTGTCGAGTCCAGGGTCGATGGCGCGGTTCCGGTGAGGAATCCCAACTCGAACTGGTTTGGAGTGATGATGTCGGATACGGGGACGACTCGATCCCGGAGCAGGTCGGGGATCTCGGGCGCCACGAAGCATCCGGACTTCGCGTTGCCCATCACGGGGTCACACGCGTAGATGGCCGAGGGGTTCGCCGCCTTCACCCGCCGCACCGCATCCACGATCACGTCGCCGATGCCGGTGCCGCCCTGATACCCCGAGAGCACGACGTCGATCTGGGGGAGCACACCACGTTCTTCAATGCCGAGGATCACATCGTGCACATCCTCGGGTGTGATGAGGGATCCGCGCCACGCGCCGTACCCGGTGTGGTTGGAGAAGTTCACAGTGTTGACCGGCAGCACTTCGACCCCGATGCGCTGGAGGGGGAACACGGCTGCTGAGTTGCCAACGTGGCCATGAGCGACGGCGGACTGAATCGAGAGAATCTTCACGAAACCAATCTTCCTCCTTTAGAACGGTGCGCCTCGCAGAGCGGGGTGAAACGCACCTAGCCGGGCGGTGCCTGGTCGGCGTACTCTGTGCCCGTGCCGTTGACTCCCGACGAATACCGAGCGCCGCTCGCGCAGGCCGCTGCGCACGCTACCGAGTGGCTGAACTCCCTGCCGTCGCGTCCGGTGAGCCCGAGAGAGAACGTCGAGCAACTCGAAACAGCCTTCGCGAGGGAACTGTCGGAGGGCCCGACAGACGCCACCGAAGTCGTCGACGAACTCGCCAGGCTTGCCGAACCGGGGCTGATGGCCATCGGCTCCGGTCGGTTCTTTGGGTGGGTGATGGGCGGCACACTGCCGGCGGCGTTGGCTTCGGACTGGATGGTGAGCGCCTGGGACCAGAACAACGGCCTGCGCTACGCGACTCCGGCCACGGCGGCGATCGAGGAGCGTGCTGGTGCATGGATCCTGGACCTCCTGGGCCTTCCCGCTGCCAGTTCGGTGGGGTTCACGACCGGCGGCACCATGGCGAACTTCGTGGGGCTGGCGGCCGGTCGAGGCGCTGTGCTCGAAGCCGCGGGCTGGAACGTCAACCGGGACGGTCTGACCGGCTCACCGAGGGTGACCGTGCTGGCCGGCGCCGAGGTGCACAGCTCGGTCGAACTGGCTCTGCGCTACCTGGGCCTGGGGGAGCCGACCTTGGTCGCCTCCGACGAACAGGGACGGATTCGACTCGACGCTCTGGCCGCCGAAATGGCGACGGTCTCGGGCCCGCTGATCCTTGCTCTTCAGGTCGGCAATCTGCACTCGGGCGCCTTCGACCCGCTCCGCGAGGCGATCCGGATGGCGCACGAACATGGCGCGTGGGTGCACGTCGACGGCGCCTTCGGGCTGTGGGCGGCGGCGAGTCCGCGTTGGGCGGATGCTCTCGACGGGCTCGACACTGCCGACTCCTGGGCCACCGACGCCCACAAGACGCTGAACGTGCCGTACGACTGCGGCATCGCGATAGTGGCACGTGCGGGTGCGGCGCAGTCGGCATTCACCGCCCACACCAGCTATTTCATTCGGGATGACGCCAACGTCGCAGATCCGATGGACCGGGTTCCGGAGCTGTCGAGACGGGCGCGCGGAATTCCGGTATGGGCGGCGCTCCGCTCGCTGGGGCGCACCGGAACGGTGAACCTGATCGAGGGCCTCGCGGCCAACGCGCGCTCCCTCGCCGAGGGGTTGTCGTCGATCCGCGGGGTCGACGTGCTCAACGACGTCGTCTTCACCCAGGTTTCGGTGTCGTTCGGCTCAGCCGAGCGCACCAGGGCCGTCACGCAGGCGCTGATTGATGACGGTGTCGTGTGGATGTCGGGGTCGACATGGGCCGGACGCGACGTTCTGCGCATCTCGGTGAGCAATTGGTCGACTGATGCCGCGGACGTCGCCCTGGCCATCGATGCCGTGGCCCGGGCAGTGGCCAAGATTCACCTGTGAGTCCGAGGAGTGACGGGCCGCCGGGGAGAGTTCTCTCGAATGATCCCCGGCGGCCTCTCCCGCGTTGGCTAGCGGCTCGCCATGCCGAGCTCCGGGTACACGGCCTCGAGAGGGGCGCTGAGCCCGGCCTTGAGCTGCACGGACGTCTCGTCGGCGAGGACCTCGTATTCGTCGGCTTCGGTTGCGTCGAACACCTTGCCGACGAGCACGGCGGGGTCGAGCTTCGCGTCGGTCGTGTGCGCCGCCATGGCGGTGTCGACCCAGCCGACGTGCACACCGACGGCGTGCACTCCGACGGGCGCAAGCTCGAGTCGGAGCGAGTTGGTCGCTGACCACAGGGCGGCCTTGGTTGCACTGTAGATGCCGTTCACCGCGTACCAGCTGAGCGCGGAGTGGATGTCGATGATTGCCGCCCCCTCCCGGTTCGCCAGCAGCGGCGCGTAGGCCCGAGCCAGGAACAGCGGCCCGAGGAAGTTGGTCTCCACGTTCGCCCTGATCTCCGCGTCGCTATGCGTGAGGATGCCGGGGCTCGAGATGGAGGTCCCCGCATTGTTGATCAGCACGGTGACATCGGGTGCCGCGGCGACCACGGCAGCAATGGACGCCGCGTCGGTCACGTCCAAAACGAGGGGCACAATGCGCTCGTCGTCCCAGCTGCGCGGGGTGCGGGCGGTCGCGTAGACCTTGGCGGCGCCGCGGGCTAGGGCCTGCTGCACGAAGTTGGTGCCGATGCCTCCGTTCGCGCCGGTGACGAGAACGACTGATCCAGTGAGTGAGGGCATGAGTGAACTTTCTGTAGAGGGTGTACGAATGAAGGGGTGTGTGAGCCCGTGATGGTCGGTCGAGGGCGCGGGCTCTTGTCCTGCGTGGGAGAATGAGCCAAGGCACATTCGAGCGCAGATAGTAGTGACTGTGCTCATAACTGATCGCAGTCATGAAATATTTCCGGAGGAGAAAAATGACCGTGGAATCCCGGATGCTCGGCCGACGCGAGCGCAACAAGCTCGACAAACTCGCGCGCATCACCGCCGCGGCGGGAGAGCTTTTTGCAACGCGCGGAGTTGATGACGTGACCACGCAGGAGATCGCGGACCGAGCGGACATCGGCGCGGGCACCCTCTTCCTCTATGCCAAGACCAAGGGCGAGCTGCTGCTGCTCGTGCAGAACTCGACCTACGCTGGAGCACTGGAACGGGGCCGAGCGGATGCCGTGGCTGCAGAAGGGGTGCTGGCCGGCGTTCTGGCCGTCGTTCGCCCGGTCGTCGAGTGCAACCGCAAGCAGGTGGACAACGGGCGCACCTACCTCCGCGAGATCGTCTTCGGCGACCCTGAGGAGCCCCATCACCGCGAGGCGCTCACGCTCACGACTCAAACTGAACAACTCGTCGCCGAGGTCATTGCACGCGACCGGCGCGTGGCTCCCGAGGCTGCTGCGACGTTGGCCCATGTCGTCTCGGCGATCATGTTCGTCAGTATGGCCGCGAGCCTGAACGCCGCGCGATCGGTCGACGAGATCATCGACGAGATCACCGCACAGGTGAGCCTGATTTTGCGCGCCTGATCTCACGCTGGATAAGTTGCGGGAGGAACTAGGGAGCGAGGAACCTCACCGCCACGGGTGCGAATCTTTCGTGGAACTGGAAGATGCCACCGTGCCCGGAGTCGGGGTAGATGATCAGCTCGGAGCCCGCGATGCGCTCGTGCAGGTCCCGAGAGAGCACCGATGGCACCATCCGGTCGTTGTCGCCGTTGGCGATCAGGGTCGGTTGGGTGATGACAGACAGGTCGGACGGGGCAGAGCGGCCGAAGCGTTGGATGGCCTTCAGCTGGCTGCGAAACGCTGTGAGCCTGATGTCCGTGTCGCGGTCGACAATGCGTTCCTTGAGGCGGGCGATGAAGGCTTTGCCGGCGCGTTTTCCGGTGGTGTTCCGGTTGAAGAACAGGAACTCTTTCGGGTCCGAGCGGGTGAGGGTGGCGCGGAGCAGGTCGTAGTACGTGGTGCCGACCACCTTCTCCATATCCCTACCGCCGCGGGGGCCGGTTCCGGTGAGCACGAGCTTGCGAACGAGATCGGGATGTTTGACGACGAGGTCCTGCGCGATCATGCCGCCCATTGAGAACGAGAAGATGTCGATCAAGGAGTAGCCGAGCGCGGTGATGAATGTATGGGCCTGATCGGCGGCGTGGTCCAGCTCGCCGGGGAAGGTTCCGGTTGAGGTGCCGACGCCGGGCTGATCGAAGGTGATCACGTGCCGGTTCTGCGCGATCGGGTCGATGATGCGGGGGTCCCAGTTGTCCAGGGTGGCGGCGAGGTGCACGAAGAAAATCACCGGGATGCCGCCCTTCGGCCCGAGCTCCCGGTAGGAGTACGTGGTTCCCCCTGCGGTGATGGTCTTGGTGGGCGCTTTCGCGTACGAGGTGATGACGGGTTCGGTGTCGACGGTACTCATGAGGTTCTCCTGGTGGCCGGTGGGTGTGGTTCTGGGAGTGAAATTCGGTCAGGGGTTGGTGACGACGATTTTGCCGCGGATGCCGCCTCGAACCAGGGCCTTGAGGGCCTCTGGGGTCTGGGTGAAGGGGAAGGTCTTTCCGACGATCGGGCGGATGATGCCGGCCTCGACGAGTGCGGTGATCTCCCGCAACTGCTCACCGCTGGCACGCATGAGGAGGAACTCGTAGCTGACACCGAGTCGTTTCGCCTGTCTCCGGACCTTGCCGCTCAGCGCGGTGATCGCCACGCGCAGAACCGGGTTCAATCCGGCCGTGCGGGCGAACGTGGGGTCAGGAGGCCCGGAGACCCCGATGGCTTTGCCGCCGGGCGCCAGGACGCGTAGGGACTTCTCGAGGTTCTCCCCACCGAGGCTGTCGAGCACCAGATCGTAGTCGGAGAGTTCCTCTTCGAAGTCCTGGGTGCGGTAGTCGATCACAGTGTCGGCACCGATCTCGCGCAGGAAGTCCGCATTGGAACCGCTGGCGGTAGTGGCGACGTAGGCGCCGAGGTGCTTGGCGAGCTGGATCGCCATGGAGCCGAGCCCGCCGGAGCCGGCGTGGATGAGGACTTTCTGCCCGGGCTGCACCTTGCCGCGCTCGACGAGTGCCTGCCACGCCGTCAACGCAACCAGGGGGAGCGACGCGGCCTCTGCGGTGCTGATGGTGCGGGGCGCCGGCGCGAGATCGGACTCGGCAACGGCGATGCGCTCGGCGAAGGTGCCGGTGCGTCCGTCGCGGACGCGGCCGTAGACCGCGTCGCCCGGCGTGAAGTCACGCACGCCCGGCCCAACCTGCAGCACCGTGCCAGCTACATCATGACCGAGAGACAGAGGCATTTTGTAGGGAAGTATCTGTTTGAACTCTCCAGCGCGAACCTTCTCGTCGAGTTGGTTCAGCCCCGCGGCGACCACCTGCACCAGAACGTCCTGGTCTCCCACGACGGGTTCGGGGGTCTCCGCTTCGTGCAACGGGCCGGCGTACTTGTCGACGATGAATGATCGCACTGGTGGTGCTCCTTGACTGGGATCGAACACAATAGGAACGGGTTCAGAACGTTCTGACCATGCTCAATCATGAGTGTCGTCAGAAAGATTGTCAAGGGGATCCAGACACACTCAGCTTGAAGTTGCCAGGGGAGGGGCGGAGCGTGGCGTGAGGAATATGATCTCGCCATGGACAGCAGCGAGATCGGCAAGAGTGAAGACCAGACGTCGGCCACGGGCGCACCGGCACGCGGCGACACCGCCTGGACGCCGCCGGACGCGATGACGGGCCGGGCCAGCCCCGCCAAAGCTGCGGTCGGTGACAAGCCGGTCTTCGCCTACATCGACAGCCTGCCTCAGCCACAGCGCGACGTCGCTCAAGCGGTCGATGCGCTCGCGGCCAAGACTCTTCCCGACCTGCAACGCTCTGTGAAGTGGGGCATGGCGTACTACGGCGTCGGGGACGGCTGGTGCTTCAGCTGCGGCGCCTTCGCCAGCCATGTCAAGGTCATGTTCATCAATGGCACGGCGCTCGAGCCCGTGCCGCCGGTGACCCCGGTGGGGATGGGCAAGTCAACCCGGGGTGTGGAGCTCGAGTCGGTAGACGACCTCGACGAACGCCAGGTCGCCGCGTGGATGAAGCAGGTGACGTCCGTGCCGGGTCTTGGGGGCAAGAATCGGTAGAGCTCGCTATTTCGATTGATTAACGATAGATTCCTACCGTCAGTCAATCGAAGGAGCACCTATGAGAATCTCGGTAATCATCGCGCTGCGGGTTGTGATCGCAGTGGCGCTCGTCGGTTCCGTGATCGTGCAGACCGTAATGGTGCCACTTCTCTGGGCAGACCTGGACGGGGCGGAAGTCTGGGCCCGCACCACGTTTGCAATCATCGTGGTCCTGGGTGTCCTGACCATGCAGGTCAGCGCAATCTGCATCTGGCAGTTGCTCTCGCTGGTGCGGAAGGGAGCGGTTTTCTCCCGCGCAGCCTTCAAGTACGTGAACGTGGTTATCGGCGCGATAGCCACCGCGTCGATTCTCACCTTCGCGCTCGCCGTGCTGCTCGCGCCCGGTGGTATCGCCCCGGGCATCGTGGGCCTGGTTTGCGGCTTCGCGCTGGTGATCGCCGGCGTGGCCTTGATCGTCGTCGTGATGCGGGCTCTTCTCGACCAGGCTGTCTCGCGAGAGGCCGAAGCCCAGTTGCTGCGCTCCGAACTCGATGAGGTCATCTGATGCCCATCGTCGTCGACATCGACGTCATGCTTGCACGGCGAAAAATGGCCGTGGGCACCTTGGCCGAACGTGTGGGGGTGACCCCCGCCAACATCGCGGTGCTGAAGAACGGTCGAGCCAAGGCGGTGCGATTCGCCACGTTGGAGGCCCTCTGCGAGGTGCTCCAATGCCAGCCGGGCGACCTGCTCCGTTGGGAACCTGGCGAGACCACGGACGCGGCGCGCGCAGCCAGCGACCCCGACACCAGAACCCATTCGGCGCGCATCTGACGTTCGCCGTTCACGAGCGAAGCGCAGCACGGCGGCCGGGCAGCGTGGACCCTATCCCAGGGTCGCGCCCGCGCCGATAATGAGGAGATGGATGTGCCGGGGCCGGTCGAGCCCGAGGAGCCTGATGAGTTGGAGCGACTGCGCCGACGCGCGTACGGACGGGATGCCGACATCACCGGGGATCCTGCGGCTCAGGCCCGACTGGCCGAACTGGAGGCCGCCCGCCACCGAGAGCGGGCTCCCGGGGTCGATGCCGCGGCAGCCGTCCCCGCCCCGGCCCCGGAGCGCGGCCCGCTCCCTGAGCCTGCCGAGGAGCCGCCATCGGCCGACGGCATCGACGGGGCCCCAGTGGCCCGCCGTCGTCGCCGCCGGTTGGCGATCCTCGGTGTCGCCATCGCGGCCGTCTTCGTGAACGCGATCCTCATCACGGTGATGTGGCCGCACCCTCCGAATTACGGGCTCGCGCCGGACTACATACTCGGGCAAAAGTTCATTACCCCACCGGACTTTGTGCTCCAGCTGGTGTCAGACGGTGCCGACGCCGACGAGCCAGAAGACCCGCACGGCGCGCTCAACCGGCTGGGTCTCGATTCCGAGGAGATGCGGCGCTTCGAGAATTTCGGGTATCTCAGTGTCTGGAGCGGGGAATCTCGCTATGGCACGACCTGCGTGCTCGTGGCCCACCCTGTTCAGGGACTCAACGAGGGGATCCACGCCGAAGCATGTTCCCCCGGAGGCCAAGTCACCATCGCGGACCTCACGCAATCACCGCCGGAGAGTCTCACTCGATTCGTGCTCAGGGAATCCCGCGTGGATGTCTACGTGTACGACAGGGCCACCGACCCGATCGCGCCGGAGGGCTAGCAAGCCACCGCGGTCCTGCACATGTGTGCGCCGCAATAAAGGTTAGCCTTACCTAATGTTCTCTACGCTGGTGGAGGGTCGCCCACCGGCGGCACCACACCCCAGCTCAAGGGATTGAACATGACGAGGATGCACCGCGCCCAAGAAAAGCCCGAGCGGCCGCACCCCACCGACGCCACCACTCTCGACCGGCTCGGCGTCGGCCAGACCGGTCGTGTCCTGGCGATCAGCAGTGACCACAGCGAGCCCGGCAGGCGCCTCGTGGAACGACTCGGCGCCCTCGGTCTGGTGCCCGGCACGGCCATCCGTCCACTGCGACGCGCCCCGCTCGGCGACCCGGTGGTCTACCGGGTCTGCGATTTCGACCTGTGCCTGCGCGCCGCGCAGGCGGCCCTCGTGACCGTGTCGATCACTGCCGCCATACCGACGCGGCCCGTGGACCGATGACCGACTCCTGTCACGGCGGCGTCACGACACCGGTAGGCTCCGTCGACGCACGCATCCTTCTGGTCGGCAGTCCCAACGCCGGCAAGACCAGCATCTTCAACCGACTGACCGGACTGAACGCGAAGACCGGCAACTATCCGGGGGTCACCGTTGGCCGGTCCACCGGCACGCTGAGCGTCGACTCGCAGCGGTTCGCCGTGGAGGACCTGCCCGGCACCTACGGGCTCACCCCGATCAGCCCCGACGAACGGGTTGTCGTCGACGCGCTCAGCGGCAACCTGCCTGGCATCGGCCGGCCGGACGCGCTCGTCCTGGTCGTCGACGCGACCACCCTCCGCCGATCGCTGCACCTCGTGGCCCAGGTGCTTGCTCTGCACCTGCCCACCGTGCTTGTGCTCACCCTCACCGACGAACTCGCCGGCCGCGGCGGCGCACTCGATCCCGTGGCCCTCGAACGCGCCCTGGGCGTGCCCGTCATCAGGGTCGTGGCGCACCGTGGTCTGGGGATCGCGGACCTGCGCGACGCCCTACCCAGCTGGTCGAGATGGCCGCGGCCGGTTCTGGACGCGCCCTGCGGCGGCGCTGAGCAGAGCGCCTGGGTGGACTCGGTGTTGCACTCCGCAGGACACCGACCGGCCAGCCCCGACCGGCGAACGGCGCGCATCGACGCGGTACTGCTGCATCCGCTCTGGGGGTCGCTGGTCTTCGCCACGGTGATGGTCGCCTTCTTTCAGGTGATCTTCGCGTTCGCCGCCCCACTACAAGACTTGGTGGAGGTGCTGTTCTCCGGTCTGGCCGATCTGGTGCACCGCTTCGTTCCGCTGCCCTGGTTGGCCGGCCTTCTCGGCGACGCCGTTCTCGGGGGCGTCGGCGGAGTCGTGGTCTTCCTGCCGCAGATTCTGCTGATGTTCCTGTTGGTCTCGCTGCTCGAGGGCATCGGCTACATGTCGCGGGCAGCGTTCCTGATGGACCGGGTGATGGGAGCCGTCGGTCTGGAAGGTCGGGCCTTCGTGGCGTTGCTCTCCTCGTTCGCCTGTGCGGTGCCCGGGATCATGGCGACCCGAACCCTGCCCTCGGCCAAGGACCGCATCGCAACGATGATGGCCGCGCCGCTGATGACCTGCTCCGCCCGGCTACCGGTCTATATCCTGCTCATCGGGCTGCTGGTCAGCCCGAGCGCACGGTTCGGCCCCCTGCAGGTGCAGGGACTCGTCATGTTCGCGCTGTACGTGCTGGGGGCCGTGTCCGCCATGGTTGCCGCCTGGGTCGTGAAGGCCGTGCAAGACCGCGATGGCCTGCTGATGCCGTTCTACATGGAGATGCCGCCGTACCGGATTCCGACGCTGCGTTCGATCGCCCTATCGATGTGGGGATCGGCCGCCGCGTTCCTGCGCAAGTGTGGAACCATCATCCTGGTCACGACGATTCTGCTGTGGCTGCTGCTCAACCTGCCGCTGCACTCCGACGCGCAACTGCGCGCGGCGGGCATCGACCCGGCCGACGACGGCGCCGTCTCGGCGTATGTGCTCGACACCAGTGCGGCGGCCGCCATCGGCCGAGCGGTTGAACCCGTCTTCGATCCGCTCGGCTTCGACTGGCGGGTGAACGTGGGTGTGCTCGCGTCGCTCTCGGCCCGGGAGACCTTCGTGGCCACGCTCGGCCAGATCGCATCGGCCGCCGACCCCGACAACCCCGCGGAGGCCCTGGCGGCCATGACATACACCGATGGCAGCCACGCCGGAGAACCCGTCTTCAGCGCCCCGACAGTGGCGGCCCTGTTGGTCTTCTTCGTCTACGCGCTGCAGTGTATGTCGACCGTCGGGGTGATGCGGCGCGAAACCGGCACCTGGAAGTGGCCGTTGATCGCTTTCGGGTACATGTTTGTGTTGGCCTGGCTGGGTGCGTGGCTGGCCCACGGCGCGGTCCTGCTCGCGGTGGCTGCCGGCGCCGCACCGTGATCCCCACCCACCCGGAGGCCGTCGCGGGCCAGCCAGACACGCTCCGCTGGGTCATCCCCGCCGGAATCCTGACCGTGGGGGAGGTGCGCACGGCGCCAGGGGATCTCGGCGTGATGCTCGGCACCGGCGTCGTGCGCCGCATACGGGTCGACCGCGCCGGCGTGCTCATCGCGCTCGGGCCGGATGCGCTCTGGCCGGCACAGGGCGCACGCGTGCGCGCCGCTCTGCACGCCGCACTCGAGCAGCCCGGGGCGTGGACGCTGGCCGTCTGTGCGCCAGACCCGTCGGCCGACGACAGACTGTACGAGGCCGCGGAAACCGTGCTCGCCGGCGCGGCCGGCGACTTCATCCGCTCGCACGGCGGCGCGATCGACCTGATTCTGGCCAGGGACGATGTGGCCACCGTGCGGCTGCGCGGTGCATGTGCGGGTTGTCCCGCCGTGGGCTTCACGCTGCAGGCCCGGGTCGAGCGAGACCTGCGACTGCTCTACCCGGAGCTGCGGGCGGTGCGCGCCATTGCCTTGCCACGCCCTGGCAAGCGGGCAACACTTACCGGTGTGGCGGCATTCGAGACCGCGACCTGAAACCCGAGACCCGAGACCGGGGAGTCGGACACCGTTCGGCTTCCCCGTATGTCGGTTCGAACCTCCACTGCGCCACGAGACAGGCAGGAGCACGACGATGACAGTTTCCAAGCCGAAAGTCACAACGTTCAAGCCGGGGGAGTCGCCGAATGCGTTCACCGGCACGAGCGACCGCAACCAACTCAATCCGATATTCGCGAGGCCGGGAGAGGCGACGGACTTTCCCACCGACCGGATCCCGGCGCAGGAGTCGCTCGGGGAGACCGCCTACCAGGTTGTGCACGACGAGGCCATGCTCGACGGAAACGCGCGATTGAACTTGGCGACGTTCGTCGGAACCTGGATGGACCCGCACGCCTCGAAGCTGTATGCCGAGACGGCCGACAAGAACATGATCGACAAAGACGAGTATCCCCAGACCGCGGCGATCGAAACCCGGTGCTGGACGATGATCGCCAGTCTCTGGAACGCGCCCGATGCCAAGAGCGCCGTCGGCACCTCGACGATCGGTTCTTCGGAGGCCTGCATGCTCGGCGGACTCGCCCTCAAACGGCGCTGGCAGCTCGCCCGCAGGGCTGCAGGCAAGTCGACCGAGAAACCCAACCTCGTGCTCTCGAGTGCGGTGCAGGTGTGCTGGGAGAAATTCTGCAACTACTGGGACGTCGAAGCGCGGTACGTGCCGATCACGGATGAGCACAAGGTGCTCGACGGCTACGAGCTCGAGAAATACGTCGATGAGAACACCATCGGTGTCGTCGCCATCATGGGCGTGACCTACACGGGCATGTACGAACCGGTGGCGCAGATCGCGCAGGCTCTCGACAGGATCCAGGCCGACTCCGGGTTCGACGTCAAGATCCACGTCGACGGAGCCTCCGGTGGCATGATCGCCCCCTTCCTCCAGCCCGACCTGGAGTGGGATTTCCGCGTCGAGCGGGTCGCTTCGATCAGCACATCGGCCCATAAGTACGGCCTCGTCTACCCAGGACTCGGCTGGGTGGTCTGGCGTACGGTCGAGGACCTTCCGAGCGACCTCGTCTTCGACGTGACCTACCTCGGCGGTCACATGCCGACCTTCGCGCTCAACTTCTCCCGCCCGGGCTCGCAGGTGCTGCTTCAGTACTACCTGTTTCTGCGCTTGGGCTGGGATGGCTACTACAAGGTGCAGAAGGCATCGCAGGATGTCGCCGTGTACCTGGCGGGGGAGATCGGCAAGATGGCGGCCTTCGAGCTGTGGAACGACGGCACCGACATCCCGGTATTCGCCTGGCAGCTCGTCAAGGGACACACCGACAAGTGGAACCTCTACCACCTGTCGGAGCGGCTCCGCCTCAAGGGCTGGCTGGTTCCCGCCTACCCGATGCCCGACAACCTCTCGGACCTCACCGTGCAGCGGATCGTGGTGCGCAACGGCCTCAGCCGAAACCTCGCCGAGGCGCTGATCGGCGACATCAAGGAGGCCGTCGAGTACCTCGACCACCTCGCGTCGCCCATGCCCACCGAGGGTCTCAGGTCCTCCTTCACCCATTGACCGGGAGAACCTGACCTCCATCGACGAGGAGTCGTCGGCTGGGCATCCGGTTGACCTGGACGTAGCGTCACCCCATACCGTCGATCGTGGAGGGACGGGATGAGCCCAGAAAATGAGTGGAGCATTCAGGAAATCGCCCGGCTGGCGGGCACCACCAAGCGCACGTTGCGGCACTACCACGCCGTGGGCCTGGTGCCGCCGAGCCGGATCGGCGACAACGGCTACCGCTACTACGACGCGGACGCGCTGGTGCGCCTGCAGCGGGTACTGCTGCTGCGTCAACTCGGACTCGCCATCCCAGAAATCGGCAAGATACTGGCCGGTCAGCGCGACGACATCGCCGCGCTGGGTGCGCACCTCGGGTGGCTGGCGCACGAACAACAACGGCTCGGCCGGCAAATGGCCAGCATCGAGCGCACCATCACCAAATTGGAACAAGGAGTGAAACCGATGGCAGAGAAAATGTTCGACGGCTTCGACCACACCGAGTACAAGGATGAGGTCGAGCAGCTCTGGGGCCCGGAATCCTACCGGGAGAGCGACGCCTGGTACCGGTCGCTGTCAGACGACCAGCAGGACGACTTCCTCATCGCGGCTGCCGAACTCGGCGCCGACTGGGCCGCCGCGGCCACGAGAAAGGTCGCGGCCGACTCCGCTGAGGCCCAGGCTCTCGCGCAGCGACACTACGCCTGGCTGGACAGCATCCCCGGCACGCCGCGGGCGCCCGACGGGCATCCCACGAAGGAGTACTTCATCTGGATGGGCGCCAAGTACGTGGCCGACGACCGGCTCGCTCAAAACTACGGCGGGCTGGACGGCGCCGCCTTCGTGCACGAGGCGATGACCGTGTACGCCGACCGCAACCTCTGATCGGTTGTTATCCCTGCGGCAGCTCGATTCGGGTTCCAAGTGCTTGCGTGACTCGTTTCCGTTGGATATCATACAATCAAATGGTTGTATTAGAGCTTTCCGAGCAGGACGTAAACCGCCTCTTCCGAGCCCTCGCGGACGCGACGCGGCGCGATATCGTGCGCCGCACATTGCTCGCCGATGTGTCGGTCTCGCAGCTGGCGGACTCCTACGACATGTCGTTCGCGGCAGTGCAGAAACACGTTGCCGTGTTGGAGGAGGCGGGGCTCGTGACCAAAGAAGCACGTGGTCGTGAGCGGATGGTGCGGGGAAACCTGGATCGCATCCGCCAAGCGCAGCGCCTGCTCGACCACTTCGGGGAGGTCTGGCGTTCGCGTATCGACCGCCTCGACATCCTGCTCGCGGAAGACGAACCGGCACCACTCGACGTCTAACCGAAAGGACCATCATGCCTGTCACGTCAGTCGAGAAAGACCTCGACCAGCTCACCATCACGATCGTCGCCGACTTCACGGCGCCCCTGCGTCGGCTCTGGGATGCGTACACCGACCCGCGCCAGCTCGAGCGGTTCTGGGGTCCACCGACCTATCCGGCCAAGTTCCTACGCCACGACGCCCTGGCCGGCGGACGCAGCGTGTACTCGATGACCGGACCAGAGGGGGACGTGCACTACGGCTGCTGGGACTGGACCTCAGCAGACGCTCCCCACGGCTTCGAAGTTCTCGACAGGTTCTCGGATGCCGCGGGCGTACCGAACCCCGACCTCCCGGCCACCCGCATGGCCTTCGCCTTCGAGGAGACGGGCAGCGGCAGCCGGCTCAGCACCACCTCGCACTTCGACTCGCTCGAGCAGATGCAGCAACTCATCGATATGGGCATGCTCGAAGGCGCTCGGGAGGCGATGGGGCAAATCGACCAGGTGCTGGCCGATCTGGCATCGTTCGCCACCGAGCGCAAGGCGGAGGCGGAGATCCTCAGCGACACCCAGGTGCGGGTCGCGAGGGTCATCCGCGGAACCGTCGACCAGGTCTGGCGGGCGCACAACGACGCCGCCCTGATGAAGCGGTGGCTGCTCGGACCGGACGGCTGGTCGATGCCCGTCTGTGAGATCGCGACCTCCGTCGGCGACAGCTACCGCTATGAGTGGCAGCGGGACGGTGGTGAGGAGCGCTTCGGCTTCACCGGCGAGCTGCTCGAATCGGTGGCCCCGCACCGTGCGGTCACGACCGAAGCGATGATCGGGATGGACTTCCCGGCCACGCTCAACGAGATGACCCTCACAGACGTCGAGGGCGGAACCCTGCTCTCGCTTGTCATCACCTACGCGAACGCCGAGCAGCGCGACGCCGTGCTTTCGACCGGCATGACCGACGGCATGGAGACGAGCTACCAGCGTCTGGAAGGACTGCTGCAGCCCACTCTGGCCTAGCGGCACGCGGCAAGGAACGAACAGGCTAGCGGCGGCGTACGCCGCTAGCCTGTTGCGCGTCGAGGCTGTCGTTGAGGGTGATGGCCGCGTCGATGAGCGCCAGGTGGGTGAAGGCCTGGGGAAAGTTGCCGATCTGCTCGCCGGTCGGTGCTACCTCCTCCGAAAACAAGCCGACGTGGTTGGCGTAGGTCAGCATCTTTTCAAAGGTCAGCCGGGCCTTGTCCAGCTGGTCGGCGCGCGCGAGCGCGTCGACGTAGAGGAAGGTGCAGAGAGAAAACGTGCCCTCTGAGCCCCTCAGGCCGTCAGGCGAGGCGCTCGGGTCGTACCGATAGACCAGGCTGTCTGAGACGAGTTCCTCCTCGATCGCTGTGAGGGTGTCCGTCCACATGTCGTCGTGCGGCGAGATGAAGCCGACTTGGGTCATCTTGAGCAGCGAGGCGTCCAGCACAGTTTCCCCGTACTGCTGCACGAAGGCGCGGCGCTGGGTGTTCCATCCCTTCTCCATGATCTGGGTGTAGATCGCATCCCGCTCTGCGATCCAGCGGGGGAGCGGCGCCGGGCGACCGTAGGTGGTGGCCAGCCGGATGGCGCGGTCGAACGCGACCCAACACATCAGGCGCCCGTAGGTGAAGTTCTTGCGGCCGCCGCGGGTCTCCCAGATGCCCTCCTCGGGCTGGTCCCAGTTCTCGGCCAGCCAGTCGAGGAGGTTGCAGATGGCCAGCCAGCCGGCGTGGCCGATACCCATGCCGGCGCGGTCGGCGTTCCAGACCGCATCCATCGCCTCCCCGTAGATGTCGAGCTGAAGCTGGCCGGCGGCACCATTGCCCACCCGCACCGGGTAGGAGCCGCGATACCCCTCCCACCCCTCGATGATCTCCTCGGACAGGTGCGGGTCGCCGTCGATGCGGTACATGATGTTGAGGGGTCCGGTGGCGTCGCCCACAGGTTCGGTCACTCGGTCCCGAAGCCACCGGGCAAACGCCGTCGCCTCGCTGGTGAAGCCCAATCGCACCAGCGTGTTCACCGAGAAGGACGCGTCCCGCACCCAGGTGAAGCGGTAGTCCCAGTTGCGCTCCCCGCCGATCTGTTCGGGAAGGCCCGCCGTCGGCGCGGCGACCAGGCCGCCTGTGGGAGCGTAGGTCAGCAGTTTGAGGGTGATCGCCGAGCGCTGCACCTCCTCGCGCCACCGGCCGGTGTAGGTGGATTGGCCCACCCAGTCCTGCCAGAAATGTGCGGTGTCGTCGAACAGACGTTGGGCTTCGGCGACGGCCATGGCATGAGGAGGTTCGGCGGAGCCGGTCTCGAGCACCACGCCGCGCATCTGACCTTCGCTCAGGCTGAGGGTGAGGCGCAGATCGCCCTCGTCGGTCTGCTCCACCTTCGTGGGACGTTCGTCGTCGACGCCCCGGATGAGGCTGAGCGTCAGGGTGCTGTCGCCCGCGACGAAGGATGCGCCGTCCTCCGTGATCGTCACCTCGTGCGTTTGCCGGCCGTAGTCGAATCGAGGTGCGATCTCCACGTCGAATGCCAACGTTCCCCGCACGCAGCGCACCGCCCGCAGGAGCCGGTGGTGGTCGCTGGGCGTTTCTGAGGTCACCGGCATGAAGTCGATGACCTCGCCCACCCCGTTCTCGGTGAGGAAGCGGGTGATGAGGATGGCGGTGTCGGGGAAGTAGAGCTGCTTGGTCTCGAAGGTGCTGTCTCGTGGTCGCGTTCTGAACTGTCCTCCGCGCGCGCTGTCCAAGAGCGAGGCGAAGATGCTCGGCGAGTCGAACCGCGGGCTGCAGAACCAGTCGATCGTGCCGTCGGTGGCAACCAGCGCCGTGGTCTGCAGATCGCCGATCAGGCCGTGGTCAGCGATCGAGGGGTATTCGTTCATGGTGGCGATCCTCTCTTGCACACGACGGCTTTCGGCGTGTGACCGTCAGGTCGTCTGAGCGGTCTCGCCCAGTCCCGTCGTGCAGCTTGCGACGGTGCATGTGGCTCGGTAATCACCCGGAGTGGGTGATTCCTCGGTTCCTCAGACCGGGGGTCAGTGCCGCAGCTGTGCCTCCGTCGTGGGATCGTGCGGGCCCTCGACCTGAACCGACTCGGTCTGGTCGAGGTACTGCGCCGAGATGCGGCGGTACGACTTGGTGAAGAACGCAGCGACGGCCGCGAGTACCATCACGATCCCCGCGATGAGGAACACCAGCGCGATGCCCCGCGCCTGGCCGTCGCCCAGCAGCCAGCCGAGGTCTGAGCGGCCGGCATTCGAGTTCATGAACGGGATGATGATGAACTCCGCGATCGGTGCGATCAGGAACGCGGTGACCGGGGCAGCTGCGGACTCGAATGCGGCAGCGAAGCCGAACACCCGGCCCTGCTCGCGGAACGGAACCACCTTCTGGATGACCGTCTGCTCTGACGCCTCGACGGCCGGGATGAGCATCATGTAGAGCCAGATGCCCACGGCATACAGCCACCACCACTCCCGAATGGTGAACAGCGCCCCGAGCACGCCCATGAGGATGACGAGCAGCAGCATCGTGCGGATCGGGTTCTGCCCCAGCCCGAATTTCGCGATCAGCAGGCCACCGATGATGAACCCCGTCGACGTGACCCCGAGCACGATTCCCCAGACCTCCACGGGAAAGAGCTCGAGGCCGTACGGGTCCATCAGTGCCATGTAGACGCCGCCGATGAAGTTGTTGAAGGTGGAGAAGATGATCAGCGCGAATAGCCCGGTGGCCGCCCGCACGGCGGTGATGCTGCCGCGCAGGTCGATGAGCGGACGCCGCTCGCCCTGCTGCTGCGGCTGTTCTTCGGGGATGCGCAGGAACAAGAGATGCAGAACGGCCGCCGCCGACAGAACGATCGCGATCAGCAGCGTCCAGCCCATGCCGAGCAGGCCGATCGCGAGCCCGCTGAACACGCTCGTCACCATGAACGCGAGCCCCTGCACCGTGCCCACGAGCCCGTTCGCGTTCGCGTGCCGCTCGGTGGGGATCAGCAGGGTGACGACCGTGGACAGGGCGATGTTGCGCATGTTCTCGATCACCGCCCCGAAGAGGATGATCCCGCTGAACAGCCAGAACCAGGGCGCGCCCAGGTCGAGCAGCGTGGACTCCGGGAAGACCAGATACAACCCGCCGCCGATGCTGAAGGCGATCAGGGTGACCACGCCGGCGAACACCATCACGACGTGCTTGCGGTGCCGGTCCACGATCGTGCCGAATGCCATCGAGAACACGGCGACGAGCAGCATGTACGCCCCGCCGATGATGCCAGTCGCCAGCACGGAACGGGTCTCCAGATAGACCCAGAAGGTGAGCGCGAACCAGAGGAAACTCGTTGTGACGTTGGCGACCGCCGTGTTCACGAGCACCTGCGCGAACGTGCGCGCACCGGCGGTTGGCGGCGCGGTGGGAACCTCGGCTGTGGCTGGCGCGTCGTCCGTCATGCCCATGTGGTCGTCCTCCCCGGGTGCGATCAGAGTCGCAGGCGCGAATTCGAGAGGCCGCCGCTCGAATCGGCGGTGTCAGGGACCCGAGGCCGCTGAAACTCATTGTATTGAGACAACGTCAGCATGTCACGACTCACCCGCGCCTCGGCCGTGGTGCACTCGTGCCGCCGGGAGTAGCGTTTCGACAATCGATCGCAAACCACAAGCGGAAGGAACCCCATGCTCAGGCAGGTGGCGGACGGCGTGCTGGTGCACGAGAGCGAATTCATCCAGAGCAACTCCGTTGTCGTGCAGGGCCGGACGGGTGTGCTGCTCATCGATCCCGGCATCACGCGGAACGAAATGGTCGACCTCGCGAACGATCTGCGCGAGTTGGCTCGGCCCGTGGTTGCCGGATTTGCTACCCATCCGGATTGGGATCACGTGCTCTGGCACGCGGGCTTCGGCGTCGTGCCTCGCTACGGTACCGCCCGCTGCGCGGCATCGATCCGTGAGGTGCTGTCGAACGCAGACTGGAAGGCCCGCGTGGCCGAGGGGCTCCCGCCGGAGTATGCCGCGGAGATCCCGATGGATCTACTCGGTTACATCACCGGTCTGCCGGCCGAAGCGACACGGATTCCCTGGGACGGCCCTGCCGTTCGCATCATCGAGCATCAGGCCCATGCCACGGGCCATGCCGCACTGCTGATCGAGGAGCGGGGCGTGCTCGTCGCCGGCGACATGCTCTCCGACATCCTGATGCCGTTTCTCGACCTGCAGGCCGCGAATCCGATCGGGGACTACCTCGACGCGTTGCACCTGTTCGACGGTGTGGCCGACGGCGTCGATGTCGTGATCCCCGGTCACGGCTCTGTCGGGGGAGCGGAGCAGCTCCGAACGCGGATCGAGCAGGACCGTGCCTACGTGCAGGCCCTGCGCGACGGCGGCGTTCCCGAGGACTTTCGGGTCGGCCCATCCGCCCCGCTGGAGTGGCTCCCGGATGTTCACCAGTGGCAACTTCAGCAACTCGCCCAAGAATAGGGAGCAGGCCCCACCTCGGCTGCGGCACCGGCGCCAACGCGATCTACCTCGCGCAGCACGGCTTCGACGTGCCGACGCGCGCCGAGCGGTTGTTCTCGCTCTGGGCAGTCCCGCGGCTACGACGTCAAGAAATGGCGTCGTCGGCCCGGGTGAGCCAGCGCTCGAGCCCGTCGAGAATGAGGTCGAGGCCGAGCGGGAATTCGTCGCCGTAGTTGTACCCCGGCTGGAGCACGTGCTCCGCGGTCAGCTCGGCGAGATACGGGTAGTCGTTGGCGGCGAGTTGGGCGAGCATGATCTGCGCCATTGCGGCCGTCTCCTCCTCCGTCGTGAAAGGCAGGCTCTTCTCCTGCATCGCGAAGCCGTAGATGTAGCTGTCCAGCGCGGCGAACGCGTGAGCGGCCATGGCCACGGAGAAGCCGGCGTTCCGAAACGTGCCGATGACGCGGTCGTGATGCCGCAGCGTGGCCGGCCCGGGATTCGTGCCGGAGTCGGTCAATCCCGTGGCCCAGGGGTGGCGGGTCAGAGCGGCACGAAACGAGACCGCTCGCTTACGCATCGCGGTTTTCCAGTCGTCGCTGTGCGACGGCAGCTCGATTTCGCCGAACACGGCATCGACCATGCCGTTGAGCAGCGCTTCTTTGTTGGCCACGTGGTTGTACAGCGACATCGCCTCGACTCCGAGTTCCTCACCCAGCCTGCGCATGGTGAGGGAGTCGATGCCGCCGGAGTCGGCGAGCATGATGGCGGTGCGCAAGATCGCTTCCCGGCTCAGCCGAGCCCGCGACGACCTGTCGGCTTTGTTCGCCTTGCCTGCGTTGCCTGCCGGCGTCACCATGATGCTCCTCACTGTTTCCTTGACAACCTTACCCCGTAGTCATATGTTGCTTACATCATAAGCTTACTGCGTAAGGACACTTCGTGAACGCGACAACTCTCACCTCTCCAACACCTGACACAGCCCGGCGCCGGTGGGCCTTCACCACCTGGTCGCCGCGCACAGCCGCCCTGGTCGCCGGGGTCGGCCTGGCCGCCATGGCCGTGCTCGGCGGCTTCGCCAACTTCGCGGCAATCCTCATCCTGATCGTGCCGGGGGAGGCCGTCCAAACCGCCCAGAACATCTCCGGCTCCCCGCTCCTGTTCTGGTCGGGTGTGCTGAGCTTCGTGGCGGTGGCGCTGCTCGACGTGCTCGTGGCCGGCGCCCTGTACACCCTGCTCAGGCCCGTGAACCGTCGACTCTCGGCGGCAGCCGGCTGGGCTCGAACGGTGTACGCGGTGCTGCTCCTGGTTGCCGTCAGCCAGCTGGTGATCGGATTCTCCCTCCTCGACGACCCCGAGGCTGCCCTGCCCGTGCTGGAATCGTTCACCACCATCTGGGTGCTCAGCTTGGGCCTGTTCGGCGTCTCCCTGCTTCTGGTCGGCTACCTCGCCTTCCGGTCTGGTTTCATCGCGAGGGTTTTCGGTATCCTGCTCGCCCTGGCCGGGGCGGGGTACCTGGCGGATGCCGTCGGCGTGGCCGTCGTGCCCGATTTCACCGTCGTCTTCGCCCAGGTGCTCTTCGTGGGTGAGGTTGCCATCATCTTCTGGCTGCTGATCAGGGGTCGCCGGCTTCCCCCCCACCCTTTCGCGGTGACCGCGCCCGCGCGATACTGACCGCGTTCCCATCGCCCTATCGACAACGGGAGGCACCATGACCGGCGACAGCGGGGTGCGCAAGAGGGACAAATGGCGCGAACTCGAACGGGTGACCGGCATCGCGGGCATCCTCGCCACCCTCCTGATCTTCGTACCCATCACCGCGATCTCCACCCTGGGGGAGCCGGGCTTCGACGCAAGCCGGGAGGAAGCCGCCGAGTTTTTCCAAAATGGCGACACGGCGTGGGTTAGCGCCGCTTCGGCCACTGCGGCGGTCGGCATGCTGGCCTTCCTCTGGTTCGCGGCAGCACTGACCACCCTGCTGCGCCGGGCCGAGGGTGAGCCCACGTGGCGCTCGACGGTGGCGCTGGTCTCCGCCGTGCTCGTCGCCGCCTACGGCGTGATCGATGCCAGCTGGGATGCCGCGTTCAACCGCGGGGACGAACTCGATTCGGGCGTGGCGGTTTTCGCCTTCGACCTCGGCAACCTGGGCTTCGCCAATGCGTGGCTCGCGCTCGGCAGCTTCGCCATTGCGGCAGGCTGGGCACTGATCAGCGGTCGTGCGTTGGCTCGGTGGTGGGGCTGGTGGCCGATCGTGGCCGGGGTGGCCCTCATCGCCGTGCGCTTCGCCTGGGAGGGCTTCACCTGGACCGTGCCGTACTTCGTATTCTGGGCCTGGGTGATCGCCTTCGGCATCAGGCTCATGGCTCGACCGACGGCGGTGGCACCAGCACGCAGACCCGGTTAGCAGCGTCGAGCCGGCGGATGCTGTTGACTGGGTGGATGACGACTGCACCGGCCATCCTGTCCATCAAAGACAAGACCGAATGGGTGTATCTGTTCGAGAAGCGCGCGGTGATTGCCGACGGCAAGCTCGTGCGCCTGTGGCGCCAGCGTTGGCACCCGGCCCCGGAGTTGCGAGAAGAGGTGTGCAGCGCCGTCACCGAGGGCACCGTCTTCAGCCACTTGAGGGTAGGGCTGGACTTCTCGATCGGCCATGCGGTGGGTCAGGCCGAGGCGTTGTCCGCACGCATGAACGGCGCCCCGGTGGTCGTCGCGCGAATGCTGACCGCGACCGGGTGGCATTGACGTCTGTGAATGCTGCGTCGGCCTCTGCGGCGCCTGCCTAGCCGCGAAGCCGGCTCGGTCAGTGCGCGACGGTCTCCGGCTGGTTGCGCTTGAGTAGGCGCGAGATGCCGAGAACGATCCCGACAACGATCAGGCCCAGCACAATCCCGAACACTGCCGACATCGCTGTGTCGGTGATCCACACGACAACCGGTCCGGCGCCTTCGACAGCGTGCGTCACGGCGTGCAGAACGTCGTAGGGGCCGTGCCAGAAGGTCTCGGCCAGGTTCGTGATCACCAGGTGACCACCCACCCAGAGCATCGCGACGGTGCCGATCACGCTGATCACCTTGAAGACCGTGGGCATGGCGGCCACAATGCGCGCGCCGGTGCGGCGAACCTGCCGGGCGGAGTTCTTCATCATCGACAGCCCGATGTCGTCGATTTTCACCAACAGGGCCACCGCACCGTAGACGAGCAGCGTCATGCCGAGGCCGATCACGACCAGCGCGCCGAGCGTCATCCAGATGCCGAAGTCGGGATCGAGGCTGGCCAAGGCGATGAGCATGATCTCGGTGCTGAGGATGAGGTCGGTGCGAATCGCGCCGAAGATCAGTTTGCCCTCGTCGCGCACCTCGGTGTCGGCGGCGGCGTGATGCACGCCGAACCACTCGGTGACCTTCTCGGCGCCCTCGAAGCACAGATAGGTGCCGCCGAGAATCAGCAGAAACGGCAGCACCACGGGCGCGAACGCCGAGAGGAGCAGGGCGAGCGGGATGATGATGACGAACTTGTTGAACAGACTGCCCAACGCGATGCGCCAGACCACGTGCAGCTCGCGGGCCGGTGTCAGGCCCTGCACGTACTGCGGGGTGACCGCGGCGTCGTCGATGACGACCCCGGCGGTCTTGGCGCTCGCCTTGAGGGCGGCGGTCAGGATGTCATCGACAACGGCGAGTAGGCCGACCGACATGTGGTTCTCCTCGGGTGGGTCGTCGTCCTGGTCTCGTGGCGACGGCAATGGGGTCTACAGTACAGCCCACCAGGGTCTGTGCGGGGCTGTGCGTGCCCGGGACCGGGTGGGTCGATCCCGCGACTTTGAGCGTCCCGTGTTCTCGGTGGTTCATCGGCCATGGCCGGTGCCATCGAGGGCTGACCCCACACGCAAGGAGCACCACCGTGCACGACAACACCACCCTCATCCGGGCCCGCATCCGTCGATTCGTCAGCGAACGCGTGACCCCCGCGCTCTATCGCACCTCCAGCCCGCTGACGATTTCGGCGTGGGAGGTTCCTGACGAACCGGTGCCGTTCGCCGAGGCGCTCGGCCAGGAATTCACCCCGTTCGCCATCGGGTCGCCGTGGGGCAAGCCCTGGGGCACCACCTGGTTCCATGTGACCGGCGTCGTACCCGAAGACTGGTCGCGGTTCGGCCAGCTCGAGACCCGCACCGAGATCCTCGTCGACCTCGGTTTTCTCTCCGGCCAGGCCGGATTCCAGGCTGAAGGTCTCGTATACAACCCCGAGGGACGCATCCTGAAGGCCGTTGAGCCGTTCAACAACTACGTGCCCCTCGAGGTCGGGCCAGGTGGCGTCGTCGACGTCTACGTGGAGGCCGCCTCCAACCCCGACGTCGGCAGCGACTGGACCTTCCTGCCCACCCCGGTGGGCGACAAGGCCACCGCCGGAACCGAGCCGATCTACCGGCTGCGCCGCATGGACGTGGCCCTGCTGGACACTGCGGTCTGGCAACTGGACCGGGACATCTGGACTCTGCTGGGGCTGATGGAGGAACTGAGCGCCGACCTGCCCCGCACCGCCGAGATCATGCGCGCGCTCGAAGCGGTGACCGACGCGATGGACCCCGACGACGTCAGCGGAACCGCGCACCTGGGCCGCGCCATCCTCGCGCCGATTCTGGCCCTGCCGGCGTACGCCAGCGCCCACCGCATTGTGGCCGTCGGTCACGCGCACATCGACTCGGCCTGGCTGTGGCCGGTGCGGGAGACCGTGCGCAAGTGCGCCCGCACCTTCTCGAACGTGCTGCAGCTCATGGACGAAGACCCGAACTTCATCTTCGCCTGCTCGTCCGCGCAGCAGTACGCCTGGATGAAGGAGCACTACCCGCAACTGTTCGCGCGCATCCGCGAGCGCGCGATCGAGGGCCGGTTCGTGCCGGTCGGCGGGATGTGGGTGGAATCTGACACCAACATGCCCGGCGGTGAGGCGCTGGCCCGGCAGCTGTTGGCCGGAAAGTCGTTCTTCATGCGCGAGTTCGGGGTGGAACCCCTGGAGGTGTGGCTGCCCGACTCGTTCGGTTACACCGCCGCCTTCCCCCAGATCGTCGCGGCGGCCGGCTCCAAGTACTTTTTGACCCAGAAGATCAGTTGGAACGAAACCAACACCATGCCCCACCACACCTTCAACTGGGAGGGCATCGACGGCACCCGGGTGTTCACCCACTTCCCGCCGGTGGATACCTACAACTCCCTGCTCTCCGGCGAGGAGCTGGCCCGTGCCCAACGCCAGTACTCCGAGAAGGGAGCGTCGAACGTGTCGCTGGTGCCCTTCGGGTACGGCGATGGCGGGGGAGGACCGACCCGCGAGATGCTCGCTGCCGCCAAGCGCACCGAATCGCTGGAGGGCTCGCCCAGCGTGCGGATCGCCTCCCCGCGGGCGTTCTTCGAGGAGGCCGAGGGCTCCTATCCGAACCCGCCGGTCTGGTCGGGTGAGCTGTACCTCGAGTTCCACCGCGGCACCTACACGTCGCAGGCGAAGACCAAGTCCGGCAACCGGCGCAGCGAGCACCTGCTACGCGAGGCCGAGTTGTGGGCGACCGCGGCCACCCTCCGCACCGGAGCGGACTACCCGCACGAGCGCATCGAGGCCGCCTGGCAGACCGTGCTGCTCAACCAGTTCCACGACATCCTGCCCGGCAGCTCCATCGCCTGGGTGCACCAGGTCGCCGAGCAAACCTATGCGGCGGTGCGCGTGGAGCTCGAGGACGTGATTGCCCAGGCGCTCGCCGCGCTGGCGGGGCCGGATGCCGGTGAGCTGGTGGCCTTCAACGCCTCACCGTTTGCCGTGTCGGGCGTTGCCGCGCTGTCGGCGGCGCCGCGCACCGCACCGGCGACGCTGCGGGTCGAGGCGCGCGACGGCGGATTCGTGCTCGAGAACTCGGCCGTGCGGGTGGTCATCGACGCCAGAGGGTTGCTCGTGTCACTGGTGGATCTGAGCACGGGACGCGAGGCGGTTCCGGCCGGCGAACCGGGCAACGTGCTGCAGCTGTTCCGGGACACCCCCACCCAGTGGGACGCCTGGGACCTCGACGAGCACTACCAGCGCACCGGCGTGGAACTGCTCGAAGCCGACTCGGTGGACCTCGTGTCGCAGGAACCCGGCAGGGCGACGGTGCGGGTCACCCGCACCTTCGGGTCGTCGACCGTGGCGCAGGACCTCACCTTGCTGGGCGATCAGGCGACGCTGGACATCGTGACGCGGGTGGATTGGCACGAGCGGCAGAAGCTGCTCAAGCTGGCCTTCCCGCTGGATGTGCACGCCGACCGCGCGGCATCCGAGATTCAGTTCGGCCACATCTACCGGCCCACCCATGTGAACACCTCGTGGGATGCCGCCCGCTTCGAGACCTGCGCCCACCGATGGGTGTTCGTGGGGGAGCCGGGCTTCGGGCTGGCGGTGGCCAACGACTCCACCTACGGCCACGACATCGGTCGGCGCACCCGTGCCGGTGGGGGAACCACCACCACGGTGCGGGAATCGCTGCTTCGCGCTCCGACCTTCCCCGACCCCAGCGCCGACCAGGGCGTGCACGTGTTGCGCACCTCGATCGGCATCACCCCCGACGTGATCGGGGCCGCCGAGCAGGGCTATCGCGTCAATCTGCCGCTCCGCGAGGTGTCGGGCGCAGCCGTGGAACCCGTGGTGACGAGCACGTGCGCGTCGATCGTGGTCGAGGCAGTGAAACTGGCCGAGGACCGCTCGGGCGACGTGATCGTGCGGCTGTACGAGGCACGCGGTGCCCGGGCCACGGGTTCGGTGCAGTTCGGCTTCCCGGTCGGGCAGATCGTGGAGACTGACATCCTCGAGCGCACTGTTGAGCCCGTCGCGGTCACGGGAGCGGCGGACAACGGGGTGCGGCTGAGCGTTCGAGCCTTCCAGATCGTGACCCTGAGGGTCTCGGTCGCCTCCTAGTCAGGGAGCCGAGCTGAGCTACTAAGACAGCAAATCGCTCCCCGAGAATTCTCGGGAGCGATTTGCTGTCTGTGCGCCGTCGGCGATCCCGAGCGGAGTACCGCAGGTTATCGACTAACCGGATGTTACGCCGTCGGCAGCCGAGGAACCCAGCACCACACGGTGTCGCGGTACCGGCGAAACTGGTCGCCGAAGCGCCGCTCGAGGTCGGCCTCTTCGTGCGGCCTGATGGCGTAGTTCCAGACCAGCGAACCGGCGATCGCGTAGACGACAACGACCCAGGACGACAGGATGAGGCCGACCGCGATGCCCTGCACGATGCCGGCGACCGCCATCGGGTTGCGTACCCAGCGGTACGGGCCGGCGATGACCAGGCTGGTGGCCATGGCCGACGGCAACGGCGTGCCGTTCCCGAGCGTGGACATCACGACGGCCGACCAGATACCCAGCGCGCTCGCCAACACGAGCACCGCCACCCCGACAGGGCCGACGAATGCCGGCACCGGGAGCGCGATCGCCCAGCGCTGCTCGAGGAACCTGGCGACGAGCGGGATGACGACGAGGAACAGGCCCCAGAACACAATGATCTGCCCGAAGGTCGACACCACGTGCGTCGCCGCGGTCGGCCGGGCGGCGGCAGGGCGAAAGGCGAACGGACCCCGAACCAGCCAGTCGGTGGGGATCCGCCCGAGCAGCACCAGGCACAGCGCGAAAACCGAGCCCACCGTGGCCGCAACCATGGCCACCACACCCCAGCCGGCCTCGGCGGTGACCGTGGCATACCCGGCCAACCCGGTAGCCACGACGCCGGTCCAGCAGGTGCTCACGACCGCGGCAGCCTTGACCCCGAGCGCCGCCAGCACCGAGCCCCCGACAAACAGCGGGATGTCGAAGGCCGCAACGGCGACCGGGTTAAGGCTGCCGAGGGTGATCTCCCGCACGATCGGAGCGGTGAACACGGCGACCCACCACAGGGCACCGGCGAGCGCCTGCACGCCGAAATACGTTCGTCCCCATCGCATGTGCTCACCCTAACGGCGGGGCGGAAGCTGGTCGTGCGCGCCGTCGGTGCGGGCACGCCTCAGTGGATGACCGCGAGCAGCACTCCGACGGCCACGAAGAGCACGCCGAAGACGCGGTTCAGCGCCCGTTGGCCCCGGGCATCCCGGGTGAACCGCTGAAAGGAGCGGGCAGTGCCGGCGAAGAAGAACCACATCACCAGGATGTCGATCACAACAACGGTGGCGGCGACCACGAGGTACTGGGCCACCAGCGGCCGGTCCGGTCGGATGAACTGGGGCAGGAACGCCAGGAAGAACACAATCGCCTTGGGGTTGAGCATGTTCACCCACAGCCCGCGTTGGAACATCGACCAGCGCGGCTCATCGCTCAGGGCCCTGACCTTTTCCGCATCGAGCTGGGGCTTGGCGAGAAACTGCCGGATGCCCAGATACACGAGGTAGGCGGCACCCGCGTAGCGAATAACGTTGAACGCGACCGGCGAACCGGCCACGAGCAGGCCGACCCCGAGCGCCACGATGACGATGTGGATGAGCAACGCGGCCTGCTGACCGAGGATGCCCCAGATCGAACGAAGAAAGCCCGCGTTCAGCGCGTTGCTCATCGTGTTGATGGCCCCGGCTCCCGGCGTGAAACTGATCAAGGTGCCCGCGCCGACCAGGGCCACCCACAGGGAGAACTGCATCCGACCATCCTAGTTTCGTGACGTTGATGCCAGTTCGCTGGGAGCGCAAGCCCCGCACGCCTGGATCCCTTCCGATTGGCCGCACCGGACTATATCGTTGAGTATCGTTAGCGATTCTGATCAGGAGGTCATCATGGGCAATTCATTCCCCACCGGCGGGTTCGGCGTCGGCAACCCGGTTGAAGGCATGTGGCAGGCGATGGACCAGCTGCGCTCGAAGTTCGAGAAGCGCGTGGGCACCCGCATGGGCCGCGGCGACGTGCGCCAGGCAGTGCTCGCACTACTCGCCGAGCAGCCGATGCACGGCTACCAGATCATCCACGAGATCGAGGAACGCAGCGGCGGCAGCTGGAAGCCCAGCGCCGGCTCGGTCTACCCGACGTTGCAGCTTCTCGCCGACGAGGGGCTGATCAGCGCCGAGGAGTCCAACGGCCGCAAGACCTACTCCCTCACCGACGCGGGCCGCGCAGACGTCGCCGGCTCCGGCGCCTCGTCGCCGTGGGCGCCGGCCGACGGGGCCGACGACCCCAAGTTCACGGCGCTGCCCAAGGCCGGAATCGAACTCGCCCAGGCGGCCGCGCAGGTGGGCCGCACCGGCAGCCCCGAACAGATCCAGCAGGCCGTGGCGGCGATCGACGAAGCCCGTCGCCGGATTTACTCAATCCTCGCCCAGGACTGACCCGGTGCCATCGGTTCGCCGGGATTCACCGAGCGTGAATCCCGGCGCTGGGGACACCCGCGCGCGCTACCGCCGCATCCTGCGTTTCGCCGGCTGGAATCTGGCCGTGACCTGGTTCTTCGAACTGCTCCTGCCGCGGGTCGGGCTCGCCAGGCTCGCAGAACGCACCCGGGCGAAGCGGATGACCCGCTTCGCGCAGCGCTTCCACGTGCTCGCCGTAGATCTGGGCGGCCTGATGATCAAGGTCGGCCAGTTCCTGTCGTCGCGCCTGGATGTACTGCCGCCCGAGATCACCTCCGAACTCGAGGGGCTGCAAGACGAGGTACCCCCGGTGCCGTTCGCGCAGATCCGGGTGCTCGCCGAGGCCGAGCTGGGCATGCCGTTGGAGCGGGCGTTCACCTGGGTCGACGAGACCCCGGTGGCCGCGGCCTCCCTCGGTCAGGCGCATCGAGCGCGGCTCGGCCCGCTCGATGCCGCCGACACCGGGCTGAGCGGTGTGGTGATCAAGGTGCAACGGCCGGGCATCGACGCGATCGTCGACGTGGACCTGGCCGCACTGCGCAAGGTGGGCGGCTGGCTCAGCCACGTTCGCCTGGTCTCCGACCGGGTGGATGCGCCGGCGCTGGTGGAGGAGTTCGCGTCGACCAGCCTCGAGGAGATCGACTACCTGCACGAGGCCGCCAGCTCGGTGCGCTTCGCCGAGGAGTTCGACGAGGACGACAGGGTGAGCGTGCCCGCCGTGGTCTGGGAGCGCACCACCAAACGGGTGCTCACCCTCGAGGACGTGACGGCGATCAAGATCACCGACACGGAGGCGCTGACCCTCGCCGGCATCGACCCGGCCGACGTGGCCCCGGTCTTCGCCGCGGTGATGTTCGATCAGTTGTTCAGCACCGGGTTCTTCCACGCCGACCCGCACCCGGGCAACATCTTCGTGACCCCGGTGCCGAATGACCCCAGCGGGCGCGGCTGGAAACTCACCTTCATCGACTTCGGCATGATGGGGGAGGTGCCGCCGACCACCCGCGCGGGCCTCCGCAAAATGCTCATCGCGGCCGCATCACGCGACGGCACCGGCATGGTCAACGCCGCCCGCGACCTGGGGGTGCTGCTGCCCTCGGCCGAAACGAGCGAGTTGGAGCGCGCGATGACGCAGCTCTTCGCGCGGTTCGGCGGCATGGGCTTCGCCGAGCTGCGCGAGGTGGATCCGCGGGAGTTCCGCGACTTCGCCATCCAGTTCGGCGACGTGGTGCGGGCCCTGCCGTTCCAGCTGCCGGAGAACTTCCTGCTCATCATCCGGGCAATGTCACTCACCTCCGGGGTGTGCAGTTCGCTCAACCCCGCCTTCAACCTCTGGGACTCCGTGGAGCCCTACGCGTCGCAGCTGATCCGCGAGGAGGGCGGCAACGTGGCGCAGGACCTCGGCAAGCAGGCGCTGGAGCTCGCCGGTCTCGCCTGGCGCCTGCCCAAGCGGCTGGACGGCCTCGTCACCCGCATCGAGAACGGCAAGGTGGAGGTGGCGACCCCGACCCTGGAACGACGGCTCGCCCGGCTGGAGCACACCGCGGGACGTGTGGTGTCTGCACTCCTGTTCGGCGGCCTGCTCATCGCGGGCGCGGTGCTCCGCCCCGACGACCCGGTGCTCGGCGCAGTGCTGATGATCGGGTCGGCCCTGCCGCTGCTGCACGCGCTGGTGGGGGGCCGCCGCATCGTCTGAGCTTGCTGCGCCTCAACCGGCGCAGCAACCGGCGCATCGGGCCGCGAGGAGGGGAGACCTCCGCACCGGTAGGCTGCGAGTGTCCACGCTGGGTGGGGCGTGACCTGACGAGAACTGATCAGAAATGAGTGGGCCTGTGGGGGAGAAAAGGGCAGCGAAAACGAGGGCCGTGCGGCTGGAAACCTGGTTTCTGGTGGCGGCCATCCTGCTGCTGTTGAGCCCGGCTCTTTTCGACCTGCCCTGGCTGCGCGACGCGACGGCAAGCTTCGGCAACTCCAGGGACGCCCTGTACGGCGTGGTCGGGGCGCTGGTCACGGCCGGCCTCGTGAACTCGTGGAGCAAGCGACGCGCCGATGCGCGTGACCGGCTCCGCTACGACGGCATGTCGAAGGTGGCCTTTCGGAGCCTCGCGCAGACCGTGAACGACGTGGGACGGATGCTGCTCGCCCCGGTCGTGGGCGCCGACCTCTACGCCGCCGGCATCCCGGGTTTCACCCCCGAGCACCACAGGCAGAACCTCGCCAACCTTCAGGCCCTGTCGATCCAGCCCGATTTCGCGCCCAAGAGCGGGGTGTGGGATGACGCGGTCAGCCGTGAGAAGACGATGGCGAACCTCACCGCCCTGTGCGGGCAGCCTGACTTTGCGCAGCACATGTTCCGCACCACCTCGGCGGCCCGGCGGCGGTTGCAGACCGCGATGGCCGATTGGGCGCCGGTGATGGTGGCCGTGCCCGGAGCGAACGACCACCTCGCCCGAGGCTGGCCGCTGTCCGACCAGGTCGTGCTCCTGCTCGAATCCTGGCGCAACCTGGTGGCGGTGGGCTCGGTGGGTGTTCCCGCGCAGAGCGACCTTGACCGGGTGACGGAGGACTACGCCGAGACGATCCGCCAGTACCAGGCCTGGATCCAGGAACTGATTCCGTTGGCCGGTCTGCCGACCCGCCCTCAGCCCACCATGGTGCCGTAGTACTTCTCGGTCTGTCGCCCTTGTTGCCGCTGCTGTATACAGGTCCAGTCACCGAACTGGAGCTTGCCCAGGTAGCTCATCACGAACGTACGTCACTGAAGTCGATTGCGGCGTCGGGACGACCCCTACGGCAAGTGCTTAGTCGCCATGACCGAGGAAATCCACGGGATGCCCCAAACCTATGAGGCACCCCTGCCGAAGGTGTACTTCGACTACCGCGACGAGGATGCGGCCTCGGGCTGCCGGCGGCTCACTATCTCGGTGATCCAGATCGGCGCGAACGGTGAGGTGCAGCCCGGGGGAGTCGGATAGTCCTTGAGCACCTCCAGGCGCTCGCCGATGGCCAGGGCGCGAGCGCGATGCTCGGCGTGCTCGATGCCGATCTGGGCGAGGCAGTGGTTCATCGCCCACTGCAGGCGCGCGGGCGCATCCTTCAGGTCGGCCTCGATGAGGTCGAGCAACCCGGCCAGGTCGAGGCCCTCGGGGGATTTCGCCACGCGGTCGGTGGTCAGCGCCCAACCGGCGCTGGCGACCACGGGGTCGGCATCGGCGAACCAAGCCACCCTGAGCACCTCGACGTGCGGGTTCTTCTTCACCACGTAGTTCACCAGCCAGTCCTGCACCTTGGGGGTGCCGGCGTCCCGCAGCATGGCGTCAAGCTCGGCACGCTCAAAGGCCTTCGGGCGGCAGATCAGGATCGCCAGCAGCCGTGCCGCGGTGTCTCCGGTCTGCCAGAGCTCGCGGGCCAGTTCCTGCTGGGTCTTCAACCGTTTGGCGACGGCGCGCAGCTGGCTGAGGTTCACGCCGTGGTCGTCGCCGTGGTTGGTGTTCACCGCGCGGAACTTGGGGTTCTCCAGCTCGGCCAACTCGGCCATGACCTCGGCAACCGTGGTGCCGGCCAGTAGTGTCTGGGCCATCGTGGCCTCCCGTCCCTCAGGTATGGGATCCAGCCTACGACGAGGTAGCAACGAGACACTCGGCGGCGGGTGGGACCAGTCGCGGTCTGCTTGGCGCAACTCGGACAAAGCCGCCTGAAACCCTGTGCTTCCGCTCTTATCTCACGACTCGACCGAGTCTCCCGTTGGCGGCGACGGTACACGCGCTGACGCGGTTTCGACACGGCCGTTCGCCCAGACCATGCACAGCGAGCACCGACGAGCCTGCAAGAAGCCCCTAGTCGGCGACCCGCCCGTGGGTCAGGGGTGCCGGCGCGAACCGCTGGTGCCCGAGCACGGCCAGGAGCGCCACCTTCTCGGCGGCCTCGCTCCGCGGCTCCGCGGTGAGGATGAGCAGTGCCTGGCCCTGGTCCTCGGTGAAGAGCGTCTGGCAGTCGAGTTCGATCGACCCCAGTTCCGGATGGATCAACGTCTTGTGATCCTCGAAGCGGGTGGCCACATCCTGCAGCTCCCAAATCTCGGTGAACTCGGCGCTCACCTTGCCCAGTTCCCGCACCAGGGCACCCGCACGGGAGTTCTGGCCCGCCGCTCCGTAGGCCGCGCGGAGGCCGGCCACCTGGGCCCGGCTGTGCCGCGCCCGATCGGCCTGCGGGTAGATCTCGCGATCGGCGGGGTCGGTGAACCACCGGTAGACGCTGCTGCGAGCCAGGCCGCTATAGCTGGAGTGGTCGCCGAGAAGCGCCGCGCCCAGCCAGTTCTGTGCCAGGGTCTCGCCGAGGCTGGAAAGGATCAGCGCGGGGGTCTCCTCCAGCCGGTCGAAGACCCGCATCAGGGAGGGGGCGACATGGGTGTCGAGCGGGGTGCGCGCGGGCACATTGTGGCCGGCGAGGCGGTAGAGGTAGTCGCGCTCGTCGTTGCTCAGGCGCAGCGCCCTGACCAGGGCCGCCAGCATCTGCTCGGAGGGTTGCGGGCTGCGGGCCTGTTCCATTCGCACGTAGTAATCCGCGGACATCCCGGCCAGCGCGGCAACCTCTTCGCGGCGCAACCCGGGCACCAAGCGGCGCGGTCCGGCCGCGAGGCCGACGTCCTCCGGGCGGAGCCCGCTCCGGCGGGAGCGGAGAAAATCGGCGAGGGCAGGTTGGTCCATGCCTCCATCATGCGCCACCGACGCTCCGCTCTCCAGGGACCGACAGTCCTACGACAACGGCTCCTCTCCCGCATCCGTTTGCCGCCCTGCACACTCGAGGCATGAACATCACCGGAAACACCATTTTCATCCCCGGCGCCACGTCGGGCATCGGACTCGCCCTGGCCCTCAGACTGCAGGCCGCCGGCAACACAGTCGTGATCGGCGGACGCCGCACCGACGTGTTGCAGCGCCTCGCCACCGCACACGGCCTCTTCACCGTGACCATCGACACCACCGACCCTGCCTCGGTTCTGGCCGCCCGCGACCAGGTTCTGACCGAACACAGCGAGTTGAACGTGCTCATCGCCATGGCCGGGGTGATGAACGCCGAGGATGTGCGCGGGGCCGGCTTCCTGGCCGAAGCCGAACGCATCGTGGAGACCAACATCAACGGACCACTCCGGCTGGTCGCCGCCTTCATCGAGCACCTGCAGACCCGCCCCGCCGCCACCCTGATGACGGTGTCATCCGGGCTCGCCTTCACCCCGCTGGCCTTCACCCCGACCTACAACGGCACGAAAGCGTTCATCCACCAGTACAGCGAGTCAGTCCGGATGCAGCTGGCCGGCACCTCCGTGCAGGTCATCGAGCTGGTGCCGCCGGCCGTGCAGACCGAACTCATGCCGGGCAACTCGGCCGACGAGCACTTCATGCCGCTGGACGCCTTCGCCGACGAGGTCATGGCCCTGCTGGCAGCCCAGCCCGGCGCCCGGGAGATCCTCGTTGACACGGTGAAGTTCCTGCGGTTCGCGGAGGTCGAAGGTCGCTACGCCGCCGCCGTCGCGGCGCTGAACCCGGCCGCCTAGTAGGGCAGGCCGCTCACTGCACCTCCTACGGGCGAGCGCGCCCGCTCTAGCGGTAGCGGTCGCCGACACGGGGCGCGGTGAACGCCACGATGCCGCCGTCGTCGGCTCCGGGCCGCCGGAGAGCTTTGTTCGACGGGGTCAATGTGCGCGGAGCTGGTTCTGGCCGAGCCGGCCCGCTCAGTTCGGGGCGGCGCCGCGGAGCGCCCGGATGATCTGGGCGAGTGCCAGCCCGGCGGCCGTGACCACGGGCACGGCCACGACCATCAGGGCGATCAGGTTGGGCCGGAACTCCAGGCCGTCCGGACCGCCGACGTAGGCCCCGATCGGCACCGAGTAGCCGCCGCCGCCGCCGCCCCGGCCCTCGCCGACGCCCATCCCGGTCGGGCCGAGGCCTCCCTCGGGCATCTCGCTGGAGCCCTCGCCGGCGCCGAAGCCGAAGCCGACGAGCGCGACGGGGATCAGGTCGTGCCCGCCCAGCGTGCTCTTCTCGCCATACGCCAACTTCGCGCCCCAGGAGGGCACCGATTCCGCTAGTTTCTCGATGAGGTTCGCCATGGAGCGACCGTACGCGGGTTCATGCTTTCCGGATAGCCGGGCAGGCTCACGTCTTCTGGTCGGGTTGGAAGGACAACGGCCGCAGAAAAGGATGCTGCGCCCGATTGCGTCCTGTTTAGGTCGCTTCTTCCTTTTTTCGAGGTGCCGCCGAGCTCGGTGGAACTCAGTCCTGCGCGAGAATCGAGGCACGCGGCTCGAGCACCGAGGCGACGATGGCCTCGATCGCGAACTCGCTGGCCTTGGCCAGTTGCACCTCGCTGGGTTCGAGCAGCCATTGAACCTGGAGCCCGTCCATCACCGCGAGAATCGCGGACGACGCCAACGCGACGGTCTCCGGCGGCACCTGGCCGCGCTCCGCGCACATCACCTCGAAGGCGTGCCGGGCCTCGGCGCGGAGGGTGCGGTACCGGTCCATGAAGAACTCGCGGGCGGGATGGTCGTCGGTGACAGATTCGGCCGACAGCACGACGAAGGCCTGCACGATGCCTGCGCGCTGGGCGTTGGTGAAGGCCGTGGTGACCAGGTGGCGGAAGAACTCGATGCCGTCGGGGATATGCTGCCCGGCCAGGTTCTGCACGTCGGTCTCATCGCGAAACCGCAGCACCTCCATGAGCAGCTGATCCTTCGACCCGAAGTGGTGCAGGATGCCCGGATGGGTCATGTTGACCTGCTCGGCGATGTCGGAGAGCGTGCCGTTGGTGTAGCCCTTGCTGCCGAAGATCTCGGCGGCGGCTTCGAGAATCTCCCGACGGCGGGCGAGGGTCTGAGGGCGGGGGTGTGACTGTCGTCGTGCCGTAACCATCCGGGTCATCACCTATGCCGTCATTTCGAGTCTGTGTACCGAATTCTACGCACTGCGCGGCGCACCCAAACCAGCTCTTGTAATACTTACTGACAAGGCGGTAAGTTTTACCTGCTACCAACTCAAGGGCGAGAAGTGTTGCCTACCGGGGGACTCCCGGTGCCCTGGGTTCTTGCATTCACATAGCGCTATCTGTGTCACGGCAGGTTTGCCAGACACCTAATCTCGAAGGAGAGATTCATGAGGGTGAAATCCACACTGGTCGCCATGGGGCTGGTGGCCGCGTTCGCGGTCACGGGCTGCTCGGGCGCCAACAGCAATGCTCCGGAAAGCGGTGCGTCACTGACGATCGCCAAGCCCGATGGAGCGATCGCCACCGAATCCAACAACCCGTGGATCGGTGAGTCATCCGGGAACAAGCTCGGCTATATCAACGCCATCCTGGAGCCGCTGGGCATCGTCAACCTGATCAGCCCGAGCGACGCCGTCAAGCCGTGGCTGGCCTCTGAGATCACCTGGGCGGATGACTACAAATCGGTCACACTGGTGGCCCGCGACGGCGTGACCTGGAACGACGGTGAAGACTTCACCGCCGCTGACATCGAGTTCACCTTCAACATGTTCAAGGACAACCCCGAGCTGGACACAGCGGCCCTGGGCATCACCGATGTGACCCTGGACGGATCCAGCGTGACCATCGGCTTCGCCGGCTCGATGTTCTCGAAGCAAGACAAGGTGCTGCACAAGCTGATCGTTCCCCAGCACATCTGGGAGAGCGTGGACGACCCCGCCACCTACGAGAACCTGGAACCTGTGGGCACCGGACCGTACGTGCTGAGCCAGTTCGACACCCAGAGCGTTGAACTCACCGCCCGCGACGACTACTGGGGCGGCGACCTCGCCGTGCCCACCCTGTACTACGTCTCCTACAACGACAACACCGCTCTCACCACGGCTCTCGCCAACGGCGATGCGGACTGGGCGCAGGCCTTCATCCCGAACGTCGAGTCGGCGTACGTGAACAAGGACCCCGAGCACAACGTCTACTGGGCCGCCGCCGGCCTGGCCGTTGACACGATGTTCGTCAACACCCAGACCAAGCCGTTCAACGACGTGGCGTTCCGCCAGGCGATGAACCTCGTCATCGACCGCCAGCAGTACGCCGACATCGCCAGGGAGGGCAGTGTTCCGGTGGTCAGTTCCGTCACCGGACTGCCGACCCCCGTCGGCGACTCGTTCATCTCCCCGGAGTACGAGGGGGTCAGCTACGAGGTCGATCTGGATGCGGCGAAGGCCATCCTGCAGGATGCCGGCTACACCTGGAGCGGCGACGCCCTCGTTGACCCGTCCGGCGCCCCGGTCAGCTTCGCGCTGTCGGTTCCGCAGGGCTGGAACGACTACGTGACCGGCATCAGCCTCATCGCCGACGCGGCCAAGACCCTCGGCGTCGAAGCCACTGTCGACACCCCGGACTCCGACACCTGGTGGGAAGCCAAGGGGACCGGCGACTTCCAGGCGATCCTGCACTGGACCGACACCGGAGCCACCCCGTACGACCTGTACAGCGACATCATGGACGGCCGCTGGCTCAAGCCGCTGGGGGAGAGTGCCGACTTCAACTTCGGCCGCTTCGACAGCCCTGAGGCCACCGCGGCGCTGAGCGAGTACACGAACGCCGCAGACGACGCCACCCGGGCAGCGGCCCTGGCGACGGTGCAGAAGATCTTCGTGGACGAGGTGCCGTCGATGCCGGTGGGAACCCGGCCGTTCATCGGCGCCTACAACACCCGCAGCTATGTGGGCTGGCCTGGCGAGGACGACCCGTACGTGCCTGCGGACCCGACCCAGCCCACCTCGGTGCTGATCCTGACCGAGCTCGAAGCGGCCAAGTAACCAGGTGACACCGGGCGGGGAAGGACACTCCTTCCCCGCCCGGTGGCCTGACCGGCGTTCCCCTCACCATGAAAGAGCCGCACACCACATGACTACCGACGATCTTCTGACGGTCTCCCAGTTCAGTGTTTCGTACGACGTGACTCCACCCGTGGAGGCCGTGCGAGATGTATCCCTCACCGTGCGCCGAGGCGAGATCCTCGGACTCGCCGGCGAATCCGGCTGCGGCAAGACCACCCTCGCCTACGGCATCCAGCGGCTGCTCAAGCCACCAGCCGTGATCACCTCCGGCTCCGCCGTCTTCCACGACGAATCCGGCGAGGACTTCGACATCAACACGATGGACGAACTCCAGATGCGCGCCTTCAGGTGGGAGAAGGCCTCCATGGTCTTCCAGGGCGCGATGAACGCGCTCAACCCGATCATCACCATCGGGGCGCAGCTGCAAGACGTCTTCTCCACCCACCGCCCGGCCATGAAACGGGCCGAACGGCGGCTGGAATCCGGCCGGCTGCTCGACCTCGTGGGCGTGGGCAGCAACCGGCTGCGGTCGTATCCCCACGAGCTGTCGGGCGGGATGCGCCAGCGCGTGATGATCGCGATGGCCCTGGCCCTCAAACCCCAGCTGATGATCATGGACGAACCCACCACCGCGCTGGACGTTCTCGTGCAGCGGGAGATCATCGAGCAGATCTCCGAGCTCCGGGCGGAGTTCGGCTTCTCGGTGATCTTCATCACCCACGACCTTCCGTTGCTCCTGGAGATCTCCGACCGCATCGCCGTGATGCGGGACGGCCGCATCGTCGAAATCGACACGGCCCGCAACCTCTACGAGAACCCCACCCACGACTACACCCGCCGGCTGCTGGCCTCCTTCCCGAGCCTCACCGGCGAGCGCGGCGGTTTCGTGCGGCGACCCGGCGAGACCGCGCTCGCCGCCGAAGCCGTCGCCGCAGAAGCAGGGAGCATATGATGACCACCCTCGAGTTCAAAGACGTCTCGAAGAAGTACCGGGTGCGCGGGTCCGGCGAGCTGCTCGCCCTCGACAAGGTCAACTTCACCCTCACGTCCGGCCAGACCATCGCCCTGGTCGGTCAGAGCGGCAGTGGCAAGTCCACCATCGCGAAGATCCTCACCCAGCTCGAACGGGTCAGCTCCGGCGACGTGCTGCTCGACGGCACCCCGATCCCCACCTGGGGCCGGCCGCTGCGGCGCTACCGTCAGACCGTGCGGATGGTGTTCCAGGACCCGTTCGCCTCGCTCAACCCGGCCCACACCATCCGCCACCACATCGAGCGGCCGCTACGGCTGGACAAGGTCGTGCCCGCCGACCAGGTGGAAGAGGAGGTGTTCAGGCTGCTCAACCGGGTACGGCTCTCACCCGAGCAGACCATCGACCGGCGCCCGCACGAACTCTCCGGCGGCCAACGCCAACGCGTCGCCATCGCCCGGGCGCTGGCCTCCCGGCCCAAGCTGCTCATCGCCGACGAACCCGTCTCGATGCTCGACGTCTCCATTCGGCTCGAGGTGCTCAACCTGCTCGCCGAACTGCAGCGCGAAGCGAACCTGGGTGTGCTCTACATCACCCACGACCTCGCCACCGCCCGGCACTTCAGCGACGAGATCATGGTGCTGCACCACGGCAAGGTCGTGGAGAGCGGCAAGGCCGACGACGTCATTCTGCGACCCCAGCACGACTACACCCAGGCCCTCCGCAATGCCTCTCCCGACCCGGAGAAGCACTTCGCGGCACCCACGACCACTCCAGGAGCCACCTCGTGAGATTCTTCTTGCGCCGCACCGCGTTCTACGCCTTCACCGCCTGGGCCGCGATCACGATCAACTTCTTCCTGCCCCGCATGATGAAGGGCGACCCGGTCTCGGCGTACCTGCAGAAGAACCAGGGCCGGATCAGCCCGGAGGCCATCGATTCGCTCCGCACCCTGTTCGGCCTGGACTCGAACAAGAGCCTTCTCGAGCAGTACATCGACTACTGGCAGCTGTTGTTCTCGGGCGACCTGGGCCGCTCGTTCTCGAAGGGCCTCGCCCCGGTGACGGATGTGATCGGCTCCGCCATCCCGTGGACCGTCGGCCTGGTCGGCATCGCCACCGTGATCTCGTTCGTGGTCGGCACCTCGATCGGTGCGTTCATCGGCTGGCGCCGCGGCAGCCGGGCGGACGGGATCGTGCCCGTCGCCACCTTCTTCTCCACGGTGCCGTACTTCTGGATGGGCCTGATCGCCATCGCGATCTTCTCCACCACCCTGGGCTGGTTCCCCGCGTCGCACGCCTATGACAAGGGCACCCAACCCAGTTTCACGCTGGAATTCGCCGGCCAGGTCATCCAGCACGGATTCCTGCCCGCGCTGACGCTGGTGATCGGCTCGCTCGGCGGCTGGATCCTGGGCATGCGCAACATGATGATCACGGTGCTCGACGAGGACTACGTCACCGTGGCGCAGGCCAAGGGGCTCCGCCCGTCCCGGGTGCTCGTGAACTACGCCGCCCGCAACGCCTCCCTGCCGCAGCTGTCGAGCTTCGCGATGTCGCTCGGCTTCATCGTGGGCGGCACCCTGGTGATGGAACTGGTCTTCTCCTACCCGGGCGCCGGCAAGCTGCTCCTGGATGCCACGACGGCCAAGGACTACCCGCTGATGCAGGGGCTGTTCCTCGTGATCACGTTGACCGTGCTCGTGGCCAACATCCTCGCCGACGTCGCCTACGCGATCCTCGACCCGCGCACCCGCCAGATGGAGGCCTGAGCATGACGTTCCCCAACACCGTGGCCGCAGCGGTTCCCGCTGTGCCCCCGCCGAACACTCGCAAGCGCGGCACGCTGAGCCGGCTCGGCCAAACCTTCGCGATGTTCCAGAACGGCAAGTCCATCGCGGGCCTGGCCATCCTCGGTGTCTTCGTGCTGATCGCCGTCTTCGGCGACTGGATCGCCCCGTACGGCCCACTCGACAAGGACTTCCAGGCGCTCCGCCAGCCACCCTCCTGGGTGCACTGGCTCGGCACCACCCACATGGGTGAAGACGTGCTCAGCCAGATCATCTACGGCACCCGCGGGGTGCTCGTGGTCGGCTTCACCGCCGGCGTCATCGCCACCATCATCGCCGTGGCGATCGGGGTCACCGCCGGTTACGTCACCGGCTGGCGCAGCGAATCGCTCTCGGCGCTGACCAACGTGTTCCTGGTCATCCCGGGTCTACCGCTGATCATCATCATCGCCTCCCAGTACGAGAACCCCAGCCTGCTGCTGATCTCCTCGGTGCTGGCCATCACCGGTTGGGCCTGGGGCGGACGGGTGCTGCGCGCCCAGACGATGTCGCTGCGCAACCGGGACTTCATCCAGGCCGCGCGGGCCAACGGGGAACCGCTGTACCGCATCATCGCTGTGGAGATGCTGCCCAACCTCACGGCCATCATCGCGTCGAGCTTCGTCGGCACCGTGATCGCGGCGGTGCTCGGCCTCACCACCCTCGCGTTCATCGGCGTGATCCCGATCACCAACCTGAACTGGGGCACGATCCTGTTTTGGGCCGAGCAGAACGGCGCGTTCCCGGACTTCTGGTGGTGGTACGTGCCGGCGGGGCTCTGCATCGCCCTGCTCGGCATGGCCCTGTCGCTGATCAACTTCGGCATCGACGAGTATGTTAATCCTCGTCTGCGCTCGGCCGGCGAGCGGGCCAGGGCCATGCGCAAGAAGGCACCGCCACCGCCGTGCGCCCCCGCGCCGTCACCCCCAGCACGCCATCCCAGTCAGGCACCTCAACAAATTCAGGCGTGACCCGCGCCGGCACCAAGCAGTAGGAGATTCATCGTGAGCGCAGTCGTCACCCAGTCCGTCCCGTACCTCGACCCGACCATTCCCATCGGCGACCGCGTCGCCGACCTCCTCGCTCGCATGAGCGTCGAGGAGAAGGTGGGGCAGATAATGCAGCTGGATGCCCGGGACGACATCGACGACCACGTGCGGGCCAAGCACGTCGGCTCGATCCTGCACGCCTCCCCGGAGCGGCTGATCCAGGCGCAGGTGCTCACCGCCCAGACCCGGCTGAGGATCCCGCTGATTGTGGGGGAGGACTGCATCCACGGGCACTCGTTCTGGATCGGCGCCACGATCTTTCCCACCCAGCTCGGCATGGCCGCCTCCTGGAACCCGAACCTCATCGAGCAGGTGGCCAGGGCCACGGCTGTGGAGGTCGCGTCGACAGGCATCCACTGGACCTTCTCGCCGGTGCTCTGCATCGCCCGCGACCTGCGCTGGGGCCGCGTCGGTGAAACGTTCGGCGAAGACCCGTTCCTGATCGGGGAGCTGGCCAGCGCGATGGTGCGCGGCTACCAGGGCGACGGGCTCAGCGACCCCACCGCCATCCTGGCCACCGCCAAGCACTTCGCCGGCTACTCGGAGACCCAGGGCGGCCGCGACGCCAGCGAGGCCGACATCTCGCAGCGGAAGCTCCGCTCCTGGTTCCTGCCGCCGTTCGAACGGGTGGCGCGTGAGGGCTGCCGCACGTTCATGCTCGGCTACCAGTCCATCGACGGGGTGCCGATCACCGTGAACGACTGGCTGCTGAACGACGTGTTGCGGGGCGAGTGGGGGTACACCGGCACCCTGATCACCGACTGGGACAACGTGGGCCGGATGGTCTGGGAACAGCAGGTGCAACCCGACTACGCCCACGCCGCCGCGGCCGCCGTTGCCGCCGGCAACGACATGGTGATGACCACGCCGGGCTTCTTCGCCGGAGCGCTCGAGGCCATCGACCTGGGCCTGCTGGCCGAGGCCGACCTGGACGCCGCCGTCGCCCGCATCCTGACCCTGAAGTTCGAGCTGGGCCTGTTCGAGAACCCCCGGCTGCCCGACCCGGCGGCGCAGCAGGCCGTTATCGGCAACGCCGCGCACACCGACCTCAACCTCGAGGTCGCGCGCCAATCGGTGGTGCTGCTGCGGAACGACGGTGTGCTGCCGTTGCCCATCGGCTCTGCGGCAGCCCGCAGGGTCGCCGTGGTCGGTCCACTGATCGACGACGCCCAGACTCAGCTGGGCGACTGGGCCGGGTCGAGCGGCCAGGCCGGCTGGCTGCCGGATGGCCACCCGCGCGAGATGATCACGACTGTGCTCGGCGGGCTGCGGAACCTGCTTCCCGCCGAGTGGGAGCTCACCTCGGCCCGGGGCGCCGACATCCTACGGCTCGCACCCGACCCGGCGGGGGAGTTCTTCCCCGACGGCCAGCCGCGGCCGCAGGTGGTCATCCCCTGCGAGCCCGACGCCGACCTGATCGCCGAGGCGGTCGCGGCCGCCCGCTCGGCCGACTACGTGATCGCCGTCGTCGGCGACCGGGTGGAACTCGTGGGCGAGGGCCGGTCGACCGCGACGCTCGACCTCGTGGGCGGGCAGATCGCCCTGCTCGACGCCCTGGCCGAGACCGGCACCCCGCTGATCGTGGTGCTGATGGCGTCCAAGCCGCTGGTGCTGCCGGCATCCGGTCTGAACGCCGCCGCGGTGATCTGGGTCGCCAGCCCCGGGATGCAGGGTGGCCGGGCCATCGCCGAGGTCGCGCTGGGCCTGGTGGAGCCGTCCGGCCGGCTGCCGATCTCGTTCGCGCGGCACGTGGGCCAGCAGCCCACCTACTACAACCAGATCCGTGGGCAGCACGGCAACCGGTACGCGGACCTGACCCAGGACCCCGCCTACGCCTTCGGCGAGGGCCTCTCCTACACCCGAGTCGACTACTCCGACCTGCGGCTGCAGCAGGACGAGCTGACCCTGGCCGAAACCGTGCGGGCCGAGATCACCCTGCGGAACGCCGGGGACCGGCCCGCGGTCGAAACCGTGCAGGCCTACGTGAGCGACCGGGTCACCTCGGTGAGCTGGGCGGAGAAGGAGCTCAAGGCCTTCACCCAGGTGACGCTTGCCCCGGGGGAGACGGTCACCGTGCAGATCGAGGTGCCCGTTGCCGACTGCAGCCTGGTGGATGCCCGCGGGGATCGGGTGGTGGAGGCCGGGGAGTTCTCGCTGCTGGTGGGTTCCTCCTCCCGTGCCGAGGCGCTGCTGAGCGCCGAGTTCCGGGTAACGGGCTGACGGGTCGCACGCTGAGAAGGAAATAGTGAGCTAAAAAGGTCAGTTTTCGCGATTTGGTCCTTTTTAGCTCACTTTTACCTATTTAGCGGCCGAGGCCGGATCGGGGGCTATGCCAACACTGGAGGGGCTCGGCCCGTGGCGCCGCTTGTTGTGCACAGGGGCTCCGCGGGCTGGTGGTGCAGACCGATGGCTTCAGCTTCCACTCCACGGCCGAGCAACGGCGCATGGACATTGCTCACGATCGGCGGCTCGCCCTGCTGGGCTACACGGTCCTGCGCTACGACTATCGGCAGATCCTGTTCGATTGGCCACGGGTCGAGGCGGAGATCCTCCACGCCATGGCCCAAGGTCTTCACCTCGCCCAGCCGCACATGAGGAGATAGTGGCCACCGCCCGGGGCTATGACGCGCTTCCCGTTGCGGCGGATCGGCTGAAACTCGAGCCTCGGTAGGCTGGGAGCCAACATACGGGGGAACGCATGGAGTCGACGGCAACATCGGGGGCGCGTGGCCCGCGCACTATCAGGACAGCTACGCGGCGTTCGCTGGTCTCACTCGGCCTGGCGTTGGGCGTGACAACGATGTTGTCCTCGTGTGTCCTCCCCGCGGCTAGGCCCCAGGCGTCCGAGCCGCCGGCGGAGCCCGGCATCAGCCGCGAAGCCGCCGCGGAGCTGCTCAACGCCGTGCCGGGACTCAAGCTTTCCGAGGTGGGGTCGCACATTTCCGGACTGAGCACGGAAGCCGTCGTCGAGGTCTACATCGATGATGACGCGTCGATCCTCGCCGAAGGCGTGCTGGACTACGTGTTGCGGGTCGGTTGGGCAACCGAGCTGCCCGATGAGCCCAACCAGATCAGCGTGAAAGTGGTGAACGGCGGCACCCTGCTAGATCTGCAGGACGAGGCGAACACCATCGCCGGAGTCGACCAGACCGCGTTCCCGCGCCTGTTCAGCGTGCACCTGAATCCGGCGGAGTACCTCGGCGGCTGGCCGGGCGCCGTGCCCACCCCGCCCACACCGCCCGCTGTCTAGGCTGTAGCCATGGCCACAGTTCTCCTCGTGCGGCACGGTCGCACCACCGCCAACGCGACCGGCCTGCTGGCCGGGCGCACCGCCGGCGTTCTGCTCGACCAGATCGGCCGTGACCAGGCCGCTGTCACAGGCCGGCGGCTCGCCGCGGTGCCGCTGGTCGGGGTGGTGTCCAGCCCGCTGGAGCGCTGCCGTGAAACCGCGCAGCAGATCATCGACCTCCAGGCCGGCACCGTGCCGACGCCGATCGAGGACGAGCTCTCGGAATGCGACTACGGCGACTGGCAGGGCCGCACCCTCACGGAGCTGTCGCAGGAGAAGCTGTGGTCGGTCGTGCAGACACAGCCGTCCGCCGTCACCTTCCCGAACGGCGAGGCGATGGCCGCGATGCAGGCCAGGTCGGTCGCCGCGATCCGCCGGCACGACGCGGCCTTCGAAGCGACGCACGGTCACAATGCGGTGTGGGTGGCGGTGAGCCACGGCGACATCATCAAGTCGATCCTCGCCGACGCGCTCGGCATGCACCTGGACCTGTTCCAGCGCATCAACGTGGGCCCGGCATCCGTGTCGATCGTGCGCTACGGCAGCACCCGGCCGACCGTGCACGCCACCAACACCGACGCAGGCGACCTCTCCTGGCTCGCCCTGGGCAACGCTCCGGCCGACGCGCCGGTCGGCGGTGGAGCCGGTCATCCGGCGCCCAACGCATCCCGCGCCTAAAATACCTCCATGCCTACAATCGTCCATGAGTTCGCCTGGCCGGATCGGGTCGTCATCGGAACCGTCGGTCTGCCCGGTTCCCGCACGTTCTACCTGCAGGTACGCGCCGGAGCGCGGATCGTCAGTATCGCGCTGGAGAAGCAGCAGTCGGCGCTGCTGGCCGAGAAGATCGACGAGATCCTCGACCAGCTGAGCGCCTACGAGGGCAACCCGTTCAGTATCCCCGCCACCACGCCGATCGAGCTCGTCGACAACGACCCGCTCGACCAGCCCGTCGAGGCGGAATTCCGCACCGCGGCCATGAGCCTGGGCTGGGACCCCTCCACCGTGCAGGTGGTGATGGAGGCGTATTGGTACGACGACGAGAACGCAGACGTCGACCCGGAGGCGCTCGAGCCGAGCGAAAGCCTGGTCGTGCGGATGCCGGTGGGCACCGCCCGGGCGTTTGCCAAGCGCACCCGTGAGGTGGTGGGCGCCGGCCGGCCGATGTGCCCGCTCTGCGGTGAGCCGATCGACCCGGACGGGCACACCTGCCTCCTCTCCGAGATCTGATCGTGCCGGCAGTCGACCTCGTCGCCGGGCACCTCGAGCTCACCGGGCGGATCACGACGGCCTCCAACGCCACCTTCCTCGGTGAGATCGACGGTGTCGCGGTGGTCTACAAACCCATCGCGGGGGAAAGCCCGCTCTGGGACTTCCCCGACGGCAACCTGGCCGGGCGTGAAGCCGCGGCGTACCTGGTGTCGGAGTCGTTCGGCTGGAACATCGTGCCACGCACCTGGCTGCGCGACGGCCCGATGGGCCACGGCATGGTGCAGCTGTGGCAAGACGTGGACCCCGAGCAGGACGCCGTGGACCTGGTGCCGGCCGACAGCGTGCCCGAGTCGGGCTGGCGGCAGGTGCTCGAGGGCCGGGACGAAAATGATCGGGTGGTGGCGCTCATCCACGAGGACTCGGCGGCGCTGCGCCGGATGGCCGTGTTCGACGTCATCGTGAACAACGCCGACCGCAAGGGCGACCACATTCTCGCCATGCCCGGCGGGCACCGGCACGGCGTCGACCACGGCCTCACCTTCCACACCGAGCACAAACTCCGCACCGTGCTCTGGGGTTGGCTCGACGACGACCTGACCGCTGACGAACTGGCCGGCATCGACCGGGTCAGCGAGCAGCTGGCGGGTGAACTCGGCGACGCTCTCGCCGGGCTGCTCACCCCGGCCGAACTGGCGGCCCTGGCCATGCGCTGCGACCGGCTCCGCACCGACGCACGGTTTCCCGCCCCGGCAGGGGAGATGCCCGCGGTGCCCTGGCCGCTGTTCTGACGGCGCCGCAGGGGAGGAGCCCCGGCGCCGACCAGACCGTGGGACCCTAGAGGCATGGACCTTGAGGTATCACCCGCGCTCACGATTCCGGCGACGGAGCTCGGCTGGAAGTTCTCCCGGTCGTCCGGCCCCGGCGGCCAACACGTGAACACGTCGGACAGCCGGGTGCAGGTGTCCTGGAACGTCGCCGAATCCGCGGTGCTCTCCGACGACCAGCGGATGCTGCTGCTCACCCGCCTCGACCGACGCCTGGTCAACGGGACGGTCACCATGGCCGCCTCCGAACAGCGCTCGCAGCTGCGCAATCGTGAGATTGCCCTGGCGAAACTCGCCGAGCTCGTTGCTGAGGGTCTCGCCCCCGATGGTCCGCGCCGCCGGGCGACCAAACCCACCAAGGGCTCCGGCCGCCGGCACCTCGCCGCCAAGCAGCAGCGCTCGGCGACGAAGGCGCAACGTCAGCGGCCATCCGCCGACTGACGCCGGCGGCTACGCCACGGGGGCGCGCATGAACTCGGCGACGATCGGAGCCAGCGCCGCGCCCAGGTCGGCCGGTGGGCGTCTGGCTCCCCGGACTTCGAACGAGTGGTTTGCGCCGTCGATCAACCGGAGCCTCGTCGCGGCGCCGAGTCGGTGCGTGACGGTGGTGAGTTCGTCCGGGCTGCCGAACGGGTCACCCGTTCCCTGCACGAACAGCATCGGCAGGTCGATTCCGTAGAGGTGCTCGTCGCGCATCTTGTCGGGCTTGCCGGGCGGATGCAACGGGTAGCCGAGAAAGACCAGGCCCGCTGCCGGCATCCCCGCTGCCACCGCCATGGAGGCCATCCGCGCACCGAAGGACTTGCCGCCCGCCCACACGGGCAGGCCCGGCGTCAGATCGGCCGCCGCCGCCATGGCCGACCGCCAGGTGTTGATCGCCCGTGGCGCCCGGTCCGGGAGCCGTCGGCCGGCCTCCCGGTACGGAAAGTTGAAGCGCAGGGTCGCCACTCCCGAGTCGTTCAGAGCAGCGCTGAACCCGACGAGGAACGGATGGTCGAAGCTCGACCCCGCGCCCGGTGCCACCACGAGCGTGGCGACCGCGTCGGCCGGGCCGGTGAACCCGCCGGACACCGTGCCGTCTTCGACCCCGATGCGAATGGTCTGCTGCATACGACCTCCCTAGCCGGTGATGACAACCTTGCCGAGCGCGCGTCCCTCGCCGAGGTAGCGCAGCGCCTGCGCCACCTGGTCAAGCGGAAAGGTGCGGTCGATGTGGATGCTCAGTTCGCCGGTGACGCACCGCTCGGCGACGGGCTCGAAGTACGCCGGACCCTCCCTCGCGATGAGCAGCCCCAACCGGCGCCCGGTGACCAGCCCGAGCGCCGCACCGACGGTGACGACCCGCAGCACGCTGCGCACGGTGCCGCCGACACAGAGGTAGCGGCCACCGCGGGCCAGCGCCCGCCGGTAGGCGGACACCGACCGGTGCGCCACGAGGTCGAGGATCAGGTCGAACGGTTCGAGCCGGGTGAAGTCCGACGTGGTGTAGTCGACGACAGCGTCGGCGCCGACCGCGCGCATGAACTCGAGCTTTCTCGCGTTGTCCACGGCGGTCACGTGCGCCCCGGAGAGTTTGGCGAGCTGAATCGCGAACGACCCCGACCCGCCGCCGGCCCCGTTGATGAGCACACGTTGCCCGCGGCGAGCGCGAGCGGTGCCCTGCAGCGCGATCGCGCCGGCCTGGGGCAGCGTCGACGCCTGGGCGAAGGTCAACCCGGCGGGTTTGTGGGCGAGAGCGGCCACCGATGCCACCGCGTACTCGGCGAACCCGCCCAGGAGGCCCATGTTGTCGCCGTACACCTCATCATCCACACGAAACCGGGTGACGCCGGGGCCGACGCCGGCGACCCGCCCGGCGATGTCGGAGCCCAGCACCCGGCGCCGCGGGGCACGCAGCCCGCCGATCCGGGCGTACCCGGGGGATCCGGTCAGCCCCTCCCAATCGGACAGGTTCAGCGAGGTAGCCGCGACCTCGATCAGCACCTGGTTCGCGCCCGGCGATGGCTTCGGTATCTCCTCGACCCTGAGCACGTCCGGCGGCCCGTACCGGTCGTAGACCACGGCCTTCACCGTGGTCGGCGTTCGCGCACGAGGTGCCGGCTACAGGACATGCCGGTCAGTGTACGCGGAGCCGGTGTCGCAGGGACGCCCACCCGCCTGGGCTTTCTGCCCGGCAGGTCTTCAGCTTGCCGGCCGGGTGAACCTAGGCTGGATGCATGGCAGGAAAGCGCGAGCCCAGCGACACGCCGCTCAACGTGGCGCGCTACAAGATCAACCGGGAGACGCCTGCGGCCGACCGCCCCGAGGCCGCCGAGGTAGAAACGAACGAGGCCGGCCAGGCCATGATGGATGCCCGCGCCCAGTACGTGGAGATCTCGATCCAGCAGGCGATGCGGCGCGACGACTTCGACAACCTGCCCGGCACGGGCAAGCCGATCCCCGGGCTCAACGCCCCGTACGACCCGGACTGGTGGATCCGGCAGAAGATCGAGCGGGAGCAGATCACCGGCCTGGGCCCGCCCGCCCTCACCCTGCGCGCCGAAGACGCCGGGCTCGATGCCCGCCTCGACGCCGTGACCGTGGAAAAACAGGTGCGTGAGATCCTCGACGACTTCAATCGCCGGGTGATCGAGGCCCGCCGGCAGCTGCGCGGCGGACCGCCCGTCGTGACGGCGCTGCGTGATGTCGGCGCGGAGGTCCTCCGGTGGAAGGAACGCCGGGAGGCAGAACGAATCGAACGGGAAGCGGCCAGGCAACGTGCAGCCGACGCACTCGCCGCGATGACCTGGCGGGAGCGCCGACGCGCCAAGCGCGAGCGTTGAGGCCGGCCGGCACCGGTGGCATCCTGGCTGCATGACGGATGCGGCCCGATGACGGCGGAGAGCAACGCCGCGGACTTCCAGGCCGGCCTGGAGGTCCTGGCCACCCCGGAGCAACGGCAGAAGTACACCCGGTACTTCCCGAACGACGACTCGTTTATCGGTGTGCGGATGGGCGACCTGTTCGCCCTCGCCGGCCGGGCGCTCGCCATGCCGGTGCCGAGCCTTGAAACCCTGCTGGACAGCCCGATCCACGAGGTGCGGGCGGGTGCCTGCTCGATCATGGGCAAATCGGCGACGCACCGGGCGGCCGGCATCGGTCGGCGCGAGGAACTCTACGACCTGTACCTGCGACGACACGACCGGATCGACACCTGGGACCTGGTGGACCTCGGCGCCGCCCAGGTGGTCGGCGGTTGGCTCGTCGATAAACCACGTGACCCGCTCTACACCCTCGCGTCGTCGTCGTTCTGGCCGGAGCGCCGCACCGCCATGGTCGCGACGGCAGCGTTCCTCCACCGGGGTGACATCACCGACACCCTGCGGTTGGCGGCGCTGCTCGGTGACGACGAGCACGAGCTTGTGCAGAAGGCCACCGGTTGGATGCTGCGCTACCTCGGCGACGTCGACCGCGACGCCCTCATCGGCTTCCTCGACGAGAACGCCACGGTGCTGGCCAGGGCGGCGCTGCGTGCCGCCACCGAGAAGCTCGTTAGGCCGGTTCGGGCCGGTTACCTGGCCGCGGCACGCCACCGCTGAGCCCACGAGCGATCCTCACCCCTACCGCAGCGGCACCTCCACGTCGGCCCCACCTTCTCGGGTGAGCCGTGGACCCATGGTGACCACGGTGGGCGCTGGCACGAAACCGCCGGCGAAGAGGGCCTCGCCCTGTTTGAACCGCGATGCCCGGGCGAGCATCGCCGGCGGCACAAAGCCGAAGATCGTGGCGAGTTCGTCCAGGTCCGTCGGCGACGTCATTTTCATGAGCGCCAGGTTGTCGCACTGCGACATGATGCTCGGATGCACCCGGGACGGCCGCTGGGTGGACAGCAGCAGCCAGAGGCCGAATTTGCGCCCTTCCGCCGCGATCTGCACGATCCTCTCCCGCACCGCCACGTGCAACGGGCTGGTCTGGTCGGGTGAACAGAAGTTGTGCGCCTCGTCGATCACGATCAGAAGCGGACGCCGCTGCTCCCGCTTCGCCCAGAGGTCGTCGAGCACCGCCAGGGCCACGACCAGCGATTCCTCCGGATTGGCGAAGCCGCCGAGGTCGAGGACGGTCGCATCGGGCCGGGTCTCCAGGATGTCGGTGACAGCGGCTAGGCCCTGCGCCCAGACGTCCCAGTCGGTCACTCGAAGGTTCTCGGTGCGCGCCGCCAGGTCCCGTGCCTCCGGGGTACCCCGTGCCCGAAGACCAGGGACGATCTTCGTCGGATCGACCAGTCCCACGGTGTCCTCGATGTGCATCAGTTCGTTGTGCTCGGCACGATCATCGAGCGGATCGAGGCGAAAGACGGCAGCCTTCGCCCGCATTGACAGGTCGAGAAATCGAACCCGGAGTGCGTCCGGGCTCGGCGAAGTCGGGCGCAGCACACGGATGTCCCTGGCGGCCAACGCGCGCCGGGCATCCGTTGTTGCGCCCGCGGGATGCGCCTGTCGCATGTGCACAAAATCAGCGTTCGGATCAAAGATAACCATGGGCATGGCTGTGTGGATCAGCAGCTGCTCCAACACCACGCCCAGGGCGTAGGTCTTGCCCGATCCGCTCTGCCCGCACCAGAAGGTGTGCCGGTTGAAACGGTGGGCGAGCAGCCGGGCCGGGGTGTCCGGAGACGCCAGGAACGAGCCGATGGGCAGGGACCCAGTGGCATCACCGTAGAGCAATTCGGTCGTGCGGGCATCCGCCGGATGGAGCGTGGCCGACCCGAACGCAACGGAACGTCTCACATCGAGGTGACCGCCGTCGTGGGTGAGCAGGCCGAGAATGCGACCGGAGCCGTGCGGGGCACCGCCGATCGTGAAGCTGGCCTTTTCTACCTGGCCGAGCTGCCGCACCTGGCCGGGGGAGGCCAGCACCACCAGGCCTCCCGGTTCGTACACGGACTCAGTGGCGCCGACGAACTGGAAGTGCCGGCCGTCAATCGACGCTGCGGTAGGGGTTTCCGGCGGAGCAGTGTCTGCATGTGTCATGGGTGGCCCTTCGTGGGTGGGGGTGACGTCGCTGGCTTCAGCGGCAGCGTAATGCCGTTCCGCCTGCGTGGGCGGATGGTGGTTGCCTGACCTGTGAGTCGGCGGTGCCGACGCCCCTGCCGAGCAGCCGCGACAAAGCTGCCGCTGGCCGGAACCGACGCGTGCACGTTTCGGGATCGGTGCAGACGAGATACTGTCTCTGCCACCGCCTCGATCACCGGTCCGATGGCGCAGCGACAGGAGAATCGGATGAGCCGGCCTGCACCCATCAGCTGGTTACTCCGGCACCCGGTCGCCAACGCCGAGTCGCGAGAATCAGCCGCGCTGCTGGTGGCCGCGGCCGTCTTCTTCGCGGGCGGGTCAGCGGCGGCGCTCACCTTCCGGGGTCAGGACGTGCCGATCGCGGGCCCCGGATCGATCGGGCAGTTCGTGGCCCTGGCGGGCGCCGTCACAGCGGTCCTGATCTTCATCGCGACCCGGGTGGTCATGCAAGCCAGCCGGGCCGCGGGAACCCTCCTGGACCCCGGGCCGTCAAAGTCCGGCGCGCTCCTGCAGTGGTACGACATCGGTGCGCTGGCGCTGGCGCACGGGGTGATCGCACTGTTGGCCTGGCTCGCCGGTGCGGGGCTGCTGAGCCGCAGTTTCATCGGCGCCGTCGTCTTCTCCGTGCCCGCGATACTGCTCGCAGCGGTCGCCGTCGCGCTCACCGCGTACAGCGTCTTCCTGTCCGCCGTCGGCCTGACACCGATCCTGATGTCTGTGCTCCTGGCCGTGTTCGTGGTGGTGGGCACTTTTGCGAGCATGCTGACTGCCAGCGATCCACTGTGGTGGCAAGAGAACCTCAGCACCCTCGGTATCTCCGACGACATCTCGGCGTTGGCCTTCAACCTCACAGTCCTGATCGCGGGGGTCATCGTCACCACATTGGCCCACTACGCGACCGCGGCTCTCCCGGCCGACACGCGAGCAGAGGTCCGGGGCCGCGCGCTCGTTCGAGGGGCGCTGGTACTGCTCGGCGTGTTGTTGGCCTGCGTGGGACTGTTCCCGCTGGATCAGAACAGGGTGGCTCACAATGTCTCCGCCACCGGGATGCTCGTGGTGTTCATCACCGTGGTCCTCTGCCTGCGGTCGTGGATTCCAGCCATCCCGCGCGTCTTCCTCTATCTGGGCTACGTCTACGTGGGCATCATCGTCGTGCTCGCCCTCTGGTTCGTGACCGGATATTACACCCTCACCGCCGTCGAACTGGTGGCCTTCCTGCTGATCTTCAGCTGGCTCATCGTGTTCCTCCGTCACACCGGCACGATGCTGCCCGGCGAGAAGGGAGTCCGCGCTGATGGTGCAGTCCCACACGGTTAGCCGTCCGTTCCTCGGCGGCTTCGTAACCGAGGCGTCGGTCTACGGCACGATCCTGGTGAGCGGCATGATCGTGGTCGCCGGCGGCTACGGGGCCACGTCCTGGCAGACGTTCCTCGGCGTGATCGGCACTGTGATCGTGTTCTGGGCTGCGCACGTCTACGCCGGCGCTTTGGTGGAGTACGGCGTCAACAAGACCGAGGATCCGAGCATGGGCACCGCCGTGCGGCTCTCCCTCCGGCATTCTCTGGGGTTCCTCACCTCTGCGGTGCCGCCGTCGATCGTGCTGTTGCTCGGGGCGTTGCGGGCGGTTCCCGACGACGTGGCGGTGTGGATCGCCCTGTGGCTCGGTGTGGTCATTCTCGGCGCACTCGGCTATAGCGCATTCGCCCTGCGGGGCAGCCCGTGGCCGATCCGGATCCTCGGCTGCGTGGGCACCGCGGGGCTGGGGGTCGCCATGATTCTGCTGAAGGTGGTGGTGCACTAAGACCCGGTGCGCCTACGAGTCGGTGCGCCGCCGGGCCCTGAGCACTACTTTGACCAGCTCACTGAGCAGCAGCAGCAGCACGGCCGGCGCCAGGCAGATGGCCCACTGCATGCCGGTGAGCGTCACGGTGCCGAACAGGTCCTGGAGCACCCGAAGCTGGGTGATCAGCATCGAACCCACCACCGCCCAGGCGAACGCCCAGAGCAGCTTGGGGTTCGATACGGTGGAGGCCCCGAAGGCGCTCTGGGTGGGGTAGCGCAGGTCGAGCGCCACACTGATATTCATCAGGCCCAGGCCCACAATGGCCATGGTCTGGCCGACGATGAGGTTCTCGTAGCTGGTCTTGCCGATCTGCACCAGGACCAGGGTCGCCGCGGCCATGTACAGACCGGTGATGAGCAGCCGCACCATCATCGAGCGCACGATGATCGGCTGGTTGAACGGGCGCGGTTTCTTGTCCATGATGCCGGGGGTGGAGAGGTCCAGCCCCATGACGGCTCCGATGGGCGCGACGATCGCCATGTGGATCCAGAGCACCTGGGCCGGGCTGAGCAGCGCGGTGCCGGCGATCGCGAACACCGACGAGCCGATGAACGCGAGAATGAACATGTACAGGTTGGCGACCTGAATGCGGATGAACTTCTGCAGGTTGTCGTACACCAGCCGGCCCTGCTCCACCGCGGAGACGATGGTGGCGAAGTTGTCGTCGGCGAGGATCATCTTCGCCGCCCCCTTGGCCACGTCGGTTCCGGTGATGCCCATGGCGATGCCGATGTCGGCCGCGGCGATGGCGGGCGCGTCGTTCACCCCGTCGCCGGTCATGGCCACGATGTTGCCCCGGCGCTTGAGCACCTCCACCAACCGCACCTTGTGCTCCGGCGCCACCCGGGCGATCACACCGATGGTGTCCACCTGGCTGTCGGCCTCCGCGTCGGTCATGGCCGCGAATTCGGTGCCGGTCACCGCCCGGCCGGGGATGCCCAGTTCGTCGGCGATGGCCGCGGCGGTGACGGCGTGGTCACCGGTGATCATCCGCACCCGGATGCCGGCCCGCTGGGCCTCGGCGATCGCGACAACCGCTTCGGCGCGCGGCGGGTCGACCTCGCCGATCAGCGCGCACAGTTCGAGGTTCTGCATCAGGGCCATCAGGTCGCCGGCCGGGTCGAAGGTGTCGGGGTCGAACTCCCGTTGCGCCAGCGCCAGCACCCGCCGGCCCTGCCCGGCGATGCGGGTGTTCTCGGCGAGGACCTTGCCGCGGTCCTCCTCCGTGAGCGGTGCGGCGCGACCGCCGGGCATCCGGCCGGATGACGAACGCCCCAGGAGTACGTCGGGCGCTCCCTTCACGTAGGCCCGGATGACGGCGTTCCCATCGGCGCCTGGCATGCGGTGGAAGGTGGCCATGAACTTGTAGTCGGAGTCGAACGGCACCGATGCGACCCGCGGGTTGTTCCGGCGGAACTCCCGCACGTCGACGCCGCCCTTCTGCGCGAGCACGTACAGGGCCGCCTCGGTGGGGTCACCGACCACCTCGCCGTTCTGGATGTCGGAGTCGTTGCACAGCGCGCAGGAGAACATCACGTAGTCGAGGTCGATTTCCGCTTCTCCGCTGGTGCGGTTGACCTGGCCGTCGAAGCTATAGCCCTCCCCGGTCACTGTGTAGTGGTGCTGCACGGTGGTGATCTCGCGCACGGTCATCTGGTTGAGGGTGAGGGTGCCGGTCTTGTCGGAGTTGATTGCGGAGGTGGACCCCAGGGTCTCCACGGCGGGCAGCACCTTCATGATGGCGTTCTTCTTGGCCATGTTCACCGACCCCACCGACAGGATGGTGGTGACCACGGCGGGCAGTGCGTCGGGGATCGAGCCCACGGCGAGCGCCACGCCGATGCCGAACAGCACCGTGAACGATTCGCCCTGGATCAGGCCCAGCACCACGATCACCAGGAACGCGAACAGGGCAGCGAAGATGATGAACAGCGTCAGCCGGTCGACCTGACGGGTGAGCGGGGTCTTCACCACCTTCTGCTCCGCCAAGAGATTGGCGATGTGACCCACCTCGGATCCCATGCCCGTGGTGGTCACCACAATCTCACCGTGCCCCCGGGTGACGTTGGTGTTCATGAAGACCAGGTTGACGCGGTCGCCGAGCGGCACGTCGGGCCGGTTGATGATCTCCGCGTTCTTCTCCACCGCCACGCTCTCACCGGTGAGAGCGCCCTCCTCGACCTGCAGGGTCGCCGCGACGAGCACCCGGCCGTCCGCGGGCACCCGGTCACCGGCATCCACCACCACGATGTCACCTGGCACGATCTCGTCGGCGGGCACTTCGAGGATGCCGCCGTCGCGGCGCACCTTGGCCACGGACCGCATCATGCTGCCCAGCGAGGCCGCGGCCTGCTCGGCCTTGCTCTCCTGGTGGTAGCCCAACCAGGCATTGAACAGGGTGAGCAGGAAGAGCCCGATGGCTGTGCCGTACTCGCCGATCAGCAGGCTCACCCCGGCCGCGACGACGAGCACGATCTGCATGTAGTCCCGGTAGTGCTTGACGAACCGTTTCCAGGTGGGCTCCGCCTTCAACTCGGCCAGAATGTTCGGGCCGTACTGCTGCAACCGTTGCCGAGCCTCGGCGTCGCTCAGCCCCTCGGCCGGGCGCACGCCCAACCGGGTCGCTGCCTCCCCGGCGGGCAGGGCGTGCCAGGCCGTGTCAGCGGGGGCCGTCGCCGCGGCTGTTCGGGAACTGTCGGTCATGGGGTCCTCCTTAACCAGAGCGTGGCCTGAACGTCTCTAGAACGGCGTGGGAATGTGCCGCAAGGTCAGCTTCGGTTCTTCGTAGTCGCCGGGCTTCTGCCTGGCCGGCAGCTTGACCGCCGCCGCAGGTTCGGTCTCGTAGGGCACTTGGGCGAGCAGATGGCTGATGATGTTGAGCCGGCCGCGTCTCTTCACGTCGGTGTTCGCGATGTACCACGGCGCCCCACCGACATCCGTGGCCTGGAACATGGCGTCTCTGGCCCTGGAATAGTCGTACCAGCGGGCGTACGACTCCACGTCCATCGAGGACAGTTTCCACGTCTTCCGCGGATCGTTGATGCGGCTCTCCAACCGCCGGGTCTGTTCCTCTTCGCTCACCTCGAGCCAATACTTGAGCAGAATGATGCCGGAGTCGACCATGGCCCGCTCGACCAGCGGCGCCAGCCGCAGAAAATCGTCGGTCTGTTCCGGGGTGCAGAAACCCATCACCCGTTCAACACCGGCCCGGTTGTACCAGCTGCGGTCGAAGATGACCACCTCGCCGGCCGCCGGGAAATGAGCCAGATAGCGCTGCATGTACATCTGGGACTTCTCCCGCTCGGTGGGGGAGGGCAACGCCACCACCCTGAACACCCGCGGGCTGACCCGCTCCACGATGCGCTTGATCGTGCCGCCCTTGCCGGCCGTGTCTCGGCCCTCGAACACAATGCAGATCTTGGCGCCGGTGCGCTTCACCCACTCCTGCATGGCGACCAACTCGCCCTGAAGGGTGGCCAGCTCGGCCTCGTACTGCTTGCGGCCCAGCTTGCCACCGGCTTGGGTGCCGGATGCCGGGTCCGCGTTCTTGCCTGGGTTCTTCTTCTTGTCGGCCACGACTGGCCCTCCCTGCTGACCACCCCGGTGGGGCCCGTGCTCCACAGTGTTGCCCGGGGCGGCCGCACGGTCAACCGACCGCGACCTGCCCCGACGCCAGGGCGATGCCCCACTCGTGGGCCCTGGCCAGCTCGTCGTCGGCGAGCGGCCCCGCCATTCCGCTGACGAGAAAGCTCTCCCGGCCGGTGAAGATCGACTGGCGCCGCATCCGCTTTTCGATCACCTTCGCGGCGGAGCCGGAGAAGAACCCCCGGCCGGCGACGGTGTCAAATGCCGCGACACGGCGTCCGGGCTGGCCGGGCAGGGCCGCGAGCCATTCCGCGACGCCGGCGACCACGGGGCGGGCGCCCTTGGCCGCGGCTTGCGCGCGCGACGCCGGCCCGGGCAGGCCCATGTTGTGAGTGGGTGCACCGACCAGCAGCAGGTCCACGCCCTCGGTGGTCGGCGCCGCGGCGGCGTCGACGACGGTGACGTCGGCTCCGCGAGAGCGCAACCCGGCGGCGATGGCGTCGGCGACGCGACCGGTGTTGCCGAAACAGGACTCGATGACGATCAGCACGTTCATAGGAGCTCCTCGGGTGTGCTGCACGGTGCGGCGATCGGGTCAGGTGAGATCAGTCCGCGGGACCGATCAGAATGCTACTCAGGATACGGCGGCACTATCGCGGCGATGCTCGGCGCAGTGCAACAGGGCTGATCCTGCCGTGCCGCCCGAGGGTAGCCATCTCTCGCACGCGGGTCGATGATGCTTTGGTGACGGGTATGGGCGTCGTGATCGGACCCGGGTCGTGAACCCGGCATCCCGGCGCGTCCAGCGCATCTACCTGGTTCTGCTGCTCGGCAACACCCTGGCGGCCTCGTTCATCTGGGGCATCAACACGCTGTTCCTGCTCGACGCCGGGCTGAGCAACTTTGAGGCGTTCGCCGCGAACGCGTTCTTCACCGCGGGCATGGTGATCTTCGAGATCCCCACCGGGGTGGTTGCCGATACCGTGGGACGCAAAGCCTCCTATCTGCTCGGCACCATCACGCTTTCGGTCACCACGGCGCTCTACTGGCTGCTCTGGCTCTGGAACTCGCCCTTCGTGTGGTGGGCCATCGTGTCGGTGCTCCTGGGGCTGGGCTTCACGTTCTTCTCCGGCGCGGTGGAGGCCTGGCTGGTGGACGCGCTCACGTCGACCGGGTACACCGGCAGCCTGGAGGCCGTGTTCGGGCGGGGACTGGTCGTGACCGGGATCGCGATGTTCGCCGGCTCGGTGCTGGGTGGGGTGATCGCTCAGGCCACCAACCTCGGCGTGCCGTTCCTGGTGCGCGCCGGCGTGCTGGTGGTCATGTTCGTCTACGCCTTCGCCGTGATGAAAGACCTGGGGTTCGCCCCTGACCATTCCCGGGGACCACTCAAGGCGACCCGCACCGTGCTGACCGAGTCGGTGGAGCACGGGCTCAAGCGCCGTTCGGTGCGCTACATGATCCTCTCCGCACCGTTCGCTTCCGGCGTCGGGTTCTACGCCTTCTACGCGCTGCAGCCGTACCTGCTCGAGCTCTACGGCGACCCGTCCGCGTACTCCATCGCCGGTCTGGCCGCGGCGATCCTATCGCTGGCGCAGGTGGCCGGCGGTGTGCTCGCGCCCCGCATCCGCAACCTGTTCGCCAAGCGCACCAGCGCCGTGATCGGGGCGTCCCTGCTCAGCGTGCTCTCGCTCGTGGTGCTCGGCGTGAACAGCCTGTTCTGGCTGGCCGTGGTCTTCCTGATGGTCTGGGGATTCGTGTTCGCGGTCGCCGAACCGGTGCGGCAGGCCTACCTCAACGACATGATCCCGTCGAAGCAGCGCGCCACGGTGCTCTCGTTCGACTCGCTGTTCGGCAGCCTGGGCGGCGTGTTCATTCAGCCGGCACTCGGCCGCTCCGCGGACATCTGGGGCTACGGCACGTCGCTGGTCATCGGCGGTCTGGTGGAGCTCATCGGCGTTCCGATCATGCTCGCCAGTCGGCGCCAGAACGATCCCGCCGACACCAGGAACGTGCGAACGGATGCCGCCGGGGCACAGTGAGTCGGCGTCCGCACCTCACCATGGGAGGCAGATCCCCGCTCGCCGACCCGGCTTGGCGTGACGCGGCCACACCGATAACGTGATTGGCAGGGCTGCACCGCTGCCGCCGACCGAATGAAAGCGGACCACAAATGTCGATGACCCCTGACCTCGCTGCCCGAGACCTGCTGCCGCTGCTGGAGGCTCAGAATGCCTCGATCGGTTTCACCCGTTTCGACCACGACGATGCCTATCGGCTCGGCACCGCCCTGATGGCGCGCGCCGCCACCGACGACCTGAGGATCACCGTGACGATGAGCTTCGGCGAGCAGCGGGTCTTCCATGCCGCTCGCCCGGGCACGACGGCGGACAATGACGAGTGGCTGGCCAGGAAGTTCCGCGTGGTCGCCCGGTACAACGCGCCGTCCTTCCTGATCAGCACGAAGTACCGGGCCAGGGGCGTCGACTTCAATGAGGCGACGGGCCTGCCTGTTTCCGACTTCGCGGCGGCCGGTGGCGCCTTCCCGCTGCGGGTGAACGGCTCCCTGATCGGCGCCGTCGGGGTGTCGGGCCTGGTCGAGAACCTCGACCACGACCTGGTGGTCTGGGCTCTGGAAGCCGCCCAGCGGGCAGCGCTCGGCTCGACCGAGTGACGTTTCGGCCGCACCGCGTGACAAGGAGAAAGTGACCCTATAAGGACTGGATGGCCTGGGGTGACCCGCTCGTGCCGGACAGTGTTCCTGATCATTTTATTAGGCCGCTGCCGGGGTGGCTTTGGCGGTGTCTGCCGGGTTGGTGAGCTTGGCGAGAGCTTGGGCTGGAGTCTTATAGCCGAGGCTCTGGTGCCGGCGTCGGGTGTTGTAGTGCCCGATGTATTTCACGACCTCGTGGGTCGCGGCGCGGCGGGTGGTGAAGGTGAGTCGTTCGTTTTTTAGTTTGGAGAAGAACGACTCGGCAACGGCGTTATCCCAGCACTGCATATTCGCACCCATCGAACGACGGATGCCGTACTTGCCGCAGTACTTCGCGAAGCTTTTCGCCCGGTATTGCGAGCCGTGATCGGAGTGGAAGATCGCTCCGGTCGCAACGTGACCGCTCGCTCGCGCCCGGTCCATCGCTCGGACAATCAGGCCCACGGTCTGTCGTTTCCCGGTCGCGTATCCGAGTACTGCCCGGGAGGCCAGATCGATCACCGTCGCAACATAGAGCCATCCCTCACGCGTGTGAACATAGGTGATGTCGCCGACCAGGATCGCTCCCGGGGTGAGGCTGCTGAAAAGTCGGTTTACCAAGTCGACCGGATCGACCGCACGGCTGCTGCGTTGATTGGCTTTCTTGAACGCCGCCTCGGCAAACAGTGGGATCAACCCCAGTTCGCGCATCCGCGAGGCCACCGTTTTGCGGTCAACGACCACACCATCGGCATGCAGCTCGGCGGTCACCTTGCGATACCCCGCCGACCGCTCCGACGCCGCGAACGCGCACAGCACCTTCGCAGCGAGTTCGTCGCGGCGCTGAACCATCGGTGACGGTTCGCGGCTGACCCAGTCGTAGTAGCCGGAGCGAGACACCCCCAATTTCTCGCACAAATACGACACCGGTAAGTCCGCCTTCAACCGGTCGATCACAACGAATCGTTGTCCTCGCGATCGAGTTCCCGGAAGAAGGCGTTCGCTTTTTTTAGGAACTCCACATCCCGCTGCAGCCGCGCATTCTCCTTCTCCAGATCCCGGATCCGCTCCCCTTGCTGCCGCGACAACGCCCGTTCCGGGTCGATCTTGTTCAACCGGGCCTGGTTCACCCACGCCCACAACGTCTTATCCGAGATACCCAACTCAGCCGCCACCTGCGTGATGGGCCGCCGCGTTGACGTCACCATCTCGACAGCGTCCCTACGTTCCTTGTTCGTGAACTTCCGATGAGGACCGGACTTCCGCACTGTTCCCATGATTTCATCCAATCAAATTAGGAACACTGTCCGGAAGCCCCGGGTCACCCCAGCCCCAGTCTCCTTATTTGTCTTCGGTGTCCTTATAAACGACCGTCGCATACCTCTGCGGCCGGCTCTCGCTACAGTGGGTCATCGCCCCCATGCGGACGACCGAAAACCGAGGAGTCGTCATGGTGGTGCGTCTGCCGGAACAGTCGAAGCTTCTCGCTGCTGCCGTGCAGGCTCTGGGCGGCACAACCACCGTCGTCACGATCGAGGGCGAGCCCGGTTCCGGCGTGAGCTGGCTGGTGCGCGACCTCCTCGGTACAGTTCCCGACTTCACCGTCGTGCGAGGTACCGCCGCGCTGAACGCCGGCACCGTCGACGAGCCCACGATCGCCCTGATCGACGACGCCCAGGAGTTGGCACCGGAGGTGGCCGACCGGGCCGCAGCTCTGATCGGCTCGTCATTTTCCCAGCCTCTGCTGGTGATCGTTGCCGGTCAGACCGGGAAGCCGGGCCTCATCGACAGGTTGCGGGCGGCCAGCAGCCGGGATGACCGGGGTCGGGTGATCCGGGTGCCCGGCTTCACCACGCAGCAGTGCATCGAGCTGGCCGCGGAACATGGCATCGCGCAGCTCGACCCGGCGCGCGCCAACCTGCTCACCGAGCTCACCGACGGCAACCCGCACCACCTGGTGACGGTCTTCGAACAGCTCGGCCAGCGACTGCACGCGTCGATTCCCCGCGACCTGCCCGTGCCGGCCGGATACACCGAGCACCTCGCCGGGCGGCTGGCCGCCCTGGACGCGCCGACCCGTGCCGTGCTCGAACTGCTCTCGGTCGTGGGCCGCCCCCTGGCGGTGTCCACTCTGGTGGAGATCGCCGCCCGGCACGGTCTGCCGGTCTCGGTAGACGGCGCCCTGGCATCCGGGCTGGTCGGATTGCTCAACGAGGAGGGCCAGCGGGAAATTAGCTTCGTGTCGGCGAAGGCGCGTACGGGCATCCGTCGCCGCATCGACGCCGCCCGGGCGCGGGCGCTCAACGCCGCCATCGCCGGCTCGATGAACGGATGGGCGCGACTCGAACACAGGCTCGCGGCCACCGAGCACACCGACGACGAGCTCGCTGCAGACCTCGAGGCAGAGGGCGATCGCCATGCGCAGGCGGGCCGCTACCCGAGCGCTGCCCGCATCTACAGCCGGGCCAGCGGGGTGAGTAGCTCGAACGCGGAGAGGGAACGCCGGCTCTTGCGGGCCGGCGCCTACGCCTTCTTCGCGGATGATGCTGAACTGGCCGGCACCCTGGCCGAAAGCGTCGCCCGGTGTTCTCCCGGTCCCGCTCGCACGGTCGTACTCGGCGGACTCGGCTACCTGCTCGGCAACTTTCCCGAGACTCTCGCCCTCGTGCAGGAGGGCCTGGCCCAAGGGACGCCCGCCGATGCGCGGGCGCCGAGCCGGGAGGGGGTGCTCTTCGTGGCCGGCGTCGTCGCGAGCATCCGGCTTGCCACCATGGACATCGTCGGGACCATCGCCGCGAGCGCCGCCGCGTCCACGGCCATCACGGCCACACCGGCCGGCCCGGCCGCGGTGTCACCCGGTGAGGCACGGCTGCGCCTGGCCTGGGGCTTCGCCCTGTGGATCTCGGGCGACCGGAAGCAGGCCTTGGCGGTTCTGCGCCCGCTGATCACGTTGCCGCTGACCCGGCCCGAGCGTGCCGACGCGCTGGTGATCGTTGGGCAGCAACAGTTCTACGGCGGCCACGACCGTGAGGCCCTGCGCACCTTCGACCTGGCCGTCGAGTCCGCACGCGCCAGCCAGGCGTTGCACGTGTTGCCGCTCGGACTCGCCTTGCGGGCCCACGTGCACTACTCGCTCGGTCAGTGGGACTCGGCGATGCTCGACGCGCAGGCAGTGCTCGCGCACACCACCGCGAGCCGGAACGGCAACCACGACGGTATCGCCCACGCGGTGATCGCCATGCTCGCCGCCCAGGCCGGCCAGCATGACGAGGCCCAACGGGCCGTGCGAGTGGGCGCCCGGCTGGCCGTGGAACGCCCGCTGCCGCAACATCACGTGGCGGCCGCCGTCGCTGCTGCGGTCGTGGAACGGGCAAGCGGGCATCCACACGCCGTCATCCAGGCGCTCGCCCCACTCCTCGACGGCAATCTGGATACTGCCACTACCGCCACGGGCTACACGGGGTGGCGGGCCATGCAGGCCGAAGCGCTCATCGCCCTGGGCTCGCTCGACCTCGCCCAGGCCGTGATCGACCGCCTCGAGAGGGAAAGCGGCAGCCGGGCCTTCGGATACCCGGAGTGGCTGCGCGGCCTGCTGGCCGAGGCCAGGGGTCAGCGGATGATCGCGGCCCGGCATTTTGCCGCCGCTGTCAGCACCGGCGACGAAACAGTCACCCCGTTCGCCCAGGCGCTCGCCCTGCGGTCGCTGGCCGGCAGCCTGGTGGCGCGGGGCAGCGTGGATGACGGAGCGACCGCGGCGCGCGAAGCCGACCGGCTGTTCGATCGTCTGGGCGCGGCCGCCTACCTGCCCGTTGCGGCTGCGACCGGCGCCGCCCTGCCGACGCTGGTCGGCTGGACGACGCTGACTCCTCGGGAACGGGACACCGTGCTACTCGCATCCGAGGGCCAGCTCAACCGGGAGATCGCGGCATCGATGCACGTCTCGGTCAAGACGATTGAAAAGCACCTCGCGAACGCCCTGGCCAAACTGGGCCTGCGGTCCCGGCGCGAACTGTCCGGCCGGGCCGCCCCGCACACGGCGGCGACGCCCGAGGGCGCCGCATCGGCCGGGACCATGGTCAGCTGACCGACGGCACCGCACGTACGATCGGGGGATGCCCCCGCACTCGCCGCTGCCCCAACGACACGGGCTCGATGCGGCATGGCTGTGCACCCCGGAGCGCGGCCGACCGGGCTCGCCGAAGCCGACCTGGCCGACCATGGGCGCCTGGCTCCAGGACCGCCTGACCGGACGCGTCGATGTGGCCGGCTTCGTCGCCGGCGCTCGGTTCGTCTACCAGGACGGCGCACCGGTCGGCGGGACCGACCCCTACCGGCCCACGACCTTCGTCTGGTTTCACCGTGACCTGGCCGACGAACCGGTGGTGCCTGGTGCCCTGCACCTGGTCTACCGGGACGACCGGATCGTGGTGATCGACAAACCGCCCTTCCTCTCCAGCATTCCGCGGGGGAGGCATGTGGTGCAGAGCGTGGTGGTTCGCCTCCGCGCCCAACTCGGGTTGCCCGAACTCTCCCCGTTGCACCGCTTGGACCGGGTGACCAGCGGTCTGCTGGTTCTGGCCACCGAGCGGCGCTGGCGCGGGGCCTACCAGACCCTCTTCCAGCGCGGCGAGGTGCACAAGATCTACCGGGCATTGGCGCCGCTGCAACCAGCGCTCGACCTGCCCGTAACCGTGCGGAACCACCTCCGGACCCGGCCGGGTCAGTGGCAGGGCGAGGTGGTGCCGGGCGCCCCGGTCAACGCCGAATCGGTGATCGAGCTGGAGGCTGAACTCGGGGAGGCGGGTGTGTACCGTCTGGCACCCCGCACCGGGCGCACCCACCAGTTGCGCCTGCACATGCTGGGTTTGGGTATCCCGATCATCGACGACCCGATTTACCCCGTGGTGCAGGATGTGGATGTGTTCGATTTCAGGCGGCCGCTCCAGTTGCTGGCCAGCGAACTGGCCTTCACCGATCCGATCGACGGTGCGGCGCGGCAGTTTCAGAGTGTGCGCGGGCTGCCGCTGCAGGCTGACTAGTCGAGGCCGACCGTGCTCGCACGACCAGAGGTCTTCAGGACGGCGATTGAGGCATCCAGCTCTGCCCAGGTGCCCGGCACGCCCAGCACTGCCACGGCCGACGTCGACAGCGTGACGCTCTCGCCCGTGAGCAGGTAGACGAGGTCCTCGAGGCCGGGATTGTGGGCCACGAGAATCACGTTCTCAAGCTCGTCGGGCAGTTCCCGCACAATCTGGAGCAGGTCGTTGACGGATGCGGCGTACGCCCGGTCATCGATGCGTGCCTCTGGGCTGTGGCTGAGTTCTGCCGAGGCGAGCGCCCAGGTGGCACGCGCGCGGGCCGCGGGGGAGACGATGGCCAGATCGATGGAGGGGAAGTGCTCGGCCAGCCAGCTGCCCGCCTCCGGTGCCTGGCTCAGCCCACGGGGGTTGAGGGTGCGGTCGATGTCGGCTTCGCCGCCCGACCAGTCGGACTTGGCGTGCCTGAGCACGATGAGGGTTCGCTCCTGCGTCATCGGGCCAGCCTAGCGAAGCGGATTCACGTTCATCCGGCGGTGCTGTAGTGGCTGACCGCGCACCGCCAGCGGCCGTCCCGGTGAACGAACACATCGGTGGTCCACTCGTCGGCGTCGAACCGGCGGCCCCGGTAGTGCGCGGTATTGGTGATGCGGGCCGTGATCACGGCTGTGTCGCCCCAGACCCGCACCCTGGAGTCACCGACAGCGGCCATGGCCGAATGGGTCAGCTCCCCGGAGCTCACCAGGGCGAGGAATTCGTGCCCGGGGGAGACCCCTGACTCCGACACCAGCACCCAGTCGTCAGTTACGAAGTCGGCGATGCGGGTGGCGTCGTTGGCCACGATGGCCTGCGCCCACGCTGCGGCGAGAGCGATCAGCTCAGCCTCGGTCCGGTCACCGTCCATGACCGAAGCGTAGGTCGGGTCGGCCGAATCGCACAGGGCCGGCGACCAGAGACCGGCCAGAATGACCGGCCAGTGACGACCGGCTTGCGGGCAGCCGAGTTCTCTGGCCCAGCCAGGCAACGCCGGCTGCGTATGGTGGGATCATGCTCGTTGTGCCGAAGGATCCCCGTGCCGAACTCGTGGCGCTGTGCGAGCGTGGCCTGGACTGGGGGACGGGCCGGAGTCGCGACCTTGCCGACCAGCGGAGCGCTCGTCGGGCGGCCGTGCTCGTGTTGTTCGGTGTGCTGGACACGGTGCCGGCATCAACACCGGCCGGGCCGGGCCGGGTGCACCGGGACCTCGACGTGCTCCTGCTGCGCCGTGCGGCCACGCTCGGCAGCCATCCGGGTCAGATCGCGTTTCCCGGTGGCCGGCTCGAAGCAGCCGATGCCGGTCCCGTCGCTGCCGCGCTGCGCGAGGCCGAGGAGGAGACCGGTCTGGACGTCTCGGGTCTTGAGGCCCTTGGCACACTGCCGGCGATGCCGGTTCCCGTGAGCAATCACCTTGTCACGCCGGTTCCGGCCTGGTGGACCCGCCCCTCCCAGGTCGCCGCGATGGACCACGCCGAGACCGTCGAGGTCTTCCGGGTTCCCGTGGCGGACCTGCTCAACCCGGCCAACCGGGCCAATACCGTGCACACAGTCGGCGGCACCGACTATCGGGCACCCGCGTTCACCGTGGGCGGCCGGCTGGTCTGGGGCTTCACTGCGATAGTGCTCTCGCGCATGTTCGACGAGCTCGGCTGGGCCGAGCCCTGGGACCACGACCGAATCGTGGTCCCAGGCCGGTAGCACCGCACCGCACCGCAGCGCGGGGCCGAGGGCTGGGTGCTAGTCCTTGGCCTTCGTGATCGGTTCGCCGTCGACCTGGCCGCGGTCGGCCTTGGCGGCGTCGCCGCGGGTCTTGGCCAGGCTCGCGACGGTCGCGACGGTGACGGTGGCAGCGATGAAGACCAGCGAGAACCAGATCGGGATCTCCGGCACCCACAGCACGGGCTCGCCGCCGTTGATGAACGGCACCTCATTGACGTGCAGGGCGTGGAAGACCAGCTTGAGGCCGATGAAGCCGAGGATGACGGCGAGGCCCTGGGAGAGGTAGACGAGGCGCTCGAGCAGGCCGCCGATGAGGAAGAACAGCTGGCGGAGGCCCATCAGAGCGAAGGCGTTCGCGGTGAAGACGATGTACGCCTCCGAGGTGAGGCCGTAGATGGCGGGGATCGAGTCGATCGCGAAGACCAGGTCGATGAAGCCGATTGCGATGATGGTGAGCAGCATCGGGGTGACGAAGCGCTTGCCGTTGATCTTGGTGGTGAGCTTGTCGCGGTCGTACTCGTCGGTGACGGGCAGAATTCGGCGGGCCACGCGCACAAAGAGATTGTTGGCTGGGTTGCCTTCGTGGCCGCGCACCTGCATGTAGGCGAGCACAAAGAGCAGCGCGCCGAAGAGGTAGAACACCCAGGAGAAGTTCTCGATGAGGGCGGCGCCCACCGCGATAAAGCCACCGCGCATGATCAGGGCGATGATGATGCCGAACATCAACACCTTCTGCTGGTAGGCCTTGGGTACCGAGAACGCGGCCATCACGATGAGGAACACGAACAGGTTGTCGATCGACAGGGCCTTCTCGGTGAGATAGCCGGCAAAGTATTCGCCGCCGTAACGCCAGCCGGACACGACGCCGATGCCCACGCCGAACAGCAGGGCCAGGCCGATGTAGAAGGCCGACCAGCGGGCGGACTCGCCGACGGTGGGCTCGTGGGGCTTTCGCACGTGAGCGAAGAACTCGTACGCGAAGAAGGCGACCGTCACGGCGAGGGTGATGATCCAAATCAGGGGAGTGATGTTCAAGGAGAGCTCCAGGGCAGGGGAAACGGACGGAGATCAAGGTCTCTTCCACCCGAGGGCCTGTGAGGCGATCGAGCCAGCGTCCCGGGACTCTTCGTTAAGTCCGTATTGACGGGTGCGCCGCGTGGGAGTACTCCCCTTGCAATGACCAACGCTAGGGCCTTGAAGCTGGGAAGTCACCGTGTGCGACTGTTTCCGCCCGGTTTTCCGTCGCCTGATTCTGCCGGAGTGGCCTCGACGGGCGCGTCTGCCCGGCGCCGCATCAGGATGCGGGGGATCTTGGCGCTGGTCGACGCGGTGTCGGCGACCTTCTCGAAGCCGGCGGCCTCGAAGAGCGCCCTGGTGCCCACGAACGCCGAGGTGGTGTCGACCCGCACACCGTGGTTGTCGATCGGGTAGCTCTCCACGGCAGGGGCTCCATGCGCGAAGGCGAAGCGCACGGCACCGTCGATGAGGGCGGCCGCGATGCCCTGGCCGCGGTGTCCGGCCCGCACCTTGAGACACCAGAGCGAGAACACCGGCAGGTCGTCGGGCTCGGGGATCTTGCTGTTGTGGTGGATGCCGCGGACGTTCTCGCGTGGCGCGACCGCGGCCCAGCCCACCACCAGGTCGCCGTCGTAAGCGAGCACTCCCGGCGCCATCGGCTCTGAGCTGAGGCTCCTTGCCATCTCCCGGCGCTCGTCGGCGGTCAGGGCACGATTCGTGGCGGAATCCAGCCGGTAGGTGAGGCACCAGCAGGCCACGACGCCGGGGGACTTGGGAGCGAGCATCGTGGCAATGTCGTCGAAGCGGTCGGCTGTCGCGGGAACAACGATGAGACCGGGATTCGCGGAACGCATGCCGCCACGGTAACCGGCCGGCTTGTGCGCCGCTAGCGGCGAAAAGGCGGGGATCCTCAGCGACCTGCCGGGCATCCGGTCGGCGGATGCGGTGGGTCGTGAGGATCCCCGCCTTTGCGGGGTCGGCTGCCTAGTAGCGGCGCGGCGGTCGCTCTGAGCGGTCACCCTGCTGCGGGCGGTCGTTGCGGCCGGCCGAGGCGCCGTTGTCGGCGTGAATCTCGATCAGCTTGCCGCTGATGCGCGTGGCAGACAGTCGCCCGAGCACATCGCCGGACAGGTCGGCGGGCAGGTCAACCAGCGAGTACTCGGGCAGGATCTGGATCGCGCCGAAGTCTTCCCGGCTCAGGCCACCCTCGTTGGCGAGAGCGCCGACGATCTGACGCGGCTCCACCTTGTGGCGCTTGCCCACCTCGATGCGGTACGAAGCCATCGCGCGGTTGCTGTCGCGCGACCGACGCTCGGGACGTTCACTGCGGAGCGGTCGGTCATCCCGGCTGCCCCGGTCGTCGCGGCTGCCGCGGTCGTCGCGGCGCTCGCGCACCGGACGGTCACCGCGGTCACGGTCGCGGTGTTCGGTGCGCTCCCGGTCGAAACGCTGGGTGGCGCGCACATCCTCGGCGTTCAGCAGCAGCGGGGTCTCGCCCTGAGCGACCACGGCGAGGGCGGCGGCCACGTCGGCCTCCGGCACGTCGTGGTGCTCCACGTAGTGACCCACGATGTCGCGGAACGCGGCGATGCGGGCGGTCTCCTCGAGCGCCGCGGTGATGGCGTCGTCGAAGCGGGTGAGCCGGGTCACGTTGACGTCTTCGACGCTCGGCAGCTGCATCTGGGTGAGCGGCTGGCGGGTGGCCCGCTCGATCGCGTTCAGCAGGTGGCGCTCACGCGGGGTGACGAAGCTGATCGCGGCTCCGCTGCGGCCGGCGCGGCCGGTGCGGCCGATGCGGTGCACGTAGGACTCGGTGTCGATCGGGATGTCGTAGTTGATGACGTGGCTGATGCGCTCAACGTCGAGGCCGCGGGCGGCGACGTCGGTGGCAACCAGGATGTCCAGCTTGCCGCTCTTGAGCTGTTCCACGGTGCGCTCACGCTGCACCTGGGGCACGTCTCCGTTGATCGCGGTGGCGGAGTAGCCGCGCGCACGCAGCTTCTCGGCCAGGGTCTCGGTCTCGTTCTTGGTGCGAGTGAAGACGATCATGCCCTCGAAGTTCTCGACCTCGAGGATGCGGGTGAGCGCGTCGACCTTCTGCGGGTAGGAGACCAGCAGGTAGCGCTGGGTGGTGTTCGCCGAGGTCGTGGTCTTGTTCTTGACCGTGATCTCTTCGGGGTTGTTGAGGTACTGCTTGGAGATGCGGCGGATCTGCGCGGGCATGGTGGCGGAGAACAGGGCCACCTGCTTGTCGTCGGGGGTGTCGGCGAGGATCGTCTCGACGTCTTCGGCGAAGCCCATCTTGAGCATCTCGTCGGCCTCGTCGAGCACCAGGTACTTGAGCTGGGTGAGGTCGAGGGTGCCCTTTTCGAGGTGGTCCATGATGCGGCCGGGGGTACCGACGACAACGTGCACACCACGGCGCAGCGCTGACAGCTGAACGCCGTAGCCCTGTCCGCCGTAGACGGGCAGCACGTGCACGCCCTTCATGTGCGCGGCGTACTTCTCGAATGCCTCACAAACCTGCAGGGCGAGTTCACGGGTGGGGGCGAGCACCAGGGCCTGCGGGCTCTTCTGGGACATGTCCAGGCGGGAGAGGATGGGCAGCGCGAATGCCGCCGTCTTGCCGGTGCCGGTCTGGGCGAGGCCGACGACGTCGCGGCCGTCGAGGAGTGGGGGGATGGTGGCAGCCTGGATGGCCGACGGGGTCTCGTAGCCTACGTCCTTGAGGGCTTTGAGAACGGAGTCGCTGAGCCCAAGCTCGGAGAACGTGATGGTCGGGCGGGCAGTGGCTGCCTCGGTCGGTGCAGTTGAATCAGGAGGCGTCATACTACTACGTTAGTCGGTCGGAGTGAGCACCCCGTTCGGGAGGGTGAAATCCGCGACCGGCAGTCACTCGGACTGGGGCAATTCGGCCCCGGGGAACCCCGACGCGGCCGCAGCATCTGCCTCGAGAACCGGGAAATCTCGAGCACCGGGAAATAGGGAAATAGCGACTTTACAAGGACGGGATCGCGCTTGGGCATCCTTATTTCCCGCCTTTCTCCATATTGCCGTTCGCCGCGCGGCCGCACAGAGTGGGCACCTGAGGCCGTGATGGAGGCCGGCATCCCGGTACGATTCGGGTCTGCACAGCCGTGCCCGAACCGACCGAGAGGCAGACCGCGATGCTGGAGATGAGACCGAACTGCGAGTGCTGTGACCGCGACCTCTCGCCGGTGGCCGACGGCGTGTTCATCTGCTCGTTCGAATGCACCTGGTGCGCGGACTGCGTGCAGACGTTTGCCCAGGGCGCCTGTCCCAATTGCGGAGGCAGCCTGCAACCCCGGCCCACGAGAGCGCCGCACAAACTCGTGTCGTCACCCGGTTCGACCACCCGTGTCGTGTCGCCGGGGTGCCGGGAGGCTGTGGCCTGACTCAGTCCTGCACCGTATCCGTGGTCTCCGTCGTGCCGCCGGTCACCCGGGCGCTCGAGAGGTTGTGGTGCAGCGCAGTGGCGAGCACGGCGAGGTCCACATCGTGGGACTGGCCGGGCAGCTCCACGTGCCGGCCGCGGGCCAGGGCCGTGGCCAACGCCCTGGCCGATTCACGGATGAACTCCAGCGCGAATTCGCCACTGAGCACCACCGCGGGAGCCTGGATCGCCTCGATCCGGGGGTAGGGGAGCAGGCCGTCACCGAGCACCGCGTCGTCGTAGGCGAGCGTCGGGGCGATGGCCTCGAGCCCGGCCCACATCGGCGTCTGCCGCATCCCGGCGATCTGCTCGGCCGGCATGCCCACCCGGGCCAGGAAGAGCTCGATGGCGTCGCCGCGGTTGCCCGCCGCCAGCGCCGCGGCAAGGTCCCGGGTATAGGCGGTGGCGCCGGGATCGAGGTCGATGCTCACCGGCACCTCGTAGACGGCGAGTTCGCTCACCGAGACGCCCAGCCGGGCGGCGGCGGCGATGGCCAGCGCGCCGCCGCTGGACATGCCGAAGAGGGCCGCGCGACCACCGGCCGCGTCGATCAGGGCGGCGATGTCGTCGATCTCCCGGTCGACCGCGAATGGCAGCGTGTCGCTGCTGGCGCCGCGACCGCGGCGATCGTAGACGAACACCGTGAAGCCGCCGGCCAGCAGTGCGGCCAGTGGGCGCATCGGTCCGGCATCGCGGTAGCAGGTGGCGCCGTCGACCAGGATGAGGGCCGGTCCGGTGCCGAGACTGTCGAACGCGATCGTGGTGCCATCGCGCGATCTGACTGTGGGCATGATGTCTCCTTCGGTGTCGCTGCAGCGCTGATGTCCGCTCACACCGTGCCACCGCGGCACCACAACGGTCAACCGGCGGCGCCGCAATCGGTGACCGATAATTCTGCAGAGCTGCACAGACGTGCTCGGTGCCGTGTTGCGCTGTCCGCGGGGGAGTAGTTCGCGGGAGGATGTCTGCATGGCCACTACTGAGCAACAGCCCTGGGTAAAGCACTATCAGCCGGGCGTGCCCGCCGAGATCGACTACCCCACCACCTCGCTCGTCGAGATGCTCGAGCACGCGGTTGCCGAGGCCGGTGACGCGCCGGCGCTGGAGTTCTTCGGGCGCCGCACGAGCTACGCCGAACTCGGCGACCAGATCGACCGCGCGGCCGAGGGGCTGCGCCTGCTCGGAGTGCGGGCCGGTGACCGGGTGGCGTTGATCCTGCCGAACTGCCCCCAGCATGTGGTGGCGTTCTACGCCGTGCTCCGTTTGGGCGGCGTGGTGGTGGAGCACAACCCGCTCTACACCTCACCGGAGCTCCGGCACCAGTTCGAAGACCACCAGGCGCGCATCGTGATCGCCTGGGACAAGGTCGCCCCGACGGTGCGTGCGTTCCCCGCCGACATCGAGATCGACCACGTCGTGTCCGTCAACCTGCTGCAGGCGTTCCCCACCGTGAAGCGGCTGGCCCTGTACCTGCCAGTGAAGAGCCTGCGCGAATCGCGTGCGGCGCTGACCGGCTCGGCGGCCGGAACCACCCCGTGGAAAGACCTGCTCACCCACGGGGCCATCGACCCGACCCACCCGCGCCCGGGCCTGAACGACCTGGCCGCCATCCAGTACACCTCCGGCACCACCGGGCGGCCCAAGGGCGCCATGCTCACCCACTACAACCTGCACTGCAACGCGCTGCAGGGCGAGGCCTGGATGCACGGCGCCGAGTACCGCAAGGAGGTCTTCTACGCGATCCTGCCGATGTTCCACTCCTTCGGCCTCACGCTGTACCTCACCTACGGCATCCACAAGCAGGCCTTGATTGTGCTGTTCCCCAAGTTCGACCCGAAGACCGTGCTCGACACCATGAAGAAGACCCCGGCCACCGTGTACTGCGCCGTGCCGCCGATCTACGAGCGCACCGCGCTCGCCGCCAAGGAACGCGGAATTTCGCTGCGCTCCTGCCGATTCTGCATCTCCGGTGCCATGAACCTGCCCGACCACGTGGTGGAGCTGTGGGAGTCGGTGTCCGGCGGGCTGCTCGTGGAGGGCTTCGGCATGACCGAGGCGTCGCCGGTGGCGATGGGCAACCCGTTCTACCCCACCCGGCGGCCCGGCACCGTCGGCATCCCGTTCTCGTCGACCCTGATGAAGGTCACCGACCCCGATGACCCCACCGTCGAGGTGGAGCAGGGCCAGCCCGGCGAGCTGCTGCTCAAGGGCCCGCAGGTGTTCCAGGGCTACTGGAACAACCCGGAGGAAACCGCCAAGACCCTCACGCCCGACGGCTGGCTGCGCACCGGCGACATCGTCACCGTCGACGAAGACGGCTTCTCCACCATCGTCGACCGGGCCAAGGACCTGATCATCACCGGCGGCTTCAACGTGGCACCCACAGAGGTGGAGACCGTGCTGCGGCTGCACGCTTCGGTGACGGATGCCGCGGTGTTTGGCAAGCCGCTGGAGCGAGGCGGCGAGATGGTCATCGCCGCCGTCGAGCTCGAGCCCGGCGCGACGCTGGACGAGAAGGCCCTGCAGGACCACTGCCGGGAGCACCTGGCCGCCTACAAGATTCCGCGCCGGATCGTGCAGATCACCGACACCCCGCGCACGATGCTCGGCAAGGTGCTGCGGCGGAAGGTGCGCGAGCAGGTGCTGCCCACCCTCTGAACCATGGCCGGCGCGAACCCTTGACGCCACGACACTCACCGATATATCGTTGAGTGTCGTGGAAGTTCCGCGACGCGTGCTCGCGACATCAGCGAGGCACGACATCGTGAAAGGACGAATGCGATCATGAAGCGCTTTCCTCACACACACCATCCAGAGTTCGGCACCGCCGAGTGCGGCCCGGGCATGAGTCGCGCCCACCACGACTCTCCCCAGGACCACGGTCGCGGCTTCGGCCGGGGCTTCGGTCCCGGCGGCGGCGGCTTCGGCGGCTTCGGACCCGGCTTCGGCCCTGGCGGCCCCCGAGGCTCCCGCCGCGCGAACAAGGGCGACGTTCGCTCGGCGATCCTTTCGCTCCTGGCCGACGGTCCCTCCAACGGGTACGGACTCATCCGGGCCATCGAGGAGAAGACCGGCGGAGCCTGGCGACCCAGCCCCGGCTCCATCTATCCCACGCTGCAGCAGCTCGTCGACGAGGAGCTCATAGTCCCGACCGGCACCGAACGCCGCACCGACTATGAACTCACCGAAGCCGGCCGGGCCTACCTGGCCGAACACGCCGACGACCTCAAGAAGGCCTGGGAGGCCACCCCCGGGCAATCGGACGCCGATACGGCCTTCCACGAGAGCGTCGGCAAGCTGTTCGGCGTGGTGCACCAGTTCCGCGCCTCGGCGACCGACGCCCAGCGCGCCGCGGCGACCGAGAAGCTCGACGAGGCGCGCCGCGCGCTGTACCTCATCCTCGCCGACTGAGCCCTCGCCGACGGGGCCCTCGCCGACTGGGCCCTGGCCGACGGGGCCCTCGCCGGCTGGGCCCTCGCCGATGACCGGCGACCGGGACAGAATGGCGGCATGTCCATCATTCTCGGCCTGGTGCGCTCGGCCGTGGCGCCGCTGACGCGCACCCGGCTCTTCAGGTCGACCGCGCCCACGGTGCTGCCGCCCGTGGAGCGGGTGATCGACCGGCTCAGCCGCGGGAGGGTGCAGCTGAGCGCGCTGCTGGTGCCCTCGCTGGTGCTCCACTCCACCGGAGCCCGGTCTGGTGCCCAGAGGGAGACCCGACTGATGTATACACCAGACGGGGCGGGCCGTGCCATCGTGGCCGGCACCAGCTTCGCCCGCGCTCGGCATCCGGCCTGGACCTACAACCTGCTGGCGCATCCGGATGCCTCCATCGTCGTGCGCGGCCGACGCCTCTCGGTGCGGGCGAGCCTGATCGACCCAGACGGCAGGGACAACGCGTGGGCCCGGATCGAGCGGCAGTGGCCGGGCTATCGCGCCTACGAACGCGACTCCGGGCGCGAGGTGCGGATGTTCCTGCTGCGCCCCGTCGCCGCCGCGGGCAGACTGGGAACGCGGGAGGCAGAGCGACCTGCCGGTGGCGAACAACGAGAGGGCGTATCGACATGGCGACCGACGACCTGACAGCCGACCCGCAGTTGGTGCGCGGAGCGAACGGCCCCGACCTCGTACTCACCCGCAGGTTCGCGGTCGGAATCGATGAGGTTTGGGCGACCCTGACCGATCCTGCCCGCACGACCGAGTGGTTCGGCCCCTGGGAGGGAGAGGCTGCAGCCGGTCGCACCATCCAGGTGCAGATGCGCTTCGAAGAGGGCGACCCGTGGTTGCCGATGCGCGTCGACGCCTGCGACCGACCCACCCGCCTGGCCGTGTCGATGCTCGAGGAGCAGGGCGACTGGCGACTGGAGGTGCTGCTCGCCACGGCGGCCGGGACCACCCGGGTGAGCCTGATCCACCACCTCACCGACGTGGAGGGGCTGGGGGAGATCGGCCCGGGCTGGGAGTACTACCTCGACCTGTTCGCCGCCGCCCTGCCGGGTCCGGCTGACGACGACAGGGCAGCGCCGGAGTTCGCGGATTACTACCCCGTCAGGTCGGCCGTCTTCACCGCCCTGGCGGAGGGCTACCCAGAGCGTCACGCCTGAGCCATGACGACCCCGGCGTTGATCCTCGGTCCCATGCTGCGGTATGTCGACGCCGACTCGGCCAGCCTGTGGGTCGAGACCGCGGCGACCGCGGCGGTCACGGTCAGGGCCGACGGCCGGGTCTGGTCGGCACGCACCTTCGCCGTGCACGCGCACCACTACGCGCTCGTGCACGTGGACGGGTTGGCGCCGGGCAGCACAACTCCCTACGCGGTCGACGTCGACGGGGTGCAGGTCTGGCCGCAGGCGGAGTCGCGATTCCCGGCATCCGTCATCACCACGCTCACGCCGGGCGCGCCCCTGCGGCTGGCGTTCGGCTCGTGCCGCACCAGCGTGCCGCATGACGCGACAGGCAACCGCACCCACGGCGTGGACGCGCTGCGCAGCTACGCGCTGCAGATGGCCGCGCGGCCAGGCCGGTTCTCCTGGCCGGACCTGGTGCTCTTTCTGGGCGACCAGGTCTACGCCGACACGACGAGCGACGAGATGCAGGAGTTCATCAGTGCCAGGCGGGATCTGAGCGAGCCGCCCGGCGAGGAACTGGCCGACTTCGAGGAGTACGCGCACCTCTACGGCCTGGCCTGGTCCGACCCGGCAAACCGGTGGCTGTTGTCGACGGTACCCACCGCGATGATCTTCGACGACCATGACATCCGGGACGACTGGAACGCGTCGCTCAGCTGGAAACGCCAGATGGAGCAGACCTCCTGGTGGCACGGCAGGCTGGTGGCCGGGCTGGGGTCGTACTGGCTCTACCAGCACCTGGGCAACCTGTCGCCGGCCGAGCGGGCGGCCGACGAGATCTGGCGGATGATCGCCGCTCATGACGGCGACGCCGAGCTCGACCTCACCGACCGGCTCGACGCCTTCGTCGAGCGGGCCGACGCCGAGCCGGCCAGCTATCGCTGGAGCTACTGCCGCGACTACGGCGACAGCCGACTGATTGTGATCGACTCCCGGGTGGCACGCCGGCTCGACCCCAGCCATCGGGCCCTGGTCGACGACGAGGAATCGGGCTGGCTCGACCAACGGATGCGCGGCGGCTTCCGCCATCTGCTGGTGGGCACCTCGCTGCCCTTCCTGTTGCCGACGGGCCTGCACCACCTGGAGGCCTGGAATGAGGCGACCGCCGAGGGGGCCTGGGGCACCCCGATGGCCGCCATCGGTGAGAAGCTACGGCAGGCTCTCGACCTGGAACACTGGGCGGCCTTTCAGTCCAGCTTCCGCCGGGTGGCGCAGATGACCACCGAGGTGGCCGACGGCAGACGCGGCCCGGCGCCGGACACCATCACGTTCCTCTCCGGGGACGTGCACTACTCCTACGTCGCCGAGGTGGAGCGCAGTTCGGGCAGCCGCATCATCCAGGCCGTGTGCTCACCGATCCGCAACCCCCTGGCCCTGCCCCTGAGATCGTTTTCGGCGGTGCTGTCCTATGCCATCGCGAACCGCCCCAGCGAACTGCTCGCCCGCGCGGCGGGGGTTCCCGCCCCGCCGATCCGGTGGCGGGGAATCCGCGGCCCGTGGTTCGAGAATTGCCTCGCCAGCGTCTCGTCGACGCCGGCCGGGCTGAAGCTGCGTTGGATCACCGGGGTGAAAAGGGGCGAGGGCCCGGCGCGACCGCGGGTCACAGAGATCGCCGCCGTCACCGTCGAGCCCCGCCGCTGAGGGCGCGGCTAGACGCTCGCGAGCCAGAGGTCGGGGCCGAAGACCTCGTAGTGGATGCGCGCGGCCGGAACTCCGGACGCCAGCGCCTGTGCGCGCAGCGCGCGCATGAACGGCAGCGGCCCGCACAGGTACACCGACGCGTCGTCGGGAATGGTCACCGCGTCCAGGGACATGAACCCGGGGCGTGCGGTGTCCAGCGCACTCGGTTCCTCGAGCCAGAGCTCCAGTTCGGCCGTCTCGAGGATCGCGACGTCCGCGCGCATCTGCTCGCGCAACGCCCAACGTTCGATCGTGCTCTCGGCATGCAAGACCAACACCGGGCGCTCAGAGCCGGTCTCCACGAGTGAGCGCAGGATCGAAGCCAGGGGAGTGCAGCCGATGCCCGCCGAGGCCAGCACCAGGGGGCCAGTGCCCGCGTCGAGGGTGATGTCGCCGCAGGGGTTGGAGAGGGTGAGCTGGTCGCCGACCCGCACGTCGCGGTGCAGCACGGGGGAGACCTCGCCGTCGTTGTCCAGCTTCACCGTGAACACTCTGGTGTCGGTGTCGGTGCCGGCCGAGAGCGAGTATTGGCGCACCTGGTGGATGCCATCGGGCATCCGCACGGTCACCCCCACGTACTGGCCGGGCCGTGACGCCGACGCCGGAGTGTCGTCGGACGGCACGAGGGTGAAGGTCACGGCGTCGCTGCCGGCCGGCACCTTGCGCGTGACAGTCCACGGCGCGAGCGGCTTGTCGCTGGCCGCTCCGGCATACAGGCCGGTCTCCTGCTTGATCAGGGCGTGCGCCATCAGCCAATAGACCTCGGTCCAGGCATCCGCGATCTCGGCCGTGATGACATCGCTGAGCTCGGCGGCAATGGATTCGAAGAGGTACTTGTACACCACGTCGTACTGCTCGGGCAGGATGCCGAGGGAGACGTGCTTGTGCGCGATGCGGGAGAGCATGATCTCCGGTGCGCTGGTGGGGTCCTGCACGAGGTGGGCGGCGAAAGCGGCGATGCTGCCCGCGAGGGCCTGCTGCTGCACGCCGCTCTTCTGGTTCGAGCGGCTGAACAGGCCGTCGAAGAGTTCGGGGTGCGCCGCGAACATGCGGGCATAGAACCCGGTCGCGATGGCGGGCAGGCGTTCGCCGACCAGGGGAAGCGTGGCTTCGATGAGGGGGTGGGACTGGGGGGACAGCATGCCGGCTCCTGAGCGTTGAGGGAAGTGCGGGAGGAAGTGGGTGGGAGTCTCACGGTAACAACCGCTACCCCCGTTCGAGGGGGCCGTAAGCCTCTGGTGAGCCCGCCGAGCGATACCGAACCCGAGTGTCGGACGACTGCCCTGAATCGATGTTTCTCGTCAACAAGACAGGCCCGAACGCGCTCTGGACATTTTCTCAAGGGGATTGCGACAAATTCTTGACGAGTTTTGTCCTCACCCTGAGGCGCGCTCATGGCCGGATCGGGTCGGCTTCCGGGAGCCGAATTGCGCTCTCACCAGCCGACCAGAAGTGATCCATTTCTCGGGTCGTGACACAAGAGGCTCACGCAGATTAGGAGCATCTTCTCTGCAAAGGGGGAGGATCCATGCAGAAACATACTGCAGGGTGGTCACTTCGCCCGGGCGGGCCCCCGCTCGTGGAACGTCGAATAAGAACCGCTCTGCGCACGCGTGCCTGCGATTCGCTCAGTGAGAGACATACAAAACCGTGACTTCAAAGTTTTCCAGCACTCCAGCAACACCCGAAACCCCCGCAACCTCCGCCACGACAGTGATTCCCACCACGACTGCGCCGCCCACGACCGTGCTGCCCGCCGCTCCAGTGGAGACCAGGGCCGCGAAGACCCACCGCACCCGCGTCACCCGTCGCTCCGCCGCCGCGCTCGCCGTGCTCTCCATCGGCGCGATGGCCGGCACCGGCTTCGTCCTGGAGCCCGCTATGGCGGCCCAGAACGACCGGGCCGCCGAGACTGCGGCCCTCAGCGCCAGCACCGGTTTGCACTCCGAGCAGCTCGATGCGTACAGCACTGTCGCCGACGCCCACGCCGAAAAGGCAGCCACGGGCACCCTCGCCGCCGCGTCAGCGGTGATCACCGCGGCCGAGAACAAGGTCGATGCCACACCTCTGGTCACCCCCGTCGCGATGCTCAGCAACTACGAGTACCTCGCACCCGAGCGCATCTACGAGCTCGTCGACCTGACCAATGCCCAGGTCGAGCCGGTGCAGGCCGCGACGGCCGAGGCCGATCGTGTCGCCGCCGAGCAGGCCGCCGCCCAGGAGGCGGCCGCGGCCGCCGCCGCAGCCACCGCCGCCCAGGAGGCCGCCGCCGCGCAGGCCGCCGCTGAGGCTGAAGCCGCCCAGGCCGCCAAGTCGGCCAAGGCCGCACCGAAGGCCAGCAGCGCTCCCGCTCCCTCCGCCCCCTCCAACCCGAGCGGCGCCCAGGCCGTGGCCCGAGACATGATGGCCGCCAAGTACGGCTGGGGCGCCGACCAGTTCGGCTGCCTCGTCAGCCTCTGGGACAAGGAGTCCGGCTGGAACGTCAACGCCTACAACGCCTCCAGCGGTGCCACCGGTATCCCGCAGGCGCTGCCCGGCAGCAAGATGGCCACGGCCGGTTCCGACTGGGCGACGAACGCCTCCACCCAGATCTCCTGGGGCCTGGGCTACATCTCGGGCAGCTACGGCACGCCGTGCGCGGCCTGGGCGAAGTCCGAATCCGTCGGCTGGTACTAGACCCCACCCCCCAGGTGCGGCCCGCGGGCAGTGCAGGAATTCCGGTTCCGGCCACTGCCTTGCGGGCCGTCCTGCGTAGGGGCTGGGAAGTGCGGGCAGGCCTGCCCAGCATTGGTCGGCGGGCGTACTCTCGGGGCATGAAACGTGCGCTCGCGTTCTGTCTTGTCGTCCTGCAGATCCTGCTGCTGGCGGGACTCGTTCTTCTGCCGCATGGCAGGGTGTGGTCGGTGAACGGCTTCGTCGTGGCCAGCGCGATCGCTTTCATAGCGGTGGGGGTCACTCTCGCCGTGCAGGGCTCCACCACGCTCGGTCCGGCCATGACGGCCAGTCCCATCCCTCGTGAGGATGCTCCGCTGGCCACGAACGGGGTCTACGCGGTGGTGCGCAATCCGATCTACACGGGCCTGATGTCGGGTGGGCTCGGGCTGGTGCTGATCGGGGCGTCGTTGTTGCACGTGATGGTGTGGGCGGCGTTGATCGGCCTCCTGGCGGGAAAGACCAGGTGGGAGGAGCAGATGCTGGTCGAGGAGCATCCGGCGTACTCGGACTATGCGGCCAGGGTCGGCCGGTTTCTGCCCGGAGTCGGCCGGATCCGGTGAATGCGGGTAACGATTCCGTCCCGAATACCGTTACCCCGAGCATGACGACACCGCTTTCCATTCTCGACCTTGCCCCCATCGCCCCCGGCCAGACCGTGCGGCAGAGCTTCGCAGCCAGTGTCGCGCTCGCCCAGGCCGCCGAAAAGCACGGGTACGAGAGGGTCTGGTACGCCGAGCACCACAACATGCCCACGATCGCGTCGTCGGCCACCAGCGTGCTCGTCGGCCACATCGCCTCGCAGACGTCCACCATCCGGCTTGGCTCCGGCGGCGTGATGCTGCCCAACCACTCGCCGCTCACCATCGCCGAGCAGTACGGCACCCTCGCCGAGCTCTACCCCGGCCGCATCGACCTGGGGCTGGGCCGTGCCCCTGGCAGCGACCAGACCACGGCCAGGGCCATGCGCCGCGATCCTCGGGCCTCCGATCAATTCCCGCAGGACGTGATGGAACTGGCCGCCTACCTGCGCGACGAATCCATCATTCCGGGCGTGCGCGCGGTGCCCGGAGCCGGCACCAACGTGCCGCTCTACATCCTCGGGTCCTCACTCTTCGGCGCCGGTCTCGCCGCCGCACTGGGCCTGCCGTACGCCTTCGCGTCGCACTTCGCCCCCGACTCCCTGTTCGAGGCCGTCGCCACCTACCGCCGCGACTTCCAGCCGTCTGCCCAGCTCGCCGAGCCCTATCTCATGGTGGCCGCCAACGTGATCGCGGCCGACGATGGGGCCGATGCCGTGCAGCAGTTCGAGATCATGCGCCGCGCCAGGGTGCGCAGCATGATCGCCCGCGGACCGGCGACGCCGGACTACTCCGACGATCAGATCGACGCCTTCCTCACCACCACGGAGGGGCGCCGCCTCGCCGACATGATGCGGTACACGGCGGTGGGCACATCGGCGGATGTGCGCACGTTCCTCGACGACCTGGCCGCATCCACCGGAGCCGACGAACTGATCCTCGCCCACGCGTCGCAGCAGATCGACGACCGGCTGCGCTCGGTGGAGCTGACCGCCGGAGCGATGGCAGACGTCCTGGCCTGAGGCGCCCGGCAGGCCGGCAGCGCGCGACTGGAGAAGTGGATAGGGTCGCTTGCATGACCCCGGATGCCCTTGTCGAGTTCTGCCTGAGCCTGCCCCAGACCACCGAGACGTTTCCGTTCGGGCCGGAGACCAGTGTCTTCAAGACCAGCGGCAACGGCAAGATCTTCGCTCTCAGCGCCCTGGCCGGCGAGCCCCTGAGCGTGTCACTGAAGTGCGACCCCGAGGAGGGCCGGGCGCTGCGTGAGGAATTCCCGCAGCACATCACCCCCGGCTACCACCTCAATAAGAAGCACTGGATCACCGTCGTGCTCGACGGTGGCGTCGACGACAACCTCGTGCGGCAGCTGCTGCACGACAGCCACGCGCTGGTACGCCCGAAGGTGCCGCGGGCGCCCGGCGCCCCGCGGACCCGCTAGGAGGCGTCGAGCGCTTCGCCGGTCGGATCCACGGCATCCGCGTCGACCAGCGGCATGCCGCCCAGGGGGACTCCCGCCCAGGAGAGCAGGGTCCAGCCGTCCTCCGGCGAGCCGGTCAGTTCGACCACGCCGGTGTTGTCGAGGTCGTGCAGTCCGGCGAACATCGGTGGCACGTTCGTGGCGCGAGCCGCGGCCCAGACCCGGATCGCCGCACCGTGGCTGAACACTGCCGCGGTCGCCCCGCTGGCCGCGGCCACGGCGATGTCGGCATCGAATCGGGCGAAGAACGCGTGTCCGTCGTGACCGCCCGGCATGGCGACGTCGAGGTTCCCGGCACCCCAGGCGAACACCGTCTCCATGTAGGTGCGGATGGAGGCTGGGTCGCTGCGTCGTTCGAGGGTGCCGGCTCCGATCTCGTGCAGGCCGTCGGCCACCTGGATGTCGAGGCCCCGGTCGATGGCGAGCGGACGGGCGGTGAGCTGGGTGCGCTGCAGCGTCGACGCGAAGATGGTGTCGATGGAATCGAACCTGAGGGCGTCGGGAATGACGTCGGCCTGGCGTTCGCCGAGCGCGGTCAGGCCCGGGCCCGGGTGCGCGGTGTCGAGTTGCCCGAGCACGTTGGCGGGGGTCTGGCCGTGGCGGATCAGGAGGAGTCGCATGGTCCACCCAGCATAGGCACGGGTCGGGCGGAGCGACACCGGTGGGCCGTGCCGATTGCCCGGCGTGCTCCCGCTTTCCTGCCGTGACGGAGGGGCGTGAACGATCGGAGCGCAGAATCGACACCCGCTGCCGCAGGCGAAGCTCAGGACCAGGTGAGTTGCGCCAAAGGCACCCTTCAGGGTGTGTGAAGGGGGAATTGGCGGCGACTCGGGATCGGTGTGGCGCCGCTCAGTCGGCGGCGGACCAGCGCACCGGCACCGCGAGCTTGGCCTGCGCGTCGGTGCCTGCATCGGTACCGGCATCGGTGCCCGGCCCGTGGCCGTGCTCGCCGATCTGCTCGACCAGGCGCTGCATGGCCAGGCGGCCGAGTTCTTCGCCGTCGACCTCGATCGAGGGGGCGCCGCGCAGGCCGAGGGCGGCCACCACGCCGTCATCCGCGCTCACCACCACGTCGCCGGGCACCGCGAGGCCGCGGGCGTTCAGCCCGAAGATGAGGCCGAGCGAGATCGACGCCGCGTAGGAGATCACGGCGGTCGCGCCGGAGGCGACGACGGCCGCGGCCGCCTCCACGCCGGAAGCGACGGTGGCCGGGTATGGGCCGAGCACGGTGAGGTCGCACCGGCCGGCGGCCGCATCCCGCACCGCCGTGATGCGCTGCGCATTCTGCCAGGACCGGTCCGGCCCGCCCACGAACGCGATAGAGGTGTGCCCACGGTCGATGAACCCGCGGGCCAGCTCGCCGAACGCGGTGGCGGTGTCGGCGGAGACCGACGGCAGGCCGTGGATCTCGCGGTCGATGAGCACACTCGGGATGCCGGCGGCCGCGGCGGCGATGACATCATCGTCACCCCGGGGCGCCGCGATGAGGAACCCGTCGACCTGCCTGGACAGAGTCTCGAGTGCGGCGATGTCGCCGGGGGAGTCCAGGCCGTGCACGGCGATGGTCAGGTGCAGGTCCGACGCGGCGGCCTGCTCCTGCGCACCACGGATGATGGGCGTGAAGAAACTGTTCTCGAGGGTGGGCACCACGATGGCCACCAGTCCCGTGCGGCCGCCGGCCAGCGCCTGGGCGGTGCGGTTGGGCACGAAGCCCAGCACCCGCGCCGAGTCGAGCACCCTGGCCACGGTGGCCGGCGACACCAGCGCAGGCTTGCTCAGGGCACGCGACGCGGTCGCCTTGGAGACACCTGCGTGCTGCGCGACGTGGTCCAGAGTTGCCACTGAGGTCCTGCCTTTCTGATCGAGGTGACCACGGAGGTTTTACGTGGTCGTAACATTCGTGGCCCAAACGGGGGTGCTATCTGCCTTAGGTTGGAATGAAACCGGTTGCACAACCGGTTTCATTCCCTCCTAGTATGCCGAAGGTTATCCCTGTATGTCTCGAAAACCAGCACTACTGCTCATACCGGGGCTGGTGTTCATTCTGTTCGGTTTTGCCATCCCATCGGCAATCATGCTGCTGGCACCGCCGTCGACCGACACCGCTGACGTGTTCGCACGGTTCGGGGCGATGCTCACCGACCCGTATGACCTCGCGATCATCTGGCGCACCGTGCGGATCGGCCTCATCGTCACCGTCGTGTGCGTTGTGCTCGGCTTCCCGATCGCCTACCTGCTGGCCAGGTCCACCTCCCGCTTCGCCGGCATGTGGCTGGCCCTGGCGATCTTCCCGCTGCTCTTGAGCAACGTGGTGCGCACCTTCGGCTGGCTCGTGATCCTCGGCAGCCAGGGCGCCTTCGGGCAGCTGCTCGTGGTGCTGGGCATCACCGACCAGCCGCCGCAGCTGCTCTACACCGAGCTCGCCATCGTGCTCGGCCTCATCCAGCTGTTCCTGCCGCTGGCCGTGATCTCCTGCTACTCCGCCGTGGCGCAGGTCGACGCCGGCCTGGACCACGCCGCCAGGGGACTGGGCGCCACCAAGACGCAGACCCTCTGGAAGATCGTGATCCCACTGTCCCGCCCCGGCATCCTCATCGCCGGCACGCTGGTGTTCGCGGGAGCCACCACGGCGTACACCACGCCGTACCTGCTCGGCGGCTCCAGCCAGCGGATGCTCTCCACCCAGCTGTTCTCCTACGCCAGCGTGAGCGTCGACTGGGCCGCCGCATCCGCCACGGCCCTGATCATGACGCTGTTGGTCTTCATGGTCTCCGGGCTGTCGTCGCTGATCTCCCGCAAGGCGGGGGTGACCGCGTGAGGGGCCGTCCGATCCTCGGCACCCTGGCGGTGCTCGGCTACACCATCATGATCGTGCCGATCCTGTTCGTCGTCTCCACGGCGTTCACGGCCGGCGACGCCCTCACCTTCCCGCCGCAGGGAGTGTCTCTGCGTTGGTTCGGTGAGGCCCTGGCGTACCAGCCGTTCGTCGGCGCCCTGCTCTCCAGCCTGCAGCTGGCCGTCGTGTCCACGGCGCTGGCCCTGCTGCTCGGGGTGCCCGTGACCCTCGCCATCCAGCGCGGCAGGATCCCCGGCAAGTCGCTGGTGGAGGGGCTCTTCCTCTCGCCGCTCGTGGTGCCGGAGCTCGTCGTTGGTCTGGCGCTCTATCAGCAGATCATGATCGGCCTGCAGCAGACCTCGTTCGTGGCCCTGCTCGTGGGCCACACCGTGCTGCTGTTGCCGTATGCGGTGCGGGTGACCGGGGCCTCGCTCGCCCTCGCCGACCCGGCTGTGGAGGAGGCCGCCCGTGGGCTCGGCGCATCCCCCGTGCGCACCTTCTTCTCCGTGACGCTGCCGCTCCTGCGGCCGGGCATCTTCTCGGCCGGGCTGCTCAGCTTCGTCACTTCGTTCAACAATGTGCCGCTGTCGCTGCTGCTGCAGAGCCGTGAGTTCCGCACCCTGCCCGTCACCATGCTCGATTACGTGCAGCAGTCCTACGACCCGATGATCGCGGCGATGTCCACGCTCATCCTCGCCGGCACCGTGGTCATCGCTGTTGTCGCCGAGAAAACGCTCGGTTTTGCCAAGATCTTCGGAGGAATCAACAAATGACCAGTGCGGCCGAATTCACCGGGGTCACCCAGTCGTACGGCGACACCGTCGCCGTGGACAACCTCAACCTGCAGATCGCCGAGGGCAAGCTCACCACCCTGCTCGGCCCCAGCGGCTGCGGCAAGACCACGACGTTGCGCATGCTGGCCGGCTACATCACCCCGAGCGCCGGCACCATCACCATCAACGGCGCCGACGCCACCCGGCTGCCGCCGGAGAAGCGCAACCTCGGCATGGTGTTCCAGTCCTACGCCCTGTTCCCGCACCTCACCGTGGCCGACAACGTGGGCTTCGGCCTCAAGCTGCGGAAGGTCCCCGCGACCAAGCGTCGCGAGCTCGTGATGGCCAACCTCGACCTGGTCGGCCTGGCCCACCTGGCCGACCGCAAGCCGAAGGCCCTCTCCGGTGGCCAGCAACAGCGGGTGGCCCTGGCCCGCGCGATCGCCATCAGCCCGTCGCTGCTGCTGCTCGACGAGCCGCTGTCCAACCTCGACGCCAGGCTCCGGGTGCAGATGCGCAGCGAGATCCGCCGCATCCAGGGCGAAACCGGCCTCACCGTGGTGCTCGTCACGCACGACCAGGAGGAGGCGCTGGAGATGAGCGACACCATGGTCGTGATGCGCGCCGGCAAGGTCATGCAGACCGGGGCGCCCGCCACGGTATTCACGGCGCCGGCCAACCGGTTCGTGGCCGACTTCCTCGGCTACGAGAACTTCCTCGAGCTGGGCGACCGCAGCCTGATCACCGTGCGGCCGGAGCACCTGCGGGTGGCCTACGCCGGCCGGGCGCCGTCACCGGTCGGCCTCACGGTGTCCGCCGTGGTCACCGACTCCGTGTACCGCGGCGTCGACCATATCGTCACCATGACGGCAACGGATGCCACCGGCTCCCCGGTGACGCTTGTCTCGACCACCCGCCGTGACACCCTCACCGCCGACGACCTCGGCTTCCACCCCGGCGACCTCGTCGTGGCCCAGGCGCGCGACCACGAAATCGTGCGCCTGACCGACTGATCCCTCGCTCCTCACACCCCCCACCCAAAGGAAACCCCCATGTCCCACGCTTTCCCCCGTCGGCGCACCGCGGTTCTCGGTCTCGCCTTCGTCGCCACGGCCGCCCTGCTGGCCGGCTGCTCCGCCTCGCCCGCCCCCACAGCCACTCTCGAACCCGGTGAGGCCGCCAGCGGCACCCTCGTGGTGAGCACCTTCCCGTTCGGCGTCGAGGAGTTCCAGCAGGCCATCGTGGACCCGTTCGAAGAAGCCACCGGCATCACCGTGGAGCTCGACACCGGCAGCAACGCCGACAGGCTCTCCAAGCTCGAACTCAACGGCGACAACTCCGGCATCGACGTGATGCTCATCTCCGACTACTACGCCGCCCTCGGCCAGTCCAAGGACCTGTTCGCCGAGGTGGACGCCGAGGCGGTGCCCAATCTCGCCGAGATCAGCGACTTCGCCAAGGAAACCCAGTACGACGGCCCCGCATACAGCTACCAGCTGAACGGCACCCTGTACCGCACCGACCAGATGACCGCAGAGCAGGCCGCGGACTGGGAGACCTTCGGCGAGCCCGAGTACGCCGGCAAGATCGCGATGCCGGACATCTCGGTCACCGCAGGCCAGCTCACCGTCTCCGGCATCGCGGACGTCTTCGGCGAGGACCCCTACGACGTCGACGAGGCGTTCGGCACCCTGGCTTCCTGGAACGACAACGTGCTGCAGTACTACACGTCCTCCACCGAGGTCTCCAGCCTGCTCAGCCAGGGCGAGATCGCCGCGGCCCCCGCGCTGAGCGGCTTCGCCACCAGCCTCGTCGCCTCCGGGGCGCCGATCGCCTGGACCGCCCCGACCGAGGGCAAATTCATGGCCACCAACCGGGCCATGATCCCCGTCGGCGCGCCGAACACCCCGGCGGCGAACGCGTTCATCGACTACCTGCTCTCGGCCGAGGCGCAGACCTCGTCCGCCGCGATCGTCGGTGACCTGCCCGTCAACCCGGGCGCCACGGTTCCCGCCGAGCTCACCGAGATCGCCGGCCTCGCCGCGACCGACCCGATCGGCGACGGCTACAGCACCCTCGACATCGACACGATCGTGGAAAACCGTGCCGACTGGGTCAACCGGTTCGCCCGCGAGGTCTCCTCGCTCTAGCCGGCGCCCCCAGCAGCGGCGGCCGCCCGAACCCCCCGGCGGGCGGTCGCCGCCCACTTCCCGCAAGTACCGTCCGATCACCCAGTTTCAGTTACCACCGTGAAAGCCATGACGCCCATCGACACCCCCGCCGCCACCGCCAGCTACCTGGCCCGCGTTCCCAAGACCGACCTGCACTGCCACCTGATCGGCACCGTGCGGGCGTCGACCTTCGCCGAGCTGGCCCGACGGGAGAAGCTGGTGCTGCCCGACACCGCCGAAGCGATCTTCCGGGACATCAACTCGCTGCCGCCGGACCCGGCGCTCTACGCCGACACCCGCATCCCGGTGCCGATGGGGCGAAGCAGTGACGAACCGGCCACGTCGTACTCGCTGTTCAAGGCCTCAGAGTGGGTGGTGTCGGTGCTGCGGAGCGCCGAGGACCTCACCCGCATCACCTACGAGGCGTTCGAGAACGCCCACCGCACCAGCGCCACCCGGCACCTCGAGCTGTTCTTCGACTACCTGCCGCCGCACCTGGAGAAGCTGGGCTACCGTGGCGCCGTGGAGGCCTACGCCGACGGCATCCGGATGGCCGAACGCGACTTCGGCATGACCGGCCGCATGATCGCCGGCATCGACCGCAGCAAGAGCGGCGAGCACGCCCTGCACCTGGTGCAGCAGATCGTGGACAACCCGCACGAGTACGTCGTGGGCATCGGCCTGGACAACCTCGAGACCGCCGGCCCGCCGGAGCGATTCATCGACGCGTACGCCCTCGCGGGAGCGGCCGGTCTCAAGCGCACCGCGCACTCCTCGGAGCACGCGCCGATCGCGGCGAACACCATCACCTGCCTGGATCAGCTGGGTTGCGACCGCATCGACCACGGCTACTTCGTGCTCCAAGACGACGCCGTGGTGGAACGGGTGCGCGCCGACCAGACGCCGTTCATCGTGGCGTTCACCACCTCGCGTCGGTCCTGGCGGCCGTGGCGCCAGGCCTCGATCAAGGCGATGCTGGATGCCGGCCTGAACGTGATCCTCTCCTCGGACGACCCGGGCATGTTCCCGACCACGCTGGCCCAGGAATACGAGATCGCCTCGACCGCGCTGCAGCTGGACAAGACCACCCTGCGCTCGATGTCACTGGCAGGAGTCGAGGCATCCTGGCTGGACGAACCGGCCAAGATGCTGCTCCGCGAACGTTTCGTGCGGGAGTTCGACGCCCTCGATCAGGAGCACACGCACTGAATCCAGTCTTCCGCGAGCCGTGAGATGCGGCACCGAAAACCTCCAGGTTCGGGCTCATCTCGCGGCTCGCGGGACTAGGTGAGGTCGCGCAGGCGGGCGGAGAGACCGCCTCCGGTGGCGCCCTTGCGCTCGGAGGTGATGGCGATCACCAGCATGACCGCGCCGATGGTGGCCAGGGTGATCCACCAGAGCAGCGGATTGATGGTCTGCCCGATCTGCACCGTGAACACCACGATGACTTCGATGGGCAGCACAGCCAGGCTGATCAGGAACGGGGCGGCGAGGCGCCGGGTTGAGCCGATCAGGATCGCTATGAGCGCGAGGGACATCACCAGGATGGCCCGCCAGGTCTGCGGGTCGGTGCCGGTGGCCAGCACCGACGGCAGGAACGTGATGACGATGCCGGGGGCCAGCAGCCGCCAGGAGCCGGAGAAACCGGCCGGCCAGGAGCCGAGCGAGGCGGGAACCGCGCGCGCTCCCTGGCGCATGCCGATGATGCCGGCACCGAGCAACGCCAGCCCGAGGGGCAGCGAGAATGCCTCGACGCGGAGTTCACGTTCGCTCCAGCCCGCCACGGCCGTGCACCAGGCCAGCACGAACAGGAACCATACCGGGGGCAGCGACACCGGCCCGGTGCGGGCCCGCGCCGCCACGACCAGCATGAAGCCGAGCATCGCCACCATCAGAAGCGTGAGGGTGCCGATCGAGAAGATATCGGCGCGGATGGCGGTGATCGGCCCGGCCACCAGGAACGCTGTGGCCGCGGCGTATCGCCACCGGGAGGCGGCGGTGCCGGCTGGGGTGCCGGCTGGGGTGCCGGCTGGGGTGCCGGCGGGAGCGGTGCCGGCTGGGGCGCCGAAGGCGGCAGGGTCGACAGCCGGTGTGCTGTGGCGGCCGATGCCGCCGGCGAACGCCGCGAGCAGGGTGGCCGCCGCGCTGAAGGCCAGCACCGGCAGCATGATGCCGGTGACTGGGCTTCCGGCGAGGTAGTCCAGGCCGAGGCCCCAACGCATGGCCTGCACGGCGCCTGCCCCCGCTGCCAGGGTGGCCACCACGGCGGTGGCGCCGAGCAGGCTACGAAGCCGCGTCGCAGCATGGGTGATGGCGAATCCGAGCAGCACCAGCAGCAGCGCGGCGGCGAGCAAGCCGTAGGCGCGCCAGGGAATTGCAACGCCGAACCCGGCCGGCCCGAACCCGGCTGACCCGTTCGTGACGAGCACCGCCAGGCTCGGCACCACGGTCAGGGCCAGGCCGGTGGCGGCCAGCGTCTGGCCGGGCCGGCCCCTGGCCGTCAGGATCGCGCCGACGATGACCATGGCGAGCGCGGGCGGCAGCACATAGGGTTCGACCACGTCGATGCCGCGGATGGCCCAGACACACCAGAGCGCACCGGTCCAGCTGGCGCCTGCCGCCCACCAGGCCACCCGTCGGCCGGTGCGGAGCGCGTTGACGGCCGCTCCCACACCGAGGATCACGAGCACCAGCACCGTGGTCGACAGGCCTGCCGCCGTGCGCACGAGGGCGAGCAGCACGGCCAGCACCCCGGTGACCGCGGCGGAGACCTCGATGAAGCGGCGGCAGGCATCCGCTTCGAGGGCCGCCAGACCACGGTCCTGCAGAGCCTGGGCGATGGGGCCGGTGGCCGCGAACGTGCCGGCCACGATCAGGGCGATGAGCGGCAGCACCACCGGCGACCCGCTGGTGTCCAGCAGCTGGGCGCCGAGGCAGACCACGACCACGGCGAGCGAGGGCACCAGCAGGCTGGCCGCGAAGGAGCGCAGCGCCAGGGTCAGGCCAGGGCGCCGGCTGGTCAGCAGGGTGAGGGCGAGGGCGAAGGCCACGCCGGTGGACAGGGCGGTCCAGCCGCTGCGCACCAGCAACACGGCCACGACGCCGGCGATGAACGGCACCGCGCTCACCAGCAGCACGGCGTACCAGCCGCGCGGGGTGAGCCAGGTGGTGAGGGTGGCGGCGAGGGCGCAGAGCAACCCGAGCGTGGTGGTGAGGCAGAGCACCGCGATAGCGTCCACTCCCGCGAAGGCGAGCGCGGTAGCCACGATCACCAGTGCGTACGCGTACCCGAGACCCAGGTAGAGCGGGCGCCAGCGCGCGGGCAGGGTGCGCGCGAGAGCGGCGAGGGTGACGACGGCCGCGGCGCCCACCCACACCGTGGTCGACTGCTGCATCCAGCCGGTGATCGCCGCCAGCAGCAGCAGCAGGTGCGCGCCCACGCCCAGTGCCCGCCGGACCATCGCGGGTGCCGCGGCGAGAGCGGGAATGACAAGCAGACTCGCGATGAGGGCCGCGGCGAGCGCCAGGCCCACGATCGCTTGGCCGGTGAGTGAGAAGCCGGCCCACCCGCTGACGGTGAGCAGAGTGAGGATGCCCAACGACAGTGCCAGGCGCACCGGCGTCGCCGGCAGCCCGGTCGGCGCCTGCGGGGACGTTTTCACGGGACTCACCAGCGCGACGGCCCACGCCGTGACCGCGAGGGCCGCCAGCGCGACGATCGAGGCCAGGCCGAGATTCTGGGCGACGAGCCCGGCACCGTAGCCGTAGGGATCGGGCGCCCCGGCGACGAAGGCGAAATCACCGCTGCTCGGGATCTGCGAGACGCCGCCGGGGTAGCCGCCGGCGGATGCGGCCCAGCGCAGGGGCGCAAACGCCGCGCCGGACAGCTGGGTGAGGGCGGTGACCAGGGCAGGGCTCGCGGCCAGCGCCAGCACCGTGACGGCGCCGGCGCCCAGGGCGCCGCGGCTGGCGGCCGGGCTGGAGCGCAGCGCGCTGAGCCCCACCAGGGCGACGCCGCCCGCCACCGGGATCAAGGCCAGATACCAGGCCGACTCGCCGAAGGGCACGGCCAGCGGCAGGATCGCCACCGCGGCCACGGCGAATGCGCCCGCCGCGAAGCTCCAGAGCCTGGGCAGCCCGTTGCGGCTGCCCAGCGCCGCCACCACGGCCAGCACGGCCAGGATGCCGGCGTAACCGACGACCTGTGCGGTCACCGTGGTGACCGAGAGCAGCAGCAACTGCAGCAGGGCGGAGATCACCGCGACCACCTGCAGGGCGGTGGCCGTGTTGCGCTCGGCGCCCAGCGCGGAGCCGAGACCGGGGGAGAGGCGCGCGAGCACCGGATGCAGACCGAGGGCGACGACGGCCACGCCCAGGCTGCCGAGGATCGCGCTCCAGCCGCTGCCACCGGTGCCCAGCAGCCCGGGCGAGAGGGCCAGGCCCACCACAGCGGCCCACAGCCAGACCCGCACGCCGGAGCGGGCACCCAGCCCGAACAGCACCGCCGAACCGACCAGGGTGCCGAGGGCGGCGAAGGTCCACCCGCTCACGGAGGCCGGCGCCAGCTGCATGAACGCCCAGACGTCGAGCGCCACGAACACCACGCCCAAAGCCCCCACCGACTCGGCCGAGAACCGCAGGCCGCGCCGGGCGAACAGCCAGGCGCCGCCGAGGAAGACCAGCGTGATCGTTCCGGTGATGCTCGTGCGCACGGCGAAGCTGGTGAGGTCGGGGTTGAGGAACGTGAAGACCAGCGCGGCCACGGCGAGCAGGGCCGCACCGGCGAAGGCGAGCACGGACTGCACGCTCACCTGCGCCCCGGCGGCCGGGGCGGCAGGGGTGGCCGTGGCCCGAACGGTGGCCGTGGCGACGGCTGGTGCGCGCACCGGCGCATCCGCCCGGCCGGAACTCGCGGTCGGGATGGCCCTGGCCCCCGCCACACCCGTCCTGGGAACGGCATCCGTGACGGGCGCGCCATCCGGCCACACCGTGGGGATGCGGTCGAGCAGGCGATCGCGCGCGAGCAGGGCCTTGATCACCCGGCCGCTTGCCGAAGCGACCTCGCCGCCGAGGGGGCCGGTCAGGTCGGCCCCGCACTGCGGGCACCTCTGGTCGGCCAGTCGCGCGTCGCAGCGGGGACAAATCCGGCGGTCCTGCAGGTATCGAACGGCAGCATCGTTCCAGATTTTCCCCATGGCCGCAGTCTAGGTGGCCGTCCCGCGACCGCGCAGCGGCAGCCGAACCCCAAAAATGGGCGTTCGGCGGGGCCCGGGTCACGGCTGGTGAGACCGTAAAATGAAACCGTGACGGATGCGACGCAGCACGGCCCGGCGCCGATCTCGCGCATCGTCGATGAGGGGGTGCTCATCGCCCTGTCTTCGGTACGGATGGCCGTGAAGAACGACATCATCGTCGCGGGCCTGGGCGAGCACGCCGACTACGACCTGGTCAGGTTCGCCGCGACCGCGAGGCGGGAGTTGCTCGGCCTGGCGCAGGAGAACGAGGAGTCCGCTGAGCGGGTGCGGGCGCAGCGCAAGGACCTCACCTCGGCGACCTGGCGGTACGACCTGTCCCAGGACCAGCTGATGGACATCCGCCAGCTCAAGCTGCGCCGGCAGGTGCACAAACGCCTGGCCGTGGCCCTGCTCGCCCTGGCCGAGGACGAGGAACGGGTGGGCACTCTCGTGCGGGAGGCGCAGAACGCCGCCAGCGACGAGATCCAGGACGCCATGCACACCCGCCTGATGCGGCTGTCGATCGACGCCACCGACCCCGAGTATCAGCGCCGCCGGGCCGACCGCACCGAGATGTTCGTTCAGATCGATCTGGCCCTGCTCAAGCTCAGGGCCGACGAAGCAGCCGGTCAGGGCCCCGGCGAGTACTGACCCCGGGCGACCCGAGTGCCGAGCACCGGGCCACCGCCGTTTCGCGGTCGCCGGGGCGACTACGGTTGAGGAGGCCCTCAGGCGGGCCGGCGAGAGGAACGGGTACGAGTGAGCGACATCGCGGGTGAATTAGCGCGGGTGCACAGCGCCTTCGACCGACCCACCCTGCGGCTGCTCGACCGCAAGTGGGCGCCGTTCGTGCTCGCGGTCTTCAAGTCGTCGTTCAGCCGGGACCGCCGCAGTGTGCAGGCCGACAGGTTGCACACCCAGGTCGATGCCTACCTCGCCGACCTCCGGTCCATCGGCCATGAGGTGCCGGGCAAGAACGGCCGGGCGCTCTGCGTGCAGTGGATGAACGACCAGTGGCTCTACCGGGAAACCGGGGAGGACGACGAGGAGCAGTACTCGCTCACCTCGCACGCCCTCGAGGCGCTGCTGCTGGTGGACGGGCTCTCCCGCGACCGCGCCCTGATCAGCGAATCCCGCCTCACCACCATCGTCGACACCGTGCGCCACCGCGCCACCCTGGCGAACCCGGACCGGGATGAACGCATCCGCCGGCTCGACCTGGAGATCGCTGCCCTGGCCTCCGAACGCGACCGCCTGGCCGCCGGCGGCGAGATCGCCGCGGCGTCGAACGACCAGATGCACGAGGGCTACGCCAACCTCATCGACCTGATCACCCAGCTGCCCAGCGATTTCAAGCGTGTCGAGGAGTCCGTGGCCGGTATGCACCGGCAGATCGTGAACGACTTCCGCGCCGAGGAACGCCCGATCAGCGAGGTGCTCGACGAGTACCTCTCCAAAACCGATGCCCTGATGTCGTCGACAGCGGAGGGCCGCGCGTTCGAAGGCGCCATCGTGCTGCTCCGAAACGACGCGTTGCTCTCCGCCCTCAAGAACGACCTCGAGTCGATCCTGCTGCACCCGTTCGCGCTCGAACTGAGCGCGGAGGACCGGCGCAGCTTCATGGGCACGGTCAGCCTGATCCGCAAGGGCGTCGACGACGTGCTCACCCAGCGGAACGGCCTGACCACCACCCTGCGCGAGCACATCGTGAACCACGACGTGGTCAAGGACCGGGAGCTCGAACGGCTGCTGCGGGAGATCAACAAGGAACTCGCGGTGTGGATGGAGACCGCCGGACCGCGGTCCACGGTGACCGCCGAGCTGATGCCCGGCACCCTGGACCTCGAGCATCTGCGCGAACGGTTCTACGATCCCGCCGCCCACAAGGCGCCGCCGCCCCTGGAGGACGTCTCGGCGTTCGCCCCGGAGCCACCGAGCCTCGACGCCATGCGCACCCAGGGCGGTCCGCTGCTCGAGGAGCTGCGCGACGCCATCGTGAGCGCCTTCACCACTGAAGGCGCCGCATCCGTTGGCGCCGCCTTCAACAGCCTCGAACCCGCCATGCGCCGGCCTGTGGAGATTCTGGGCCTGTTGCAGCTGGCCACCCAGATCGACGCCGTCACCGATATCGATGACATCGAAAGCTTCGAAACCGTGCGCCCCGACGGCACCCGCCGCACCTTCAGGGTGCCGCGCATCACCCTGACCGACGACGACACTGCGGCCCTGGCCGCCCTGAACTATGGACCTGATCATGACTGACGACGTGACCGACGCGACCGATCTGACAAACGACGACGCCGCCGAAGACGACACCAACGAGAGCTTCTCGCTGTTCGAGGGCGACGAGGGCGGGCTCACCGTGGAGCAGCGCCGCACCCTGGTGCTGCTGCTCCGGCACCGCTACATCTCCGCCGCCCTGCAGCCAGCCGAATGGCGCACCCTGCTCGCCTCGCAGAGCCTGCTCAAGTCCCGCCTCAACGACATGTTCCTCGACCTGCACGTCGACCTGCACTACGAAGTGGCCTTCAAGCGTCAGGCGATCGGGGAGGGCGGCGACAGGTTCCCCACCCTGTTGCACGACGTGGCATACAGCCGCGAGGAAACCATCCTGCTGGTACTGCTGCGTCAGCGGTTCCGCAGCGAACGCGCCAGCGGCGTGGACATCGTCATCGTCGACAGGGACAACCTCGTCGAGAACGTTGCCCACTTCCGGCCCGAACACGCCACCGACCGGTTCGGCGACGCGCGTCGTGCCACGGCGGCCGTGGACAGCCTGGCCAAGGCGCGGGTGCTGCTGAAGACCAGCGACCCCGACAGGTTCCGGATCTCGGCGGTGATCGAGGTGCTGCTGCCCATCGAGCGGCTCGCCGAGCTGTGGGAGTGGCTGGTGGCGCAGAACAGCGCCGACCAGCCCGACCCTGCCGACAGCACCCTGGATGCCGCCGACACCGGCGCCGAACCCGCCGCCGAAGCCGGGGCCGACCCCGCCGCCGCCGAGCCAGACGCGTCCGACCCCGCCGACCCCGCCCTGGAGGCCGTCTCATGACCGATTCCCCGCTGTTCCACATGGACGGTGCCACCGAGGGCACCACGCAGTGGCGCGCCGAGACCTTCCAAATGGTCAACTGGGGAGGGTTCCAGGGCCACCACGCTGTGGACTTCGCCGCCAACGCCACGCTGGTCTCCGGCGCATCCGGCACCGGCAAGTCGAGCCTGCTCGACGCCTACCTGGCGCTGATGATGCCCTCCGACACCCCGTTCAACGGCGCGTCCAACGACGCCGGGTCGGGGCGGGCCCGGAGCGTCGACCAGCGCAACCTGATGACCTACCTCCGCGGCAAGACCGACTCCAGCCGCGAGGCCGAGACCGGAGCGATGCACGACCAGGTGCTCCGCGGCGCCGACTCGGCCACCTGGGGCGCCATTGCGATGACCTTCATCGACGACAACCAGCGCCGCTTCACGGTGCTGCGCGCCTACTTCGTGCCGCGCGGGGCGACCAAGTTCGCCGACGTGACCATGAAGATGGCCACCCGCGACGGCCGGCTCGACCTGCGCGACCTGGCCGACGTCACCGAGGCCCGCTTCGACAAGCGCGCCCTCAAGAACCGGTTCAGCGACCTCGACGTGTTCGACACCTACGCCGCGTTCTCGCAGACCCTCTACACCCGGCTCGGTATCGGAGCCAACGGCGAGGGCGGCAAGGCGCTGCGGCTGCTCGCCCGCATCCAGGCCGGCCAGCAGGTGAAGACCGTCGACGGCCTCTACAAGTCGATGGTGCTCGAGGAACCCGCCACTTTCGCCGCGGCCGACAAGGCGGTCGACCACTTCGAAGACCTGGAACGCTCCTACGGCGCGATGGTCACCGAGGCGCAGAAGGCCAAGGTGCTCGAACGCCTGCCCGAGCTCCACCGCGAGTACGAGACCGCCACCGAGAAGGCCGACCTGATCGACCGCTTCGGCGTGCACCGCGACGGCGACACCCCGTTCGTGCTCTGGCAGCTGAGCACCGAACACGGCCTGCTCGACGCCGCCGCCGACACCAACCGCGCCCGCCGGCGCGAGAACCAGGCGGCGAACACCGCCGCCAGGGATGCCGAGACCGAGCTGAAGGGCCGGGTCGCCGACCTGCAGCACCAGCAGCGCGACAACGGCGGCGACGTGCTCGCCGGCCTGCAGGTGGAGCTCGACGTGCTCACCGCCAAACGCGACGACATGGCGGCGGAACGCTCCAGGTTCAATGACCGCATCTCCCTGTTGGGCGCAGTCGCCGGCCCCGCCGACGACGCGGACTCCGGCCTCGCAGGTGCCGTCGCCATCACGTCGGCCGACGACTTCGCCGCCGCGCAATTGGCCGCGGAGGGGTTCATCGCCAGGTTCCCCGCCTCCGAGCAGGAGCTCGATCTGGAGCGGGTTTCCCTGCAGCGCACCGCCTACCCGGTCGAAGAGAAGATCCGCACCCTCAAGCAGGAGCACGCCTTTCTCAAGGGACGCGCCAGCCTGGTTCCCCAGCACCTGCACAACGCCAGAATGATGATCGCCGATGCCGCCGGAATACCCGCGGAGGAACTGCCGTTCGTGGCCGAGCTCATCGACATCGCCCCGGGTGAAGACGATTGGCGCCAGGCCGCAGAGGTCACCCTCGGCTCGGTCGTGCGGGTGCTGCTCGTCGACGAGAACCGGTTGGCCGCCCTCAGCCGCGCCATCGACCCGATGCACATCCCGGTGCGCATCCACTTCGAAGGTGTCACTCTGCACCCGCACCAGCAGGTGCAGCACGACCCGCGGTACGTCTCCGGCAAACTGACCTTCAAGGACTCGCCGTTCAGCCGCTGGGTGCAGGACCGCGTGCAGGCGCCCGCGATCGACGCGCTCTGTGTCAACGGTCCGGCCGAGCTCGTCGGTGACGGCTCCCGGGTCACCCAGAGCGGCCAGATCCGCCAGGGCAAGCGTGGCGCTCACGGGTGGAACAAAGAGCAGCGGGCCATCATCGGGTTCTCCAGCACCGTGCGCCTGGCCGAGATCGACGAAGAGCTGCGTGAGCTGAAGGCCTCCGCCGATTCTCTCGCGCAGCAGACCTCCGCCAAGGCCGAGCAGATCATCGCCCTACGCCGCCTGAAGGATGCCCACCAGCACCTGATCGACACCGCCTGGGCGGCCATCGACGTGGCCGGCGCAGCGGACAGGATCGTCGCCAAGGAAGCCGAACGCGAACGGCTGCTCGCCGGCAGCGACGTCCTGCGCGGACTCCAGGACGAAGAAGCACGTCTGGCGGCTGAACTCGAGGCCGCCCAGAAGCTCAAGCACGAGACCGAGCGTGAAGCCGCCGCCCTCAGCGACGAGCATGCCTCGATCGTCGACCGGCAGGACATCGTGAATGTCCGGCTGGAGCGCGTCCAGTCCGATGAGTCCCTCACCCTGCCGGAGGACCACTCCGCGCACCTGGACGCCCAGTTCGCCGCCGTGAGCGACAGCGCCGATCTGGCCACCTTCGCGAACGGTGTGAAGCGTCTGCGTGAGCGGCTCACCGAGCAGTCCAGCCAGGACCGCGACACCGCGCGCAGCGCCAGGGACACCCTGATCGGCATCTTCGAAACCTTCCAGAGCCGCTGGCCTGACCCCAACATCGGCGTGGCCATGGAGTCGTACTCCAGCTACAGCGATATCCTCGACGCCGTCTACACGCTCGGCCTCTACGAACGCCGGCAGGAGTGGAAGCGCCGGCTGTCCGCGTGGAGCGGCCAGGACCTCGTACCCCTCGTGGGCGCCTTCACCACCTCGATCGAGGAGATCGAAGACCGGTTGCGGCCGATCAACGACATCCTGCGCACCCTGCCGTTCGGCGCCGGTCGGGACAGGCTGCAGATCTCACTGCGCCGGCTGCACCGGGATGACGCCTCGGCGTTCCGCAAGGAACTCAAGGTGCTCTCCTCGGGCTCGACCGAGGAGTTCACCGACGAGCAGACCGAGAGCCGGTTCACCAGGCTGCAGGCGTTCATGAACCTCATTCGCCGTCCGGACGAGCTCGACCTGACAACCTCAGGGCGCAGCGGCGGCACCCGGCCCAGCAAGGGCGATTCGGACCGCGACCTGCTCCTGGACGTGCGCCGGCACGTGGAGATCACCGCCGTGCGCACCACGCCGGACGGGGTGGAGGTGAGCACATACTCCTCCCTCGGCGGCAAGAGCGGTGGCGAATCGCAGGAGCTCGTCGCGTTCGTCGTCGGCGCCGCGCTGCGCTTCCAGCTCGGTGACGAGAGCCGCACCCGGCCGCGTTTCGCCCCGGTCTTCCTCGACGAGGGCTTCGTGAAGTCGGACTCCGAGTTCGCCGGCCGGGCCGTCGCGGCGTGGAAGGGCCTCGGTTTCCAGCTGATCGTGGGCTCCCCGCTCGACAAGGTGACCGCCCTCGAACCGCACATGGACCTGGTGCTCTCGATGACGAAGAACACCACAACGGGGTTCTCCTACGTCACCCCGTTGGTGTCGCCGGAGCCGAACGGCGCCGAACCGCTGCCGGCCGACACTGGGGCCGGCTCTGGGGCCGACACTGGGGCCGAGACCGCGGCCGGGCAGCGCGATGGCGAGAGAATCGTGGCCTGACCCGCGCGCGCCTCTGGCAGCTCGCCTGATTCCGGCTTACGCTGGCCCGATGGTGTCCGTGCAGGATCTGCGACTGCCCGACGGCCGCGTGCTCCGGGTGCATGACAGTGGTGGCGCCCACGGCACCGCCAACGCAGGGGCCGACGACCTCGACGGTCTCGGTGACTTCGTCACTCCGGGCGACGCCGCACCGGCCAGGCTCACGGTGCTGTGGCACCACGGTTCGCCGCAAACCGGTGCCCTGCTCGAACCATTGCTGGTGGCGGCGGGCCAACGCGACATCCGCCTGGTCTCGTATGGCCGGCCCAGCTACGGTGGCTCGACCCCGCTGCCCGGCCGCACCGTCGCTTCGGCGGTGGCGGATGTGGCGGCCATCGCCGATGCCCTGCAGCTGGGCAGGTTCGCGGTGATGGGCGCCTCCGGCGGCGGCCCGCACGCCCTGGCCTGCGCCGCCCTGCTGCCCGAACGGGTGATCGCCGCGGCATGCCTGGCCGCGATAGCGCCCATCGACGCCGATGGCCTGGACTTCTTCGCCGGCATGGCATCGGAGGGCGCCCTGCGCGCAGCGCTCTCCGGCAGGGCGGCCCGCGAGCACCACCAGGCGACCGCTGAATTCGACCCGGCCAGCTTCGTGGAACGCGACTACGCCGCGCTCGAGGAGGACTGGTCCGCGCTCGGCGCGGACGTGGGGGAGGCCTCCGCCGAGGGCCCGGATGGGCTCATCGATGACGATATGGCGTTCGTGGTGCCGTGGGGATTCGACGTGGCAACGATTTCGGTGCCCGTGCTGATCGTGCAGGGCGGCCGCGACAGGGTGGTGCCGCCCGGGCACGGTGCCTGGCTCGCCCGCACCATCCCGCACGCCGAAATCTGGGCCTGTGCCGACGACGGCCACATCTCCATCCTCACCGAGTGCGCGCCGGCGTTGGACTGGCTGCTCGCGCACTCCTGAGCCAGACCCGACCACGAACATCACACCAGCCGGAGGCACACCATGAGGGCCATCGTTCAGGACAGCTACGGATCGGCCGACGTTCTGCACCCCGCCGAGATCGATCGCCCGGCCGTCGGTGACGACGACGTACTCCTTCAGGTGCGGGCAGCGAGCCTCAATATCGGCGACTGGCACGTGATGACCGGACTGCCCTACGTCGCGCGGGCCGCGCTCGGCCTCCGCCGTCCGAAGACCCGGGTGCGCGGCATGGATGTCGCCGGTCGGGTCGAAGCCGTCGGCGCCAATGTCACCCGGTTCACGCCGGGGGGGACGAGGTCTTCGGCGTCTGCGAGGGATCCCTGGCCGAATACGCGCTCGCGCGGGCCGACAAGCTCGAGCCCAAGCCGGCGGCCCTGAGCTTCGAGCAGGCCGCGGCGGTGCCGACCTCGGCCGTCACGGCGATGCAGGCTCTCGCCCCGCTACGTGCCGCGGGCCCGGGGGAGCGGGTGCTCGTGATCGGTGCCTCCGGAGCCGTCGGTGGCTATGCCGTGCAGCTGGCCAAGACATTCGGCGCCCAGGTGACGGGCGTCGCCAGCACCACCAAGGTCGATTACGTGCTCTCGCTCGGCGCCGATGCGGCCGTCGACTACACTCGCGGCGACATCACCCGGTCGGGCGAGCGCTACGACCTCGTGCTCGAAACCGGTGGCAACCGCTCGGTCTCGTCGCTGCGCAAGCTGCTCGCGCCACGAGGCACCCTCGTGCTGGTCGGCGGCGAAGGCGGTGGCCGGGTGACCGCTGGGTTCGAGCGGGCCCTGCGGGCTCTGCTGCTGTCGCCGTTCGTGCCCCAGAAGCTCACCGGCCTGGTCTCGATCATGCGCCAGGACGACCTGCATACCCTCGCGGGTCTGCTCGAGAGCGGAGCGATCGCGCCCGTCATCGACCAGGTGTATCCCCTCGCCGAGGCCGCGACGGCCATGCGCCGCCTCACCGACGGCAGCATCCGAGGCAAGGTCGTCGTCACTCCCTGAGGCTAGGCCGCACCACCGGAGACCCCGAGCAGTGCGGCAGCCCGGCGCAGTTCGGCACTGGGATCCTGCGCCCAGCGGTCGAGAACACCCTGGGCGCGGCCCCTGGCCGGCCCGGTCAGGGCGCCGACGAGCGGCGCCACCACATCAAGCGTCAGTGGATCCACCAGGGCGCCGAGCTGCGCGTCACGCAGGAACCCCTCGATGCGAGTGAGGTCGGAGGCGCGCAGCATCCGCACGTGAGACTGCAAGAGCACGACAGCCGCCAGCCGGCGCTCGAAGACCGGCACCGCCCACAGTTCGGAACTCAGGGCGGTGATGTCGTCGTGCCCGAGCCCCGGGTAGCGGCGGCCGGCATCACGGATGGTGCCGCGCACGGCGCCCACCGACGCCCCGTAGAAGGTGAGGCGCCCGCCCAGGCGGGCGCGATCGGCGTCGGCGCGCTCCCACGAGCTTTCCCGCTGCAGGGTGGCGTCCACCCACTCGCCGGCGGTACTCATGCATCCATTCTCGCCGATCGCTGTGCACTCGCCCCGCGATCTGGGAGGCTGGTCGGCATGACCGACGCCGATATGAAAGCAGACCTCCGCCGCTACCTGCAGGTGGGCCGCGAGGCGCTCATCTGGAAACTCGAGGGGCTCAGCGAATACGACATCCGCCGGCCGCTGGTGCCGACGGGCACCAATCTCTTGGGCCTGGTGAAACACATGGCCGGGGTCGAGGCCGGCTATCTCGGAGTGACCTTCGCCCGGCCGTTCCCGGAGCCGCTGCCGTGGACCGACGACGACACCGAGGACAACGCCGATATGTGGGCCACCCTCGATGAGACCCGCACGGGCATCGTCGACCTGTACCGGCGGGTCGGGGAGCACTCCGAGGCCACGATCGATGCGGTGCCCCTGGACGGCCTCGGCCGGGTGGCGTGGTGGTCCGAGGGCCGGGATGTGGTGCCCCTGCACCTGATCCTGGTGCACCTGATCGCCGAGACCCACCGGCATGCCGGCCATGCCGACATCGTGCGCGAACTGATCGATGGGGCGGTCGGTCTGCGGGCCGACAACGACAATGTGCCGCCGGCCGGCCCGGACTGGTGGGCCGGCTACCGCGACCGGCTGGAGCAGACCGCCCGGCAGGCCTGAGGCCGGCTGCCCGGCGCCCCGACTGCAATGTTGGCCGCTTGGACGCCTAAGGTGGACTGCGCCTGAAAAGGCCGCGCTGAATCGCGCCCGAAACCGAAGGACGATGCCACCCGTGTCGAGAATCTCTGCCCGCCGAATCTCTGCCCGCCGAATCTCTGCCCGCCGAACCCTCGTCGGCGCCGGCGCCGGTCTGGCCCTGCTCGCCCTCACCGCCTGCACCGGCCAGCCCATCACCCAAACCGGAGCCGGCTCCGGAGCCGGCGCGGCGGCGGCCGGCGACTCCGGACGCACCTACGCCCTGGTGGTGCACTCGGTGCCCGGCGACGCGTTCTGGGACGTCGTGAAGACCGGCGCGGAGGCCGCCGGAAACGTCTACGGCGCCACCATCACCTACCAGGGTGACCCCGACGTGCAGAAGCAGAGCCAGCTGATCGAGACCGCGATCGCCGCCAAGGTCGACGGCATCATCGTGTCGATGGCCAACCCGGAGGGCCTGGCCGGCGCCATCACGGATGCCGTCGCCGCCGACATCCCCGTCATCACCATCAACTCCGGCGCCGACGAATCCGCCGCACTCGGCGCCATGACCCACGTCGGCCAGAGCGAGTACCTCGCCGGGCAGGGGGCCGGCACCCAGCTCACCGAGGCGTCGGCGAAAAAGGTCATCTGCGTCATCCACGAGGCCGGCAACGCCGGGCTCGAGGACCGCTGCGCCGGCGCCGCCGACACCCTCGACGGCAGCCTGACCAACCTGCAGGTCGACATCGCCAACGTCGCGGATGCCCAGAACACCATCACGAGCGCCCTGCTGGCCGATCCGAGCATCGACGGGGTGCTGACCCTCAACTCGGCGGTGGGAGTCGCCGCCGCACAGGCCGTGGCCGATGCCGGCAGCGACGCGCAGATCGGCACCTTCGACGTCTCCGCCGACGTCACGAGCCTGATCGAGAACGGCAGCATCCTCTTCGCCGTGGACCAGCAGCCCTACCTGCAGGGTTACCTGCCGGTGGACTTCTTCGAGCTGTTCTACACCAACGGCAACGTCGTCGGCGGCGGCCAGCCTGTGTACTCCGGGCCGGGCTTCGTCATCAAGGACAACGCCGGCCAGGTCGCCGAATTCGCCGGCAACGGCACCCGATGACCGTGCTCACCAACCCGGGCACCGCGCCGGGGCTCGACGAACGGCTGGCCGCGACACATCCGGTCGTGCGGTTGCTGCGCCGACCCGAGATCGGGGCGCTCGTGGCCGCGCTGGCCATCTTCACCTATTTCTCCCTGACGACGTCGTCATTCCTGTCGCCGGCCGGCGTGGCCACCTGGCTCTACTCCGCCTCGCTGTTCGGCATCATGGCCGTCGCTGTGGCGCTGCTCATGATCGGCGGCGAATTCGACCTGTCCGCCGGCGCCATGACCGGCACGACCGGGCTGCTGGTGGGCGCGTTCACCACCCAGTGGGGCATGAACCTGTGGCTGGCGATGCTGCTCGCGTTGCTGATCGCCCTGGCGGTCGGCGCCCTCAACGGGGTGCTCGTCGTGAAGACCGGCATCCCGAGCTTCATCGTCACGCTGGGCACGTTCTTCATTCTGCAGGGGCTGAACCTGGCCGGCACCAAGCTCGTCACCGGCCAGGTCGCGATTCAGGGCATGACCCTGGTGCCCGGCTTCGACGTGGGCAAGGCGATCTTCGGCTCGACCGTCCCGGTGCTGGGGCTGAGCCTCAAGGTGTCGGTGTTCTGGTGGCTCGGCATCACCGTCGTCGCCAGCTGGCTCTTGCTGCGCACCCGGTACGGCAACTGGATCTTCGCGATCGGCGGGCAGCTGCAGAGCGCCGTGCAGACGGGTGTGCCGGTCAAGCGCACCCGCATCGGCCTGTTCATGGGCACGGCCGCGGCCGGCTGGCTGGTGGGCATGCTCTCGCTCTTCGACGTGGCCACCGTGCAGGCCACCACCGGCATCGGCCAGGAATTCATCTACATCATCTGCGCCGTCGTGGGCGGTTGCCTGCTCACCGGCGGCTACGGTTCCGCGATCGGCGCCGCCCTGGGCGCGCTGATCTACGGCATGATCCTGCAGGGCATCGTGTTCGCGCAGTGGGACAACAACTGGCTCAAGGCGTTCCTGGGCGGGATGCTGCTGCTCGCGGTGCTGGTGAACCTGTCGGTGCGCCGCCAGGCCGGGGTGCGCGCATGAACGCCGCCACCACGGCGCCCATCCTCGAGGTGCGCGGGGTCGGCAAGGTCTACGGCTCGGTCATCGCGCTCAGCGATGTCTCCACCTCGGTCGGCGCCGGCGAGGTGCTCTGCGTGCTGGGCGACAACGGCGCGGGCAAATCCACCCTGCTCAAGATCCTCGCCGGTGTGCATCCGCACTCCTCCGGTGAGCTGCTGCTCGACGGCCGGGCCGAGCGCTTCACAGGTCCGCGGCACGCGCTCGACGCCGGCATCGCCACGGTCTACCAGGACCTCGCCATCGTGGGGCTGATGCCGGTCTGGCGGAACTTCTTCCTCGGCGCCGAGCTCAGCGCAGGTTTCGGACTGTTCTCGCGGCTCAGGGTCGCCGAGATGCGGGCGATCACGCTGGCGCAGCTGGGCCGGATGGGCATCGACCTCCGTGACGTCGACCAACCCATCGGCACGCTCTCCGGTGGGGAGCGGCAGTCGGTCGCCATCGCCAGGGCCATCTACTTCGGCGCGAGGGTCGTCATCCTCGACGAGCCCACCTCGGCGCTCGGCGTGAAGCAGGCCGGTGTGGTGCTGCGCTACGTGGCGCAGGCCCGGGACCGGGGCCTCGGTGTGGTGTTCGTCACCCACAACCCGCACCACGCGTACCCGGTGGGAGACAGATTCCTGGTGCTCAACCGCGGCGCCAGCCTCGGCGAGTTCGACAAGGCGGGCATCAGCATCGACGAGCTGACCCGGCTGATGGCCGGCGGCGCCGAACTGGAGTCGCTGGCCCGGGAGATCGAACGGGGCTGAGCGTTCCGGCCGGGTGAGTGCCGGCTGCGGGGCCTCATCCGTTTCGGGGGATTCCGAGGCGGCGCCATCGGCCGCACCTGGATTGGTTGCTACCGTCTGCCGCGTGAGAACCCCGCAGTAGTCGAACACCGACAGGGCACGGCCCTGGAATTGGAGCGATAGTCATGGCAACAGGAACAACCCCGATACTGGATGTGGCGGCCGAGATCAACGCTGTCTCGCTGGCCCGCACCGACCTCGACCCGCGCGCGCTGATGATCGCAAGGATCGCGGCCCTGGTGGCCGTGGATGCGCCCGTCGGCTCGTACTTCTTGCACGTCGGACCGGCAGCGGAGGTGGGGCTGACCGTCGATGACATCGAGGACGTGCTCGTCGCCGTGGCCCCGATCGTCGGCACGCCGCGGCTGCTCTCGTCGGCGCGCAAGATCGTGGAGGCCTTCGACCTCGCGATCCAACTCGACTCCGAAGGCGACACCCAGTAACGCCGGAGTCCCCGGCGGCGACATCCTCGTGCAGCACCTCCAGGCAGCACCTCCAGTAAGGAGCACCTTGTGAAGAAGCCCATCGTCGTCATGGCTCTGCTGGTGCTCCTTGCCGGATGTGCCGGTGTTGACAGCTCCGATTCCTCCACGAGCAGCTCCACCCCGTCGGCCTCGTCCACGGCCACAGCGACGGCCGGGCAGACGGCAGCACCGCCGACCGCCGCGCAGATCACCTGGGCCGGCACGGTCTGCAGCGACACGACCACCGTGAAAAACGACGTTCAGGGGCTCGCCACGGCGGCAGCTACCGGCGGCGACTCGGTGGGCACCGCGGTATCGAAGCAGATGGACACCGTCTCCGCTTCGACGAGCGCGCTGGTCGACACGGTCACGTCGCCGCCGGAGAACATGGGCAACGATCCGGAGCTCAAGGCCGTGCAGGACTCGATCGACACTGTTGACCAGTCCCTGAAGACCCTCCAAGCCAGCGCCAGCGCGGTGCAGGGAACCACGGGTGCCGCCCTGGTGGATGCGCTGGCAACGCTCGTCGGCGACACCGGCACCGTGCTCTCGGATGTCGCCGCCACCGTGCAGACCATCACGACGGCGATGCAGGACACCTCGAGCACCCTGGGCCAGGCCTTCCGCGCCGCGCCCGAGTGCGCCGACCTCACCTCCTGACGCCCCGGGCGTTGTTTGAGCTTGTCGAAACCCGGCGACGCGGTCTGCGGGTCGGCTTGCTGAACTCGACGCGGCAGCGCGCGGGAGCAATTCAGGGAAATGTCAGGATGCTTCGGGAATGAAACTCGGGCCCAGGCGTTGACTTGAGTCGAGGGCACTCAACTTTGGGGCTCAGTTCCGGGTCCGGCCCTCGCTCAGATTCCCCAGGAGGTTTCCTTGCCTACATACTTCGGCCCCGCCGGTTCCGAGAACGGCTCGTTCGACGAATTCCTGGCCCGCTACCTGCAGGGCCAGCGCGCCCAGGGCGGACGGCCCATCGAGATCACCCGGCTGCTCAGCCGGCGCACCCACGAGCTCCTCGTGCAGGCCGCGCAGTTCGCGGTCGACCACGGCCACGCCCACGTCGACGCCCTGCACCTGCTGCGCGTCATGGTGGAGCAGGAACCCGCCGCCTCGGCCATCCGCCGTGCCGGCGGCGACCCCGCCGCGATCGCGGCGGACGCCGAACAGCGCCTGCCCGAGTCCAGCGAGCGGGAGTCGCAGTCCGCGCCCGGCCTGACCCCGTCGGCCCAGCGCGCCCTGCTGGATGCCCACCAGGTCGCCCGCGCCTTCGGCTCCACCTACATCGACCCCGAGCACCTGTTCTTCGCGTTCGTGGTCAACCAGGATTCGCCCGCCGCCCGTGTGCTCGCCGAATCCGGCGTCACCGCCGAATCGCTGCAGGCCGGCGCCCAGCAGGCCGAGGCCGACGAGGCCAACGCCGCAGCGGGCAGCACGGCCGGCACCTCCGACACCCCGATGCTCGACACCTACGGCACCGACCTCACCGAACGCGCCCGCTCCGGCAAGCTCGACCCGGTGATCGGCCGCGGCGACGAGATCGAACAAACCGTCGAGATCCTCTCCCGGCGCACCAAGAACAACCCGGTGCTGATCGGCGAGGCCGGCGTGGGCAAAACCGCCGTGGTCGAGGGCCTGGCCCAGGCCATCGTCGACGGCCTGGTTCCCGAACAGCTGCGCGGCAAGCGCGTCATCGCACTCGACCTGCCGGCCATGCTCGCGGGCACCCGCTACCGCGGAGACTTCGAGGAGCGCCTCACCAAGACCATGGATGAGATCAGCGAGCGAAGCGACGAGATCATCGTCTTCATCGACGAGCTGCATACGGTGGTCGGCGCCGGTGGCGCCGGCGAGGGCGGCATGGACGCCGGCAACATCCTCAAGCCCCGCCTGGCGCGCGGCGAGCTGCACGTCGTCGGCGCCACCACCCTGAACGAGTACCGCAAGGTCGAGAAGGACCCCGCGCTCGAACGCCGCTTCCAGCCCGTGCGGGTGGGGGAGCCGAGCATCGAAGACGCCGTGCTGATCCTCGCCGGCCTGCAGGACCGCTACGCCGAGCACCACTCGGTGCGCTACACGGATGCCGCGCTCCGCGCCGCCGTCGAGATGAGCGCCCGGTACATCCCCGACCGGTTCCTGCCCGACAAGGCCATCGATCTGATCGACCAGGCCGGCGCCCGCGCCCGGCTGGCGCTGGGTTCCCGGGTCGACATCGAGGGGCTGCGCGAACAGCAGACCGCCCTCGAGACCGCGAAGACCCTCGCGGTCGCCGCGGAGGCCTACGAAGAGGCGTCCCGCTTGCGGGACGAAGCCGAGGCGCTGGCGGAGTCGATCGAGGCCGCCGTGGCCAGTCAGGGTGTGGATGCCGGTGTGCCGGCACCCTCCGCCGTGGTGGACGAGGCCGAGATCGCCGCGATCATCGCCCGCGCCACCGGCATTCCGGCTAGCCGCCTCACCGCGGGTGACCGCGAACGCCTCGCCAAGCTCGAGGACGACCTGCACCAGCGGGTCATCGGCCAGGACGACGCGGTGACCGTGATCGCCAAGGCCGTGCGGCGCAACCGCACGGGCATGGGTGACGCCCACCGCCCGGTCGGCAGCTTCCTCTTCCTCGGCCCCACCGGCGTCGGCAAGACGGAGCTGGCCAAGTCGCTGGCGGAGTCGCTTTTCGGCGACGAGAAGGCCATGCTGCGCTTCGACATGAGCGAGTTCAGCGAACGCCACACCGTCAGCCGCCTGGTCGGCGCCCCTCCCGGCTACGTCGGCTACGACGAGGCCGGCCAGCTGACCGAACACGTGCGACGGAACCCCTACTCGGTGGTGCTGCTCGACGAGATCGAGAAGGCCCACCCCGACGTCTTCAACCTGCTCCTGCAGGTGCTGGACGACGGCCGGCTCACCGACGGCCAGGGCCGCACCGTCGACTTTCGCAACACGGTGGTGATCATGACCTCGAACATCGGTTCAGAGGTGCTGGCCAGCCGGAGCGGCGCGCTCGGTTTCACCGCCGACCTGGACGGAGCGCACAACGGCTTCGGCTCGGAGAAGGCGCTGCGGGACCGCGTGATGGCCAAGCTCCGCGAGGCCATGCGGCCGGAGTTCCTCAACCGGATCGACGAGGTCGTGCTGTTCCGGAAGCTCGATCAGCCACAGCTGCGCCGGATCGTGCGGCTGCTGCTGACCCAGACCGAGGCGCGCCTCGCTGCCCAGGGCCACGCGCTCACCGTGAGTGAAGCGGCCGTGGACTGGATCGCCGAGACCGGCTACGAACCCGAGTACGGGGCCCGGCCGCTCCGCCGGGTCATCCAGCGCCAGCTTGACGACAGGATCGCCGACCTGCTGGTGGCCTCCGAGCTCGGCGCCGGTGGAGTGGTGGCGGTCACCGTCGCCGACGGCGCCCTGCGGGTCGCCGCCGAACCGGCGCGGATGCCGCTGGCGGCGTAAAGATCGCCCCCGAAACGCCCCGGCCGGAACCTGCACAGGTCCCGGCCGGGGCTTTTCGGCCGCTCGGACGCGGGCGGAATCCGCTCGTGACGACCCGCGGAGCTGACCGAAACTCATCCGCATCGCCAGCGACTAAACTGGTCGTTTGATTTGAGAGGTGTTTGAGTGGTTGATCAGGAGCTCGCACGGGAACAGGACTACGTCGCAACGCTGTACGCGCGACTTGACGCACTGCAGCGGGAGGCCGAGGGCCAGCTGAAGGCCGTGCGGATGCTCGACGTCGGTGGAAACCACCAGTCCCGCTCCGAACGCGACACCTTCGCCCGCACCTACGAGGACCGCATCGTGCAGCTGCGCGAGGTCGACGACAGGCTCGCCTTCGGCCGGCTGGAAACCGCCCCGGAAGACGGCGCCCCGGTCTACAGGTACATCGGCAGAGTGGGCCTGCGCGATGAGAACCTGCAGCCGATCCTGCTCGACTGGCGGGTGCCGCAGGCCAGCGCCTTCTACCAGGCCACGGCGGCGACGCCGCTCGGAGCCCGCTCGCGCCGCCACCTGCTCTCCAGCGGGCGCCGCATCATCCGCATCGAAGACGAGATTCTGGATGCCGCGCTGCTGGACGGCGACACCGCCAACCTGCACCAGGGCGAGGGGGCACTGCTCTCGGCGCTCACCGCGCAGCGCACCGGGCATATGTCCGACATCGTGTCGACCATTCAGGCCGAGCAGGACCGCATCATCCGCTCGGAGCTGAACGGTGTGCTCGTCGTGCAGGGTGGCCCCGGCACCGGCAAGACCGCCGTAGCGCTGCACCGGGCCGCCTACCTGCTGTACACCCACCGCGACCGGCTGCAGAACTCCGGGGTGCTCATCGTTGGCCCGTCCACCTCGTTCCTGCAGTACATCGAAGCCGTGCTGCCCTCGCTCGGCGAGACCGGGGTGGTGCTCGCCTCGGTGGGCCAGCTGTTCCCCGGCGTCGAGGCCAGCCACGAAGACGCCCCGGCCGTCGCCGCCCTCAAGGGCCAGACCTTCATGGCCGACCTCATCGCACGCGCTGTGAAGAGCCGGCAGAAGGTGCCGGCCGCGAGCCAGAAGCTGCTCGTGAACGGCGACACCCTGGTGCTGGTGCCCCAGCTGATCGAATCGGCCATCCACCGGGCCCGCTCCGGCGGCAAGCCGCACAACGAGGCCCGGGTGGTTTTCGTCAAGCACGCCCTCAACTCGCTGGCCCGGGAATGGCTCGAGCAGCTGAAGAGGCAGGGCCGGTCGATGGACGACACCGACCTGCCCATGCTGCGGGAAGACCTGCGCCTGGCCGATGACGTGCGGGTGGCGCTGAACACAGCCTGGCTGCCGCTCACGCCACAGAAGCTCGTGCAGGACCTCTACGCCCGCCCGCAATGGCTCGAACAACTGACCCCACGCTGGCGGGCTGCTCAGCGCGCCCTGCTCTACCGCCCGCGCGATGCCGAGTTCACGATCGCCGACATCCCCCTGCTCGACGAGGCGGCCGAACACCTCGGCGAATACAGCGCCGTCGACGCCGCCCAGAAGCGCGAGGCCAAGGAACAGCGCAAGCGCGACATCGAGAACGCCGAACTGGCGATCAAGAACATGGACGTGAAAGGCCTCGTGAACGCGAAGGCCCTCGCCGACAACTTCGCCGAGCTCGGCGACCGGGCCACCACGGCCGAACGCGCCGCGCTGGATCGCAGCTGGACCTACGGCCATGTGATCGTGGACGAGGCCCAGGAGCTCTCGCCCATGCAGTGGCGGTTGCTGATGCGTCGCGGGCCCCGCCGGTCGTTCACCATCGTGGGCGACATCGCCCAGGCCGCGGCTGCCGCCGCCGCCAACAGCTGGCGGGAGGCTCTCGCCCCCGTGCTCGAGGCCTCCTTCGAGGCCGACCGCTGGCGGTTGGAAGAGCTCACGGTGAACTACCGCACGCCCAGCCAGATCGCCGAGGCCGCCGAGAAAATGGCGGTGGCGCATGGCCTGCCGATCACGGCGTCTCGCACAGTGCGCGCCAGTGACTGGCCGGTCGACGTGTTGACGGATGCGCTCGACGCCGTGCGCCGCGAACGCGCCCTGGGGGTGGGCGGCACCGTCGCGGTGATCGTGCTCGAGCCCGCCATCGACGCCCTCTATCAGGCCCTCTCCGCCGAATTCGGTGACGCCATCGGCCGGGGTTCGGCCGGGTTGCTGCGCGACATCGCGCTGCTCACCCCGCAGGACTCCAAGGGCCTCGAGTTCGACGCCGTTGTTGTGGTCGACCCGGCCGCGATCGTGGAGGCCTCCGAGCGCGGCGCCGGTGCCCTGTACGTGGCGATGACCCGCGCCACCCAGCGCCTCTACCTGGTGAGCGACGGCCCGTTGCCGGCCGGGCTGGACGACCTGCCCTAGTTTCCGGAGCGCATCCGCAGCGCATCCGCAGCGCATCCACTCTGCCGCCGACTTGGCGCACAACGCCACTTCGCTGCCCGCCATGAGGCCCTGGGGCGGAAGTCGACGGATAGCGTGTCGGCGACTTCGGGCGAAGTCCCCCTTCAATACCTGTCAAGGGGGACTTTGCGGCAACTCGGCGAGCTGACCTACGCAGCCGGCGCAGGTCGGAAGGCCCGCAGCGTCGCAAGCAAGGCCTCTGGATTGAACGACGCCGGGTTGCGGATGGCCTGGATCGACGCGCCCTGCACGAGGGCGACGGCCGTGGCCGCGAGGTCGTCTGCCGAGGCGCTGCCCTGCGTGTCGCCCAGGCCGGCACCCGCTGCGCCACCCGCGGCGCCACCAGCGGAGACGAGTTCGCGGCATACCGGCAGGAACGCCTCCAGATAGCGCCCGAACGAGGCCTCGATGCGAGGCCGGAACAGGTCGTCCCGCCGGGCGAAGTAGAAGGCGAAGAGCAGCTCGACACCGGCGTGGTACTCCTGCATCCGTTCCAGCTCGCCCCGGATCATCCGCTCGAGCCGGTCCCACGGCGCCAGGTCGGCCAGGCCGGGGTCGGTGAGGGCGTCGAGGGTGCCGTCCAGCAACACGTCGAGCAGTGCCTGCAGCAGGCCGTCCTTCGACTGGAAGTGGAAGAAGACCAGCCCGGGGGAGATGCCGGCCGCGGAGGCGACCCGTCGGGCGGTGACGGCGTCGAGGCCCTCGGCGACCGCGATGTCGTACGCGGCGGCGAGGATCGCGTCGCAGCGCTCCTGTTCGGGCATCTTGGGTCCGCCCATGTGCTCAGGCGTTCCGGTCGGTGCGCTGGGCGGTGCGCTGCGCGGCACGGTGCTCGCGCCAGGCCTGCCACGCGCCGGTCGACCAGAGCGCCCAGAGCACCAGCACGGGCTGGAACACCAGGCGGATGGTGCGGTCAAGGTCGGTGTTCAGCCCGAACGAGTCGGTCTGCGTGACCAGCTGGGAGATGTTGCCGGGGAAGATGGCGATGAAGAACGCGGCGACGACGAAGCCCACCTGCACGCGGTACCGGCCCAGGGCGAGCAATGCCGCACCCAGCACGATCTCCACGACGCCCGAGGCGACGACGACGAAGTCGCCCTCGAGCGGCAGCCAGGTGGGCACCTGGGCCAGGAAGGCCTCGCGGTTGACGGTGAGGTGGCTGATGCCGGCCAGGAGCAGGAAGGCGCCGAGCACCAGGCGGAAGACGGTGCGGAGGATGGTGGTGCGCTTCTTCTGCGGGGCGAGGAGGGTCATGACGCGGCTTTCGGTGCTGGCTGGTGGACGGGGAGTCGCTGGGGGAGCGACACCTCGATCCTACATTGACCGATGGGTCAATGACCCGGTGGTCAATGTGACCGTGGTCCTCGTGCGGCGCCGGATTCAGCCGACGGCGGCGGCAACCAGGGCCGTCACCTCGGCATCCGTGCGCGCCTCGAACACGCCCCACATCACGTGGGTCGGCCCGCTGCCGTCGCTGCCGGCCTGGGACGGTCGGCTGATCCAGCGATGGGCGGCGGCCGTGGCGCCCAGGGCTGCCAGTGACGGTGCCACCGTGGTCTTGCGAAGGGTGCCCGCGACAACACTGCCGTCGGCGCCCAGGCGCCAGCCGCGGCTCGCGGCAAGCACCTGGCCCACCTCTTCGTCGGTCAGCCAGCGAGAAAAGCTCCGGCCGGGCGGGTCGATCGGGGTCAGCTTCATGTGACCCACCCTAATCTCGCTGCCCGCCGATCGGGCCCGACTCAGAGGGTGATCAGGGCCAGTTCGGCCTCCAGCCTTTCAACATCGATGCGGTGGCAGAGCTCGGTGGCCGGAGTCATGGCCGTGGCGCTGCCCGCCGCCACCGCGGCGCGGAACGCCGCCGGTGCATCGTGACCCTGCGCGATGCGCAGCACGAAGGCGCCGAGAAAGCTATCGCCGGCGCCCACTGTGCTCTGCACCGTCACCTTGGGCACGGGCAGGCGGATGACGCCGGTCGCGGAGGCGAGCACGGCTCCGGCGCCGCCGAGGGTGAGGGCCACGAACTCGGCCGAGCCGCGTTCGACGAGCGTGCTCGCGGCGGTGATCTGGCTCTCCTCGGTGTTCAGCGACGAGCCCACCAGCTCGCCGAGTTCGCGTCCACTGGGCTTGACCAGGTACACCCCCTCGGCGAGGGCCTCCGCGAGGGCGGGGCCGGACGCATCCACTATGCAGCGGGCGTCGTGCGCGCGGGCCAGGCGGGCCACCCTGGCGTAGAAGTCGTCGGGCACGCCCGGCGGCAGGCTGCCGCTGGCCACGACATAGCCGCCGTGCGGAATGGATTCCTCCACCCTGGCGAGACAGGCCCGCCATTCGGGTTCGGTGAGCTCTGGCCCCTGCAGCACGAAGCGGAATTGCTGGCCCGTGGACGTTTCGTCGACGGTGAAGCTCTCCCGGGTGCTGCCCGCGATGGGCACCACCACGGTGGGGGTGCCCTCGGCCTCGATGAGCTTGCGGTAGGCATCACCGGTCGGTCCGCCGGCGGCGTAGATCGCGAGAGTCTGGCCACCGAGCCGCTGGATGACGCGGGAGACGTTGATGCCGCCGCCGCCCGGATCGAGGCGGGACAGGCCGCAGCGCATCTTGTGCTCGCCGACCACGGTCTCTGTCGAGGTGCTGACATCGAGGGCTGGATTGACGGTGAGCGTGAGTATCGGCCGCAGCGGTGTCGACCTGGAGGCATTCATGCCTCCAGCGTAGGACCCGGGCAGGTGCGGGGGCGCCGGATGCGGCCGAGTGCGGCGTAGGGTGGCGGCGTGCAGAACCCACCCGTCCAGACCTACACCGCCGCCCAGGTGCGCGAGGCAGAGGCCCCGTTCCTGGAGCGGGGCGTGCCGCTCATGGCCAGGGCGGCCGAGGCTCTCGCTGCCGAGGCCGTGACGCTCCTCACGGCGCGCCGCGGCGGCATCGGGGGAGCCGGGGTGAGGGGCGCGCGAGTGCTGGTGCTGGCCGGTTCGGGCAATAACGGCGCGGATGCCCTGTTCGCCGCGGAGCTGCTGGCCGGTCAGGGTGCCGGCCTGTGCATCCTGCCCACCAGTGACCGTCTGCACCCCGAGGCGCTCGAGGCGGCGCTCGCGCGGGGCGCCGACCTGCGGCCCGTCGACGAGCTGCCCGAGGTGGTCACAGGGCTCGCCCGGGCGGCCGACCTGATCCTGGATGGCATCCTGGGCACCGGGAACACGGCCGGCCCGGCGCTGCGCGGGGCGGCGCGCACGACCGTGGCCGCGATCGCGCCTGTGCTCTCTGGCGAACACCCGCCCCTCGTCGTGGCCGTCGACCTGCCCAGCGGCATCGGCGTGGACGACGGCAGCGTGCCAGATCCCATGGTGCTGCGGGCCGACCTCACCGTCACCTTCGGCGGCTGCAAACCGGGGCTTTTGACGCACCCCGGCGCCGACTACGCCGGCCGGGTCGTCGTGGCCGACATCGGCATCGGCGTCGAGTTGGAGCGCATCCGCCGTCGCGATCTCGCCTGAGCCGGCAGGCCAGGCATGCTCCCGCCTCGCCGACCCACGCGTTCCGCCGGATGGACTTGTCGCTGCGGCTGCCAGAACGCGAGCGGGGCAACACGGTCCCTCCAACGCCCGTGAGTCTGCGCGCTAGGTGCGAATCCAGGCCTCGGTCGAGGAGTCGGGCAGCAGGTCGACCGCGGCGATCACCCGGGCCCGCAAGACGTTGCTCCGCTCGGTGAATCCGCGCTGACGTCGCACGTACTCCGCCTTGCCGGCCGGCGTTTCGATTGCCACCGGGGTGTAGCCCCACGCGGTGAGATCGTACGGCGATGCCTGCATATCGAGCTCCCGGATGTCGCGGGCGAGGTCGAAGCAGTCCAGCAACAGGTCTCCGGGAACCAGCGGACCCAGCTTGATGGCCCACTTGTAGACGTCCATTCCCGCGTGCAGGCAGCCGGGTTGCTCGAGCTGGGGCTGGTTTTCCCGGCTCGGCCGAACGGGGTGGGCCTGCTCGAAGTTGAGGTCAACGGCGGCGGGTGTGAAGAAGCGGAACGCATCGAAGTGCGTGCAGTTGATTCGGTGGGTTTCCACCACGGTGTCGGTGTCGTCCTGGCTGAGCCGCAGCGGGGATTCGTGGCGGTGTTCACCCTGTTGGTAGACCATGGCCCACTCGTGCAGGCCGAAGCAGCCGAAGTTGCCGGCCCGCTGTGCCGTTCGGCCCAGAAGGTTCACTATGAAGCGGATGCTGCGCGCGTTCTTCTGGGTGAAGGCGGCGTGGTCCACGACCACATCGTTGTCGGCCGAGCGGTACCACTTCCAGGTGGCGCGCTCGTCGGCGGCCGCGCCCTGCAGCACGACGTTCGCCCCAGGGTGCCAGCGCCGGAGCAGCCCAGGACGGAACGGGTAGTAGGTGAACAGGAAGTCGTCGACCGGATGGGTGTGCTCGGTGCCGGCGCGTTCCCGGCGTCCCCGGGTGGCGGCGTCCGCGCGCTCCTGATGCCGCCGCTCCAGCTCACGCCAGTCCGCGGCCGCGAGCGTTGTGGGCTCGGTGGCGGGGGAGATGGGCACCTTTCGAGGGTACTCGCGGTCAGTCGGCGCCGACCCAGACGGTGGCGAGGGTCGCGCTTTCGGAGGATCCCCCCTAGAGTAGTCACTAGGTGGAACAGAGTTCCGCCCGGCAGAACGCTACATCATCCGCCCGACTCGTCCCATCCGTCAGACTCATAGAGGAGCACCACCATGACCGCGAATCCCTTCGACCTCACCGGCAAGGTAGCCATCGTCACGGGTGCCAGCAGCGGCATCGGGCTCGCCATGGCGGAAGGGCTGGCAGCGGCCGGCGCCGACATCGTGGGTGTGAGTGTCAACATGCCCATGACCGGCAGCGAGGTCTCCCAGCGCGTGGAAGCCCTGGGCCGCACCTTCACCCCTTACGACACCGACTACGCCGACCGCGCCGCCATCACCGCCCTCGGCACCGACCTGGCCGCGCTGAACGCCGACATCCTGATCAACAACGCCGGAACCATCCGCCGGGCCCCCGCCGCCGAGCACTCCGACGAGTTCTGGGACGAAGTCATCGCCGTGAACTTGTCGTCGCAGTTCGTTCTGAGTCGTGCCGTCGGCGCCAACATGGTGGCCCGTGGCCACGGCAAGATCATCTTCACCGCCTCCCTGCTGAGCTTCCAGGGCGGCGTGAACGTGCCCGGATACACCGCATCCAAGTCGGCCATCGTCGGCCTGGCGAAGGCGCTGGCGAACGAATGGGCCGTCTCCGGTGTCAACGTGAACGCCATCGCACCCGGCTACATCGCCACGGCCAACACCACCGACCTGCGGGCGGACGGGGCGCGCTCCAAGGCGATCCTCGACCGCATCCCGGCCGGCCGCTGGGGCGAGGCGTCCGACCTGGTCGGTGCCGCGGTGTTCCTCTCCAGCAGCGCCTCCGACTACATCAACGGGATCACGCTGCCGGTCGACGGCGGCTGGCTCGCCCGCTAACCCGGTTCACTTGCAGAAATCCCCCGTCGTCATCGAAACGAAGGGGGATTTTCGCAATCACTGGCGCGGTGGGGCCTAGAGCGACGGTACCCGCTCGTTTTCGAGCGGCGCCTCCGGCGCGGTACCGACGCCGAACGGCCGGCCGCCCAGAGCCTCGCGGCCGTGCGCGGTGAGCCACACCGACGCATCCGGCCCCTTGGGCACGATGCCGGTGGGGTTGATGTCGCTGTGGGTCACGTAGTAGTGCCGCTTGATCTGCTCGAAGTCGATGGTGTCGCCGAAGCCGGGGGTCTGGAACAGGTCGCGGGCGTAGGCCCAGAGCACCGGCATCTCGCTGAGCTTGTTGCGGTTGCACTTGAAGTGGCCGTGATAAACGGCATCGAACCTGGCCAGCGTGGTGAACAGGCGGATGTCGGCCTCGGTGATCGTGTCGCCAACGAGGTAGCGCTGGCCGGCCAGTCGCTCCTCGAGCCAGTCGAGCCGCTCGAACAGGGTGTTGTAGGCCCGCTCGTACGACTTCTGGCTGCCTGCGAAGCCGCACTTGTAGACGCCGTTGTTGACGTCGTGGAAGATCAGGTCGGCGACCTCGTCGATCTCGGCACGCAGGGCCTCGGGGTAGAGGTCCGGGGCGCCGGGCCGGTGATATTCCACCCACTCGGTCTCGAAGTCGAGGGTGATCTGCGGGTAGTTGTTGGTCACGAGCTTGCCCGAGGGCACATCGACGATCGCCGGCACGGTGATGCCCCGGGGGTAGTCAGGGAACCGGGCGAAGTATGCGTCCTGGATGCGTTCGATACCCAGAACCGGGTCGACCCCGTCCGGGTCGAGGTCGAAGGTCCAGCTGTTCTTGTCGTGGGTGGGGCCGGGCAGGCCGAGCGAGATGACTCGCTCCAGGCCGAGCAGCCGGCGCACGATGGCGGTGCGATTCGCCCACGGGCATGCGCGCGCGGCCACCAGGCGGTAGCGGCCGGGTTCCACCGGCCAGCCGTCGCGGCCGTCGCGGGTGATGCGGTCTTCGATGTAGTTGGTGTCGCGGTCGAAGTCCTTGCCGGGCTCCACGTAACTCGGACGCAGCGTGCTGGGGGTCAGATTGCTCATCACTCCACGGTACGGGAAAAAACCGTGCGTACGCATGGAGTTTCTTCAGTCGTGCAGATGGTGCACTGGCCACGCCGTGGCCTCGGTGAGCAGCTCAAGCAAGGATTGTGCTGACGAGCGAGCCTCGGCCTCGCCGCGCGGATCGTGCACGTCGATGGCCAGGGGCGGCGCCTCCCCGAACTTGGGGATCTCCACCTCGACCCGCACGCCGTGCGGCAGGGCGACGAAAGCGGACGCGGTGTGAGCGCCCTGCACCGTCGCATCCAGGGCCGCGGCGATGATGCCGAGGGCCTCCGGCTTGGTGGCGTGAATATCGGCGACGAGGGTGGCGACGTGGTCCATGGGCGTCCTTTTGCGAGGTGACGGGTGAACGTCAGCGTAGCCGAGCGCCAGCGAAGCCTTGCGCAGACGGGTCGTCCCGGCTATTCACGACCTGTACCCCAACCCGACTGAACCCGATTCTCCGACAGAAAGGACCAGCGACATGGCTGACACCGAAGCGCCCACCCTCGCGCCGTGGGAGTTGGACGAGATCGACCGGGCCAATGCGTCCGGGCTCACCCCCGTGGTCTTCGTGCACGGACTCTGGCTGCTCTCCAGCAGCTGGAAGTCGTGGCGTGACATGTTCGAAGCCAACGGCTACACGACCATCGCGCCGGGCTGGCCGGATGACCCCCGCACCGTGGCGGAGGCCTACGAAGCGCCCGAGGCCTTCGCCCACAAGATGGTGCAACAGGTCACCGACCATTACCTCGAAGCGATCTCACGGCTCACCCAAACGCCCGCGGTGATCGGTCACTCGTTCGGCGGGCTGATCGCCCAGAAGCTGGCGGGGGAGGGCGTGGCCTTCGCCACGGTCTCGATCGACAACGCGCCGTTCAAGGGTGTGCTGCCGTTGCCCGCTTCGGCGCTCAAGTCGGCATCCCCGGTGCTGGGTAACCCGGGCAACCGCGGAAAGGCGATCTCACTCACCTTCGAGCAGTTCCAGTACGGCTGGGCGAACAACCTGGACGAGTCCGAGGCCAAGCAGCTGTACACCGACTATCACGTACCCGCGTCCGGGGCGCCACTGTTCCAGGCCGCGGTGGCGAACTTCAATCCGTTCGGCGGTGAGACCAGGGTGGATACCAAGAACCCCAACCGCGGCGCGCTGCTGGTCTTGGCCGGGGAGAACGACAACACGGTGCCGCTCGCCATCACCCGGGCGAGTTACAAGCTGCAGGCCAAGAACGAAGGCATCACCGAAATCGCCGAGATCCCCGGTCGCGGCCACTCCCTGGTCATCGACAGCGGATGGCGCGACGTGGCCGAGCCCGCCCTCGCCTTTGTGCGTCGGTTCGACCGGGCATCGGCCAGGTGACCCGCGCCAGGTAGGCCAGCAGCCACGTTCGCGTCGAGGGCTGCCGCCGGCACAGACGGCCATTCTGGGGGTGCCCCCCGCACCTTAACGCGAAGCAAACAGCGGCGAGCGGGTTAGGTGACACTCACGGCGTCCGGTATTCATTTTGTATGAGCTTAGAATCCCAGACGGCAAACCGGGAACTGCGGGCTGACCGGCCCGTCAGTCTCGGCGAGCTGACTTCGCCTGCCCGTCTGGTGCCTGCGGACACGCCGTTGGCCGACATCGATCGCACCTTCCGGGCCGACCGCGCGCTGCGGTCGCTGGTGGTGCACGACGGCGACCGGTATGCGCTCTTGACCCGCGAGCACGTGGAATACACGCTCACGGGGCGACTCGGTTACGGCCGGGGCTTGCACGTGCGGTCGACGGCCGCGCAGATGGTGTCGGGAAATGCGTTCTCGCTGCCGGGAAACCTGGAACTCGGTCACGCAGCCCGGCGCATCCTCACCTTGCCCGAGGAGTCCAGGTACCGGGATGTGCTCGTGCTGACCGATTCGGGGCCGGGTGTTGTCTCGGTGTCGCAGCTGTTCGAACGGCTGTCGTCCGACTTCAGGTACGCCGCCCTGCACGATTCCCTCACCGGGCTCGCCAACCGGCGCCAGCTCGAGGAGCGAGGTTCGACGTTCACCGCGGATGACCTGGCCGGCGTGGCTGTGCTGTTCATCGATCTGGACGGGTTCAAGGCCGTCAACGACACCTTCGGACACCGGGCGGGCGACGAGGTTCTGGTCGGGTTCGCCGACCGGCTGCGGGGGCTGATGCGTCCCACTGATGTGCTGGCCCGGCTCGGCGGCGACGAATTCGCGGCGCTGCTGGTGAATGTCACCGAGGAGCAGGCTCTGCACGTCGCGAACCGGGTGGTGCTCCAGGCCGCCGCTCCATTCACGAGCGACGGTCATCTGCTGCACCTGTCGGCGTCGGTGGGCGTCTCGATGGCTGTCGACGTGGTCGACGAACTGGAGCTGAGCCAACTCGACGCTCTGCTCAGGCACGCCGACGGAGCCATGATCAAGGCCAAGAAGGCCGGCAAACGCCAGGTGGCCCGGCTCGATGGGAAGGGCGCCGCGCCGATCACCCGCAACGCGCTGATCCGGCGCCGGCTGACGGCCGCGTTCGAATCCGAGACCTTCACGCTGCACTTTCAACCACAGCTTGACCTGGTCACCGGGGAATGCACCGCCGTCGAGGCCCTCCTGCGCTGGCACGACAGGGTGTTGGGGGAGGTGTCACCGGCGGAGTTCATCCCGATCTTCGAGCTGTCCGGAGACATCCACCGCATCGGTGAGTGGGTGATAGACCAGGCGTGCGCTCAGGCGCGCCGATGGCTGGATGCCGGTGAGCCACGCAGCATCGCAATCAACGTGTCACCGCTGCAGCTCGCCGCCCGCACGGTGGTTCCCCAGGTCCTCGCCGCACTTGCCGCCCATCGGGTGCCCGCCGAATTTCTGCAGGTGGAGATCACCGAGGGGTCCGAGATCACCGACCTGCCGCGGGCGATCGGCCAGCTGCAGGCGTTGCGTGACGCGGGCTTGAGCATCGCGCTCGACGACTACGGAACCGGGTACTCCTCACTGGCCATGCTGAGAGACCTTCCGCTGACCACGGTGAAAATCGACAAGACCTTCATCGACGCGATCGAGGACTCGCCTCAGGATGCGCTCCTGGTGGGCGGGGTCATCGACACGGCCCACGCGTTGGGCCTGCGGGTGACTGCGGAAGGGGTGGAGCGGGCCGGGCAATTGCATCTGCTTCGGGCGATGGGCTGCGACACCGCCCAGGGTTACCTGATCTCCCGGCCCGTGCCCGCCCAGCTGTTGCCTGCGGCGCAACTATTTGTCTAGGGGCGCGGCTCATCGTTCGGGCCGATCGTGGGGTGCACCTCGCGTATCCGCGCCGACCGGTCGATAATCTCTGCAGGGTAGGCAGGCGCACGTTCCAGACAGAACATTCCAAACAGAACAGTCCAGACAGTGCGTTCCAGACAGTTCCTTCCAGACAGTGCGTTCCAGACAGTTCCTTCCAGAAACCAACGGCACGGGCGCGAGTCCGGCAGCGAGGAGACCATCATGAGCACGAAGCTCAACCCCTATTTGAACTTCCGCGACAATGCCAAGGACGCCATGGAGTTCTACCACTCGATCTTCGGCGGCGAGCTGACCCGCAGCACGTATGCCGAATTCCAGGCCAGTGAGGATCCGAGTGAGCAGGACAAGACGATGCACGCGGCGCTCACCACCCCGAACGGTCTGTCGCTCATGGCGGCGGACACCCCGAACGCGATGGAGTACATACCCGGCAACAATTTCTCGGTGTCGCTCAGCGGAGACAGCGAAGACGCTGCCCAGCTGCGCGGCTACTGGACCAGGCTTGTCGACGGCGGATCGGTGACGATGCCGCTGGAAGTCGCGCCGTGGGGAGACAGCTTCGGCATGTGCGTCGACAGGTTCGGGGTGTCCTGGTTGGTGAACATCGCCGGTGCTCCCGAGCCATCCTGATTCGCGGGCGAAGTGGGGTCTCCGCGACGGGCGCGACCGTCGGGGACCTAAAACGGCGGATTGTCGGGCACCGGTGGCGTCGGGTGCCGCTTCGGCCGATGCCGGGGCAGCAGGTAGCTGTCATCGGCGGGCCGCTTCCGGGTGGTCGGCCCCACCGTCGGTGGCCGCGGCCGGGGTGGTCCCATCGGGTTGGCCGGATCGGTGCGGTAACTGCGCTGGCCGGGCGAGGTCCACAGCAGAATCCCGCCCGGCTCCTGGGTGACCCGCCACTGCGAGAGGTGTTTGAGCCGGTGATGCGGTTCGCAGAGGTGGGCGAGGTTGTCGCTGTCGGTTCGGCCGCCGTCGGCCCACGGGTCGGTGTGGTCGACGTCGCTGGTCACCGCGGGGCGGGCGCACCCGGGGAACCGGCAGGTTTCATCACGCACCCGGAGCCATTTCTTCATGGCTTTGGTGTTCTTGTGCTGGGTCTTGCCCAGCGAGAGCACCACCCCGGTCTCCGGGTGGGTGAGCAACCGGGTGAAGCTGGGTGCGTGGCCGGCGATCTCCCGGGCCGTCTCGGGCGAGATCGGCCCGTACCCTTCGAGGGTGGCGGGTTCCTCGTCCAGGCCGAGCAGGGTCAGCACGGGCACGGTGATCATCACCGTGCCGCGGACGCCGGCGCCCATCCCGTCCGGCGTGATGCCGTCTAGCAGGAGCGCCCGGGTGACATCGGCGCGGAGCTGATCCAGGGTGCGGGTGGGGAGCTCCTCGGCCGGGTCCTGACCGATCCCGGCTGCCGCGCCGATCCCGGCTGCCGCGCCGATCCCGGCTGCCGCGCCGATGCCGGCTGCCGCGCCGATGCCGGCTGCCGCGCCGATTCCGAACGCGACACCGCTGCCGGACGTGGCGTCCGGACGGTCGGTGGCTGTGGGGTCGCCGATCTTCTTCAGTGACACCGCCATGGCGTTGATCCGGTCGTAGGCGGCTTTGGTGTCGTGCGCGGTGCCGTACCAGTGCAGCCAGCCCATCCCGTCCGCGGCGGCCTCCCAGCGGCTGTGCCGCTGCGCGAGGGCCTGTGTGCTGCGGGTCACGATGGACTCCGGGTGCAGTTTCTCCCGCAACCGGTGGGCCTTGGTGATGAAGCGGCCCACCGGCAGGCGTTTGGCGTGCGGGAGCACGGCTTCTTCGAACGCGGCCTGGTGCTCCATCGGGAGGGTGTCGAGCTGTTCGAGCAGGGCCAGGGCGTGCCGGTAACTGATCTGCCCGGCCGCGAGAGCGTCGAACGTTGCCGGGGCGCTGTAGCTGAGCGCGCGGCCCTGGTCCATCCGGCGTTCCACGGTGCGTTCGGCCACGTGGATCAGGCAGGCCAGTTCGCTCACCACGGTGCGCCGGGCGACCTCGGGGTTGCCCCACCGGGTGAACGCGGCCGCCCGGGCCTGATCGGCGGTCATCGTGGCCGCGTTCTGGTCGGCGGCCCGGATGCCCGCCAGGTCGCCGTGCAGCCTCGAGGCGACCTGGGGTTGCTCGCTCCATTCCTGCAACTCCACCAGCTTCGCGGCGTAGCGGGCCTCGGCGGCAGCGATCGAACGGTACTCGGCGGCGGCTTCCTCGGTGATCTGGGCGAGTTCGACCCGGACGTGTTCGTCCAGGTTGGGCTTCGGAGAGTAGTCGTCATCGTCCGAAGCCGGCGGTGGTGCCACATCAGGGCTACTCATGCTGAGATCGTCTCACCTACCACCGACATTGCAGCCTCCCCGGCGCCAGCCCGCACGATCTCATCATCGAGCCGGGAGCAGAGCCCCAAGAATCGCGAGATGCGGCGCCCGGCTCACGGTTCGCTGGCGAGATCGGGGCTAGGTTGGGGCGCATGGCGAGCGAATCGACTGAACTCACCGTTGCCGGGCCGCACGGCGAGCGCACCATGCGTCTGTCCAGCCCGAGCCGGGTGCTGTGGCCGGAGGCAGGCATCACCAAGCTCGACCTGGCCGAGTACATCGTGGCTGTGGGAGAGGCCTTCGTCGCGGCGAACGGGGGCCGGCCGGTGTCGCTGCAGAGGTTTCCCGGCGGCATCGACGGCGAGCAGTTCTTCTCGAAGAATCCGCCCAAGGGGGCGCCGGAGTTCGTGCGGGCGGTGCCGGTGGTCTATCCGAGCGGGCGCACGCATCCGCAGCTCGTGATCGACGAACCCGCCGGCGCCGTCTGGGCCGTGCAGATGAACACCGTGGTCTTTCACCCCTGGCCGTCTCGGGCGGAGAACACCGACAACCCCGATCAGCTGCGTATCGACCTGGACCCGCAGCCCGGCACCGACTTCGACGACGCGATCCCGGTGGCCATCGAACTGCGCGCGGTGCTGGCCGAAGCCGGGCTCACGGCGTTCGTCAAGACCAGCGGCAACCGCGGGTTGCACGTGTTCGCTCCCATCGAGCCGACCCGCGAATTCCAGGTGGTGCGGCACGCCGTGATCGCGGCCGCCCGCGAGGTGGAGCGCCGCCTGCCGAAGACCGTCACCACTGCCTGGTGGAAGGAGGAGCGGGGCAGCCGCATCTTCGTGGACTTCAACCAGGCCAACCGGGACCGCACGATGGCGGGCGCATACAGCCCCCGGGCGCTGGCGCACGCCCCGGTGTCGTGCCCGATCACCTGGGACGAACTGGAGAGCACAGACCCTACGGCGCACACGATTCTGTCGGTGCCGGATCGCCTGCGCGACGTCGGTGATCCCTGGGCGCGGATGCATGACCGGCCGGGCCGCATCGACACTCTGCTCGAGTGGTGGGAACGCGATCTGGCTCAGGGCTTGGGGGAGCTGCCGTTCCCGCCGGACTATCCCAAGATGCCCGGGGAACCGCCGCGCGTGCAGCCCAGCCGCGCGCGCCACGACCCGTAGCATCCGCGCGCCGTCAAGCTCGCGAGAGCGCCCGTGTGGCTGCTTCAGCGACGTCGAAGCAACCGTTGAGCCGCTTTCGCGAGACGGTCACGGCCCTACTCCGTCTGGTGGGGGATGTCCGGCGGCGCGGCTGTGGCTAGCGTCGAGGGTATGAGTGCACCGATCCAGAGCGACCAGACCGCCGCACCCGACCAGACCGCCGCACCCGACCGGACCGCCGCACTCGACCGGACCGCCGCACTCGACCGGACCGCCGCACCCGACCGGACCGCCGCACTCGACCGGACCGCCGCACCCGACCGGACCGCCGCACCCGACCGGACCGCCGCACCCGACCAGACCGACACCCTCATCCCGGCCCGAGTGCCCTGGACAGCCGTGACGATCTTCATCGTGATGGCCTGCGGCCTGGCCTGGCTCGTGGCGCTGCCCCTGTGGCTGGACGGCAGCGGCCTCGCCAACCCGTTCGCCGGCCTGCTGCTGCCGGTGATCATGTTCACGCCCGGCATCGCCGCCCTGTTTGTGGTGTTCATGGTGCAGCGCCCGAGGCCCCGACCGGTGACCGAGTACCTGGGTCTGTGGCCGCTGCGCCCAGCGGGGCGCACCATCTGGATGACCGTGTTCGGAATCTTCGGTAGCGCCCTGGTGGTGATTGCCGGCGTGTTCCTGGCCGCCGCCCTCGGCCTGGTGCAGCTCGACCTGGTGAGCTTCTCCGGCTTCGCCCAGGTAGTGCAGGCGGCCAGCCCGGTCGAGTCACCCATTCCCGTTGGACTCATCGTGCTGCTCCAGCTGCTGATGATCCCCGTCGCGGCGATCTTCAACGGCCTCTTCGCCCTCGGTGAAGAGATCGGCTGGCGCGGCTGGCTACTGCCGACCCTGCGCCCGCTCGGCACCTGGCCGGCGCTGCTCATCTCCGGAGCGGTCTGGGGCTTCTGGCACAGCCCGCTGATCCTGCTCGGCTACAACTTCGGCCAGCCCAACCTGCTGGGCGTCGGTCTCATGATCGGCGGCTGCGTGCTCTACGGGGTGCTGCTGGGCTGGTTGCGCCTGCGCACGGGATCGGTCTGGCCGGCGGTGTTCGCCCACGGCGCGTTCAACGCGACGGCCGGGTTCCTGCTGCTGGTGGTTGCCGCCGACACCTCCGCCGACCCGGTATCCACCGGCCCGCTCGGCTGGGTGACCTGGATCGTGATGGCACTGGTCATCGCCGTGCTGGTGCTGACCGGGCAGTTCCGCACGCAGCCGGCCCTGCAGCGTCGACCGGCTAGGCCGTGATGCGCTCGTAGCTCACGAACCGGTAGCGCAGCCCGGTGCGGGAGGTCAGCCACTCGGTGACAGCGGTCTGCGTGTAGCCGGCATCGACGCCGGGAGCCACCGTGTCACCCGCGGCGTCGAGGTCGACCTCGGTCACCTCGAGACGATCGGCCAGCGGCATCGACTGCCGGTAGATGTCGCCACCGCCGATGATCCACACGGATGCCGGCGCCGCGGCGGCCAGCGCCCCGGCCAGGGAATGCACCACGGTGGCACCCTCAGCGGCCCAGGCCTGCTGCCGGGTGATGACGACGTTGTGCCGTCCGACCAGGGGACGGAATCTCTCCGGGAGCGAATCCCAGGTGCGGCGGCCCATGATGACAGCACCGCCCTGGGTCAGTTCCTTGAACCTGGCCAGGTCTTCCGGCAGGTGCCAGGGGATGCTGCCGGCGTCGCCGATGACCCCGTTGGCGGCTTGCGCCCAGATCAGGCCGATCTGGGCATCCGCTGCCGGCGTCACGCCCGCGTCGGACCCGGAAGTCTCAGACGGCAACAGGGGCCTTGATCGCGGGGTGGTGCACGTAGTCGACGACCTCGAGGTCCTCGAACTCGTAGTCGAAGATGCTGTCGCGTTCGGTGGTGATCTTCAGCTGGGGTGCCGGGAACGGAGTGCGGCTGAGCTGCTCGGTGACCTGCTCGAGGTGATTGGAGTAGATGTGGCAGTCGCCGCCGGTCCAGATGAAGTCGCCCACCTCGAGGCCGGTCTGGGCGGCGACGAGGTGGGTGAGCAGCGCATAGCTGGCGATGTTGAACGGCACGCCGAGGAAGAGGTCGGCGCTGCGCTGGTACAGCTGGCAGGAGAGCTTGCCGTCGGCCACGTAGAACTGGAACAGGGCGTGGCAGGGGGCCAGGGCCATCTCGGGGATGTCCGCGACGTTCCAGGCCGACACGATGATGCGCCGGGAATCCGGGTTGGTCTTGAGGGTCTCGATGACCTGGGCGATCTGGTCGATGTGGCCGCCGTCCGGGGTGGGCCAGGAACGCCACTGCACGCCGTATACCGGGCCGAGCTCGCCCTGTTCGTCGGCCCACTCGTTCCAGATGCGCACGCCGTGCTCGCGCAGCCAGCCCACGTTGCTCTCTCCGCGCAGGAACCAGAGCAGTTCGTAGGCCAGCGAGGGGAAGTGCACCCGCTTGGTGGTGATCAGCGGGAATCCCTTACTGAGGTCGAAGCGCAGCTGGGCGCCGAAGACGCTGAGGGTGCCCGTTCCCGTGCGGTCGGCCTTGTTCGCCCCGGTTTCCAGAACCAGGCGCAGCAGGTCTTCGTAGGGGGTCGCGATCGCGCTGGCGTCGCTCAGGCTGGGTTCCGGCTGACTTTTCATTGGCTCAAATCTACCCGGTGCCGGCCGTCGCCGGGGCATTGATTCGCGGGTGCCAGACCGGTCTCAGTGGGTTGTCCCACCGGTGCCGCGAACGGATGCTTGATTTCTGTGTACGTTCACAGTAGCGTCTGTCTGAGTCGGGGATGAGCTGGTCAACTGCTTTTTCTTCGCGCCTGGGAACGTGCACAGATACACGCTCCCGCCCACAACACTGAAGTTGGCACAACAATGAAGTTGGAGCGCATGGATCTCAATCACACCCATCCCCGGACGGCGCGGCACAACGCGCGCCGCCCGCTCATCGCCTCCGTTGCCGCTGTGGCGATAACGGCCGCACCGCTGCTGGCACTGGCACCAGCGGCCCCGTCGGCCGCCGCGACCGGCACCTCGGTGAACCTGGACCTGACCGGTCAGTGGCAGTTCTCCTTGGGCGACGATCTCGCCTGGGCCGACCCGGCCTTCGACGATTCCGCCTGGTCCGCCGTGTCGGTGCCCGAGCTGGGCGGCGGCCGCGAGTTCGACGACTACGACGGCTTCGCCTGGTACCGGCTCACCTTCGACCTGCCCACCGAGGCGGCAGGCACAAACCTGGTGGCCTCCATGGGGTTCATGGATGATGTCGACGAGGTCTACCTGAACGGCACCCGGATCAACGGGTCTGGTTCCTTGCCGCCGGATGCCGAGAGCCAATGGTTCGAACAAAGGCTCTACCCGGTTCCGGCCGCTCTGCCGGTGTTCGGAGGGAGCAACACGCTGGCTGTCCGCCTGTACGACATGACCGGCGGCGGCGGTTGGTATCAGGGCCCCGTCGGCCTGTACTCGAAGGACGCCCTGCGCGAGGAGGTTCTCGGCATCCCGGGGCCGCTCGCCGACCCTGCGGCCACGGGCTGGGTGAATGACCTGCTGGCGGCACAGGCCGGCGCCCTCGCGTCCGGCGACGTCGACGCATATCTGGCGACGCTCTCCGACGACTACGTGCACGACGGTCGTGACCGTGCCCGCAGGGAGAGCGAGTTGCGGCAGTGGTTGGCCGAGTCGGGGACCCTGACGCTGACCGATGCCAGCGTGGAGATCGTGGAGAGTTCGGACGGTCGCCTCGTCGTCGACACCAACCGCACCATCAGCGGGATGCGGAACGGCCAGCCGTTCAGCTTCCAGCCCACCGCCCAGGAGTTCCTGACCCTCGACCGGGACACCCGAACCGAGGAGGGAAACCACTCCCGGTTCTTCCGCGACTACGTGGAGTCAGCGGTGGAGGACGCGCGCCGAGAGTACATCGCGTACCTGCCGCCGTCCTACTTCACCCAGCCCGACCGTGAGTTCCCCGTCATCTACTTGCTGCACGGTTTCAACGGCGGCAGCCGGGAATGGGAGCCGCGGGACTTCGGGACCAAGCTCGACGAGCTGTACACCACCGGAGGACTCGCCGAATCGATCGTGATCATGCCCGATGCCGACTCGCTCTGGTACGTCGACAATGACGGCGGCGCACCCTGGCGAACGATGTTCATCACGGAGATGATCCCGCAGGTGGACGAGCAGTACCGCACGCTCGCCACCCGCGAGTACCGCGGCCTGTCCGGAGTCTCGATGGGCGGGTTCGGTGCATATTCCCTCGGGCTGGCCTACCCCGACCTGTTCTCCTCGATGGCCTCGCACATGGGAGCCCTGAACCTGGCCCCGGCGCAGGTGGGTGTAACCTCACCCGGCGGACCAGAGGGCCAGTCGGCATCCCCGCTCACGGTCGTGGCCGCACTGTCCACCGAGGCGTTGTCGCGGAACGACTACTTCTTCGACGCCTGCGAGTTCGATGACTATGCCTTCGACAACGCAGCGCGGTCACTGGACACCCTGCTCACCGGCAAGGGGGTTCCGCACACCTATGCGCTGTACCCGGAGGGGCGTCACAATGACGCCTGCTGGGTTCCGCGCATCGCCGACTCGTTCGGAATGCACTCCGAGCACGTGCGGGCGGCCGGACTCGTGGAGAACAACGGGCCTGAGCCGGTGACCGAGCCCGCACCGACCCCCAGCCCCACCGCCCCGGCGGTCACACCACCGACGGCGACCGCCACGCCGACGCCGACACCCGCTGCTGCGGCCGCGGCCACCAAGAACCACGGCCAGGCCCTGGCTGCCACGGGAGTCGACTCGTCGGGCGGCTTCGGTGCCGTGCTCGCCCTGGTGGCGGCCGGGATAGCACTGCTGGTCCTCGGGCGACGCCGAGCGCTGAAGCGCTAGGGCACCCCCGTCAGACGGGGCCGCTCCCCGGCGCGCCGGGGAGCGGCCTCCGTCGTGCCTGGATGCGCCCGCGGCCCGGCGCCTCTGGCTCGCCTCTGGCTGCCGGGCAATCCCGTTGTCAGATCACCACGATGCACGCACATGATCGGTAACATGGGGCGGTGAAGCCCTTTCTGCTGCTGGCGACCCGTTCCGAGGATGAGGCCGCCGACGACGAGTACGCGGGGTTCCTGGCGGCCGGCGGACTGCTGCCGGAGCAGCTGCACCGGGTGCGTCTTGAGGCCGCACCGATGCCGCCGATCGCCCTGGCCGACTACTCCGGCGTGATCGTGGGCGGTAGTCCGTTCAACGCGAGCGACCCCGATGAAACCAAGTCCGCGGTGCAGCATCGGGTGGAACGGGAACTGGCCGGCCTGCTCGATCAGGTGCTGACAGCTGACTTCCCCTTCCTCGGCGCCTGCTACGGCATCGGACTGCTCACCAGTTACCTCGACGGGGTCGTCGACGACACCTGGTCAGAGGTGGCCGGACCCATCGTGGTGAGCCTCACCCCTGAGGGCGCCGCCGACCAGCTGTTCGGCCGGGTGGCAGCGAGGTTCGAGGCCTTCGTGGGGCACAAGGAGGCCTGCACTGTGCTGCCGACCGGCGCCGTGCTGCTGGCCACAGGGGAGTCCTGCCCGGTGCAGGGATTCAGGATCGGCCGGAATGTCTATGCCACCCAGTTCCACCCTGAGCTCACGCAGGCGGGCATCCTCACCAGGCTGCGGGTCTACCACGACAACGGCTACTTCGAGCCGGATGCCTACGACGACGTGATCGCCGCCATCGAAGCCTCAATGGTGACCGAGCCGGCCACCATCATGAAGGCCTTCGTGGAACGGTTCGGCACCCCCGGTTAGAGCAGCTTGCGGGCAGTGGCCCAAGCCGTGAGCTCGTGCCGGCTGGAGAGCTGCAGCTTGCGCAGCACCGCGGACACGTGGGTCTCCACGGTCTTGGGGGAGATGAAGAGAGCGCTGGCCACCTCCTTGTAGGCATAGCCGCGGGCGATCAGCCGCATCACCTCCTGCTCCCTGGCCGAGAGCCTGTCGAGCTCGTCGTTGGTGGCGGCGGTCTCGCCGGCGACGGCGCCGAAGGCATCGAGCACGAAGCCGGCCAGGCGCGGCGAGAAGACCGCGTCGCCGCCGGCCACCCGGCGGGCGGCGTCCGAGACCTCGGCCCCAGACGAACTCTTGGTGATGTAGCCGCGGGCGCCCGCCCTGATGACGGTGACGACGTCGTCTGCCGCATCCGACACGCTCAGCGCCAGGAAGAGGGTGGCCGGTGCCAGGGGCGCGGCGGCGCGGATCACCTCGGCGCCGCCGCCGCCGGTGCCGCCGGGCAGGTGCACGTCGAGCAAAACGACGCGCGGCTGGGTGGCCACGACGACGTCGACGGCCTCGTCGACCGTCGCTGCCTCGCCGAGAACCCTGAGGGCAGGATCGAGCTCAGAGCGAAGGCCCGACCTGAAGATCGAATGGTCGTCGACGATCACCACGGTGAGGTCGCAGGGTGCGCTGTCGTCGGTGCTGGCGGTCGGGTCGGTCATGGAGTGTCTTCCTGACTGTGGAGGGGGAGGGCGAGCCGGATCTCGGTGCCGCTGCCGCCAGGGCCGGCCTGCACGGTGGCGGTGCCGCCGGCGCGTTGCATCCGGGCCAGGATCGACTCGCGCACACCCATCCGATCCGCGGGGATCGCACCGACCGAGAAACCGGGTCCGCGGTCGGTGATGCTGACCTCGATGGCGGTGGGGGAGGATTCGACGTACACCGAGACGCTGCCACCGGCGTGCCTGGCGGCGTTGAGGATGGCTTCCCGCGCGGCCGCGAGCAGGGCCTCCGGCACCTCCCGGTCGGTGGTGCCCACCGAGACGACGTCGACGTGCACGGCGAATTCGCGTTCCACCACGGTGGCGATTCCGCGCAGTTCGGCGGCCAGATCGACCGGACCGGTGGGTGCGCCGGTGAACAGCCACTCCCGCAGGTCTCGTTCCTGGGCGCGGGCGAGCCTGGCGGCATCCGAGTGCGGGCCGGCTTTCTGTTGGATGAGGGCCAGGGTCTGCAGCACCGAATCGTGCAGGTGGGCGGCCATCTCGGCCCGCTCGGCCTCCCGCTCCCGGGCGGCCCGCTCGTCGGAGAGGTCGCGCGTGAGCCGCACCGCCCACGGGGCCACGACCACGGCGACCCCAACGAGCACCGACAGGGCGGCGACCACCACTGTCCAGACATTGGGGCGCTCGCTCGTGACGAAGAACAGCAGGATGCCGAGCGCGACCAGAACCAGCGCCCCGAGGGCGCGCACGAGCATGCCAGAGCTGCGGGGCCCGGCTCCGCTCCGCAGCTCCGCGAACTGCCGCCAGGCCAGCCCGGTGCCCGCCAGCGCCACGATCGCGGGGATGATGGCATCCAGCGGCAGTTCGGCGCCGAGCCGGTTGGCGATCAGCGCGCCCGCCGTGCCGACCAGCGCCAGGCCGAGCAGGATCTCGGTGATGGGGGCCCGCCGGTGCTCGGCGGCTGCCGCCTCGGACGCGTCCGCCGCCCGGTTCTGCGTCGTGGGGATGGCGCCGGTGGGAGGAGGCCCGGAGGTCGTGAGCGCGGCCTTGGGCAAGCGGTCGGATCTCTCGTCGCCACGGCCGGCAGCCGCGGATTCGTCGGGTGTCGTGGCCCACAACCAGCCGTAGAGCAGCACCCCGGCGCCACCGCAGAGGGCGAGGACGAAGGTGACCGTGCGCACGAACGTGACCGGCAGGCCGGAGTGCCTGGCGAAACCCGCGCAGACACCGGCCACGATGCGCAGCCGTGGCCGCACGAGGGGCCCGGTGAAACGGGATTCGGTGGGGCGCAGGTCGGTCACAGCACCATCCAAGCACCCATGGGGTTGCCCGGTGCACCCTGGCCGGCACGGTCAGGGTGTAATCAGGGTCTTCCCCCATGGCCGCGGCAGCCCGGTCGGCAGCAGTATGGAGCCATGACAGATGCACCGTCCACCCACACTCCAGGTACCCCGTATGGCGCCCCGGACGCCGGCAGGCAGCCCAGACCCCCGGGTGGCACCGCGTTCTTCGACTGGGTGCGCGGCCTCGGCTTCGTGCGCGGCCGGGACCGGTGGCTGGCCGGGGTGTGCGGAGCCGTCGCCACCCGCACCGGGCTCGACCCGCTGGTCGTGCGGGGCATCGCCGTGGTGATCGCCATCCTCGGCGGCCCCATCTTCTTCCTCTACGCCGTCGGCTGGGCCCTGATGCCCGACGAAACCGGGCGCAGTCTGGTCGAGCAGGCCGCCCGCCAGATCTTCGAACCGGCCATGATCGCCGTCGGGGTGCTCCTGTTCCTCACCTTCGTGCCCTGGATGCAGGGCATCTGGTGGCAGGGACCACCCGAGGTCTGGTCGATGCCCGGCTGGCTCGAGGTGCTGCTGCGCACGAGCTGGGCGATCGGGCTCACCGTGGGCATCGTGCTCCTGGTGATCTACATCGCCAAGCGGGTGCCGTCACCGCGCAATCAGCGAGCGGAGGGATACCAGAGCGCTGCCTATGCCGCTCCCACCGCTCCCACCGCTCCTGGCTCGGGCTCCGCGGGCGCCGCATCCGGCTCGTCCTCTGCAGCCGGCGCGCCCCAGCCGACCGTAACGGACCCGGGCTCGGCAGCGCCGAGCGCCCCGACCTCGACCTTCGTGCCACCCATTCCGTCCGTGCCAGACCCCCCGGCAGCGAATTCCGCGCCGACGGGGCCGTCGCTCTGGGATGACCTGACCGGCAGCGGCCGCACCGCCGCGGCCGGGGCTGCGCCATCCGGGGGAGCCCCGTCAGGGTCGGCCGCCTACGGCACTGCGCCGTACGGTTCCGCGCCATACGGTTCCGCGCCGTACGGTTCCACCCCGTCTGGTCCTGCGCCGTACGGTTCTGACCCGTACGGCGCCGGCACTCGTCCGACCGCGCAGGCCTCCTCCTTCGACCCGCAGCGTTACCGGGCCATGCATCGCCGCAAGCAGTTGGGCGCCGGCTTCATCTCCGTCGTCGCCGGACTCGCCCTGAGCGCGGGCGCCGTCGCTGCCTCCTTCGTGGCCGATGGCGCCTGGTCGACCAGTGCCTTCCTGGTGGGAGCCTCCGCCGCGCTCGCCGTGATCGCCCTGGGCATCATCGTGGCCGGCATCCGCGGCAAGGAGGGCGGCTGGCTGAACTTCTTCAGCATTGCGCTGGCCATTTCGGTGGCCGGCACCGCCTTCATCCCCGCGGGAACCGAGATAGCCACCTTCGGGGACCCCACCTGGCAGTACAGCACCAGCAGCCCCTCGGGCTTCGCGATGATCGCCGGCGACCCCGTGATCGACCTGACGGATGTCGAGAACGCGTCGGCCGGGGCCGATCAGACCGTGGACGTGTGGATAGCGTTCGGTGATGTGGAGCTGCGGCTGCCCGACAACCGCACCGTGGCCGTGGAGGCCAGCAGCCTGGCCGGCGGAGTCGACTACTCAGGGGTGGACGAGCTGGACCGCGGCGGAGTGCTGTTCTACGACTCCCGAACCGTGGCAGACGGAAGCGGCACCGGTGTCACGACGGTGCGGGTCTGGACACTCTTCGGCCAGGTCACCATCAACCAACCGGTACTGCGCTAACGGCGCGCTAGGAGATCATCATGACCGACCCGACCAGCCCGACCGCCGGCCCGAACACTGAACCCACGACGCCGCTGCCTGCGGCTCCGGAGAACACGGCTCCGCAGAACACGGCTCCGCAGTACACGGCTCCGCAAGACACGACGCCGCCGCACACGACGCGGGTCGCGTCAGAACCGGCGGCGCCGGCGCCCGAGCCGCTTCCCCCGCGCCGGCCGCTCTTCGCGACCATTCTCTGGGGCGCCCTGATGCTCGCTCTCGCGGCCTTCCTGGCCGCCCGCGAGCTGGTTCCGAATGGTTTTGACCTGGTCACCTGGATGCTCACGGCCGTCGTGGGCATCGGGCTGCTGCTCGTCGTTGCCGGCATCGCCGCGGCATCCCGCCGCGCCGGCTAGATCGCCTCGTGAGGGTGCGGCGGCAGGCTGCCGCACCCTCACTGAACCTGCGTTGCCGGTGCTACGTGGCGATGAACGCGAGGATGTCGGCGTCGAGGGTGTCCTGGTAGTCGCCGTAAATGCCGTGCGGGGCGCCCGGGTAGACCTTCAGGGTGCCGTCCTTGACCAGCTCCGCTGTTTTGAGCGCGGCAGCGGCGATCGGAACGATCTGGTCGTCGTCACCGTGGGCGATGAAAATGGGCACATCGAGGGCCTTGAGGTCCTCGGTGAAATCGGTCTCCGAAAATGCCTTGATGCAGTCGTAGGCAGCGGCGAGGTTCACCAGCATGCCCTGGCGCCAGAAGTCGTCCTTCGCGCCCTGCGACACCGAGGAGCCGTCCCGGTTCGCGCCGAAGAAGGCCTCGGAGAGGTCCTTCCAGAACTGCGAGCGGTCCTTGAGAACCGCGGCACGGATACCGTCGAACGCCTCGATCGGGGTGCCCTCCTGGTTGCTCGCGGTCTTCAGCATCAGCGGCGGCACGGCTCCGGCGGTGATGACCTTCACGACCCGGCCGGCGCCGTGCTGGGCGGCGTAACGCACCACCTCGCCGCCACCGGTGGAGTGGCCGATCACCACGAGGTCGGTGAGGTCGAGGGCTTCGACCAGCTCTGCCAGGTCCTGGGCGTAGGTGTCCATGTCGTTGCCCGTGTAGGTCTTCGACGAACGCCCGTGGCCGCGGCGGTCGTGCGCGATGGCGCGGTAGCCCGCATCGGCGAGCAGCTTGAGCTCGACCTGCCAGGCGTCCGACGACAGCGGCCAGCCGTGGCTGAGCAGCACGGGCTGGCCGGTGCCCTGCTCGGTGTAGTAGATCTCGGTTCCGTCGGTGGTTGTGATGTAAGGCATCGTGGGTTCCGTTTCTAGTCGATGATCGGGGTGGTGCTCTTCGCCGCGACCTCGATGAGGTCGGCGACATCACTGGGGTGGGTCTGCGCGACAAGGTGCGGCGCATCCATGTCCGCGGGCTGGGTGGTGCCGGCGTTCGCAGTTGAACCGCTCCACAGCCGGGTTGATGGCGTGGTCGCCGCTTGCGATGATGCCCCAGGATGGCTTCGACTTCCAGGCCGCCGCCGAGGCGGGTTCGCCCAAGGCCACGGCCGAGAGCGGTCGCTGGAACACGGCGAGCACCTCGGCCAGGCGGGGATCCCGCCGCGGGGCCGGGAGAGCGGTCCGGTGAGGATCACCGCGGGATTATCGCCGGCACATCAGCACCAGGCTGCTCGCGCTGGCCGGTCCCGGGAAGCGGCCGCCTCGGCCTCCGCTTAGATGACGGGGGCGTGCACCACGCGGAATACCTTGCTGATCACGGGTTCGGCATCCGTCAGCTGCCAGTCGGGCTCGCCGAGGTGCTTACGGATGGCCGGCACCAGCGTCTCCCAGTAGGCGCGGTGCATGGCGTGCCAGGTTTCCAGCGTGGGGGATTCGTGCTCGGCCAGTTCCAGGGTGGTCTCCGCGACGGTGTGCTCACTGACCTCGAGCACCTCGACGACGGCCACGCGGGTGTTCGCGGAATCGACCACGGCGTACTCGGTGCCCACGACGGGCAGCGGTTCGCCCGCCAGCTCGTAGGCGACGCGGAGGTGCGACGAACCGGTCTTGTCGCCGCTCATCACCAACGCCACCTGCAACTCGCGGAACTCGCTCGGATCGCCGAAAACGAGCGGGGGAAGGGTGTCGATATCGGCAAGCATGGTGGCTTTCTCTCGCGTAGCCCGCAGGGTGCTCGCCGCGGGTCGTGAGAACAGTATAGATAGCGGGTGGAGCGCTCCCGACCACCGCGCCTCCCGAGTTCTCGGAGCCCGGGGTGCACTCCGTGCTTGCCCGGACCGCGGCGCACGCTTACGCTGAAAAACCCACAGTCTGCCGGAGGACGTCATGGCGACCAGAACTCGAACCCAGACCCCGAAATCCGCGGCCACCCCGCCAGGCGCGGCACGGCCCCGCACCATCCGGTTGCGCCGCAGCAACACCTCCGGTCCCGGGTATGCCCGCCGGCGCTCCGGCCGAGGCTTCAGCTACCTGGACCCGGCCGGGCTCGTCATCGCCGACCCCGAGCTGCGTGCCCGGTTCGGCGCCCTGGCCATCCCGCCGGCGTGGCGGGATGTCTGGATCGCCCCCTATCCCAACGGGCACATCCAGGCGACCGGGGTGGATGCAGCGGGCCGGCGCCAATACCTGTATCACCCGGACTGGCGCCTCAAACAGGACAGGGTGAAGTTCGCCCGAGCCCTGGAGCTGGCCGAATCGCTGCCAGGGGCCCGCGGCTACGTGACCCGGTGCCTGCGCCAACCCGGAGCCACCAGGGAACGCGCCCTCGCGGCCGCTTTCCGGATCCTCGATTCCGGTGCCCTGCGCATCGGCAGTGACCGGTACGCCGAGGAGAACGGCAGCCACGGCCTCACCACGCTGCAGCGCTCGCACGTGAGCGTCGACGGCGACACCGTGCACTTCGCCTTCCCCGCCAAGAGCGGGCAATCCTGGCAGAGCAGCCTGATCGACCCCGACGTGGCCGCGTTCGTGCGGGACGCACCGGATGACGCCCCGGACGCGCCGTTCCTGGCCTGGGACGACGATGGCGAGCCGCGCACGGTGTCGGCCGCCGATGTGAACGAGTTCATCAAGGAGCACACCGGCGGGGACTTCACCGCCAAGGACTTCCGCACCTTGCGCGGCACCATCGCGGCGGCGATCAGCCTGGCGAAGAACGGGCCTGAAGCGACCAAGCGGGCCAGGGCGCGGGCGCTCACGGCGGCCATGCAGGCCGCGGCGGAGGTGCTCGGCAACACACCCACCATCGCCCGCACGAGCTACGTCGACCCGCGGGTGGTGGACGCGTTCACCGCCGGTGAGACGATCGATCCGGCCCGCGTGGCATCCGCGGAATCGGAATTGCGCCGGATGTTGCTCCCGTGAGCCCTGTGGGCGTCGTCCGAGACCGTTCGGTGGCATGATTCGAGCAACGCGTGGCGCCAGCGGAGGCGACAACGCGACGACGACGGGAGAGTGACATGGCTAAGCGAAAGTGGAGCGAGATGGCCGGGCCCCAGAAGTTCGGCACGGTGGCCGCGGGAGTCGTGCAGCTCGTGCTGGCCGGACTCGCCTGGAGCGACCTCGCGCATCGGCCCGCCAAGAAGGTCAACGGTCCCAAGGGTGTCTGGGCGGCCGTGATCTCCATCAACTTCGCCGGGCCGATCGCCTACTTCCTCGCCGGCCGCAAGGACTGACCCGCGGACCCCGCCACGTCGTGTGCAGACTTCCCGCCTTCGTTGTCGCGATGAAGGCGGGAAGTCTGCGAACGAGAACCCGCGGCCAGGTCAGGTGTACCAGGAGGGCTCCGGCACCTCGTTGAGGAGCACGTACTGGCCCACCTCGCGCTTCTTGTAGGCGGCCGGGTCGTGCAGGCTGTGCGTGCGGAGGTTGCGCCAGAAGATGTCCAGTCCCACCGAGTTGGCGGATGCGCGGGCGCCGGTGAGCTCGTAGATCTTGCTTGTGGTCTCCAGGCCGTCCTCGATGGCGCGCAACTTGGCGGCGGCGATCAGCACCGCGATCTCGCCCCGGCGCCGTTCGGTGAGCTGCTCGCGTGGCGCGTGCAGTACCTGGCTGATCTCGGCGCCGGCGCGGTCGGTGAGCGCCTCGTCGGCCCAGAGCTTGGACTGCAGCTGGCCGTAGCCCTCGAGCAGGTACCACTCATCGGTGGCGCGTTCCTTGTTGTCGCCGCCGTACGGCCAGGCGCGGGTGGAGGTGCGGGTGTACGCCGACGCCGTCTCGAGGGCGCCCTGCGTGATGCCCAGGTAGAAGTTCGTGAAGACCAGCTGGATCGCCGGCACATTGAGGGTGTTGTAGATCAGGGGCTGGAAGACCTTCTCGACGAACCCGGCGGCGGCCGCCCACGGCACCCGCACGTCGCGGATCTCGACGGAGCCTGACTCGGTGAGCCGCTGGCCGAGGTTGTCCCAGTCGCCGCCGAAGACGATGCCTGGCTGGTCGGTGGGCACGATGGCGAAGATGTGTGTCTCGGTTCCCGAAAGCACCCCCTCGAGCACGGTGAGGTCGGCCACCGCTCCGCCGGTGGAGAACGACTTGCGGCCGCTGAAGACCAGCTCGTCGCCGTCTTCGGTCACGGTGAGGTCGGAATCGCGCGGGTTGACCGCCCCGCCGAAGAGGAAGTTGTTAGCGGTGTAGAGCTCCTCCACGGCCTCGATCTGCTCGTCGGTGGCGACCAGGCGGGCCGCCCACGCCCAGAGATAGTGGTAACCGAGCAACTGGCCGATCGAGCCGTCGCCGCGGGCGACGATGCGGATCACCTGGTAGGCGGTCTCCCAGCTCTGCCCGCCGCCGCCGTGGGCGAGGGGTCCGAGCAGGGTGACCAGGCCGGAGGCCTTGAGCAGGCGCACCTCGGCGTGTGGAGCCAGGTTTGCCCTGTCCCGGTCGACGGCGTCGACGATGAGGATGTCCGACACCTCCCTGGCCCGCTCGAGCCAGCCCGCCGGGGTGCCGGGTACGGGCGCTGTCGCCCAACGGTCGTCGAGTGCGGTGTCGAGCAGTGCGGTGTCGGTCGGTGCGGTGTCGGTCATGAGTGGTCCAATCGTGGTCGGCAGCGGATGCGTCGAGGGGTGCGGTGGCACGGCGAAGCAGCGGCACTGCTGCTGCCGCTTCGATCGTCCCGGAGCGATTGCTCGAGGTGTTGCAACCATAGGCACGGTGCCGGCCACCCGGCGGAATGCGACCCGAGGTTACGTCACCCGGCCGCTGGACGGTCAGTCCAGCACGTCACCGAGGTCGTACTCGATCGGCCGCTCCAGCTGCTCGAAGGTGCACGAGCGCGCGTCCCGGTCCGGCCGCCACCTCTCGAATTGCACGGTGTGCCGAAACCTGTCGCCCTCCATGTGGTCGTATCGCACTTCGAGCACCCGGCTGGGCCTGAGCCGCACGAATGAGGTGTCCTTGTTCGCCGAGAAGCGGTTGCGTTCGCCCTCGCCGGTGACCACTGCGCCGTTGTCGTCGTGCAGCACGAGCGGCTCCAACTCGTCGATGAGCCGCAGCCGCCAGGCGTCGCTGAACGCGGATGCCCCGCCGACGCTGCGCAACTCGCCGTCGGCGTCGTAGAGGCCGAGCAACAGCGATCCCACCCCGCTGCCGCTCACGTGCATGCGGTAGCCGAGCAGCACGACATCCGCGCTGCGGTGGTGTTTGACCTTGAACATCGACCGCTTGCCCGGCGTGTACACGGCCGTGAGCGGCTTGGCGACGATGCCGTCCAGGCCCGCACCCTCGAATTCGACCAACCACCGGCGGGCCAGGGCCACATCCGTGGTGGTGCGGGTGAGGTGGATCGGATCGCCCAGCGTGCCGACCAGGTCTTCCAGGGCCGCGCGGCGGTCGACGAACGGGGTGTCGAGCAGGCTGTGCGTTCCCCTGGAGAGCAGGTCGAAGGCGATGAAGGTGGCCGGGGTCTCGTCGGCGAGCCGGCGCACCCGGCTGGCCGCCGGGTGGATGCGCTGTGACAGTTGCTCCCACGACAGGTGTTCGCTGCCGGGCTCGCCGGTGCGCAACACGATCTCCCCGTCGAGCACGCAGGGCTCCGGCAGCAGGTCTTCGAACGCGAAGGTGAGCTCGGGGAAGTACCGGGTGAGCATCTTGGAGCCGCGGCTGGCGATGGTGCTGGTGGTGCCGTCGAACGAGACGATGCTGCGGAAGCCGTCCCATTTGGGCTCGTAGCAGAGGCCCCCTGGCACGCTGTTCGGCTCCGGAACCGTGTCGACGGCCTTGGCGAGCATGGGGGAGAGCGTAGGTGCGACAGCCATGCCCGCAGTCTGGCCCGCTTCGCTCCCGCCGGACACCCTCCGTGCACATATTCCCAGCCGGATGCCCGTCCATGCCGCTGGCGGCATCCGCGGGTGAGGATGATGGAACCATGACTGAGCGCCCCAGCACGACCAACTTCCGCCGCGCCCGCGACCAGCTCCTCGAGCTGCGCAGTGATCACCGGGGTGCGTCCGCCGCCTTCGTCTGGCCGGATGTGGGCGACAGCTTCAACTGGGCGACCGACTGGTTCGACGTGATCGCCACGGGCAATCAGAAGACCGCGCTGTGGATCGTCGAGGAAGACGGCCGTGAGCTCAAGGTCAGCTTCGACGCGATGGCCACCCGCTCCGACCAGGTCGCCACCTGGCTCCTGCAGCACGGTGTGGCCAAGGGCGACCACGTCATGCTCATGCTCGGCAACCAGGTGGAGCTCTGGGAGACCATGCTCGCCATCATGAAGGTGGGCGCGGTCATCCTGCCCACCTCGACGGTGCTCGGCACCCACGACCTGGCCGACCGGGTGCTTCGCGCCGGCGTGCAGCACGTGATCGCCAACGCCGCAGACACCGCCAAATTCGACGACGTGCCCGGGGACTTCTCGCGCATCTGCGTCGGCCAGCCGACCGCGGGTTGGACCGGCTACGCAGAGTCCCACCAGGCCGAGACCGGCAAGGTTGAGGTGCCCGTGTCCTCCACCGACCCGTCGCTGATCTACTTCACCTCCGGCACCACCAGCAAGCCCAAGATGGTGGTGCACAGCCAGACGTCGTACCCGGTCGGGCACCTGTCCACCATGTACTGGTTGGGCCTCTGCCCCGACGACGTGCACCTGGCCATCAGCTCGCCCGGCTGGGGCAAGCACGCCTGGAGCTGCTTCTTCTCGCCGTGGATCGCCGAGGCCACCGTGTTCATCTACAACTACTCGAAGTTCAATCCCGCGGCGCTGACGCACCAGCTGCACCGCGCGGCCGTCACCACCTTCTGCGCGCCGCCGACGGTGTGGCGCATGCTGATCCAGTCGGATGTCGGCGCCAAGCCGGCGAGCCTCCGCGAAATCCTCTCGGCGGGTGAGCCGCTCAACCCCGAGGTGATCAGCCAGATCCAGCGCGCCTGGGGCCTGACCATCCGGGACGGCTACGGGCAGACCGAGACCACAGCGATCGTGGGCAACGTGCCCGGCTCGAAGCTGTTGGCCGGCTCGATGGGACTGCCGCTGCCCGGCGTGGCCGTGGTGCTCGTAGACCCGATCACCGGGGCGCTCACCGAGGAGGGCGAAATCTGCCTGGACCTCACCGCCGTGGCCGTCAACCTGATGAGCGGCTACCACGGCGACACGGTGCGGAGCGCCGAGGTGCTGCGTGACGGCTACTTCCACACCGGAGACGTGGCCAACCGGGACGAGAACGGCTATCTGACCTTCATCGGCCGCACCGACGACATCTTCAAGTCCTCCGACTACAAGGTCTCCCCGTTCGAGGTGGAAAGCGTGCTGATCGAGCACCCCGCCGTGATGGAGGCCGCCGTCGTGCCGGCCCCCGACGACACCAGGCTGAACATCGCCAAGGCCTACGTGGCCCTGGCCGACGGCTGGGCGCCGGATGCCGAGACGGCCCTGGCCGTGCTGCGGCATGCCCGCAACGGCCTGCCGCCGTACATGCGGGTGCGCCGGGTGGAATTCTTCGAGCTACCCAAGACCAACTCGGGCAAGATCCGCCGGGTGGAGCTGCGGGCGCGCGAGAACGAGGCCGCCGCCGCGAACGAACGGTTGGCCGACGAGTGGCGCGACGACCAGTTCCCGGAGCTGAAGAAGCGCTCCTGACCTGGTGCCGCGAGGCGGCTGGCTAGGCCGTGGCGCGGCCGGACCCGACGGGGGCGTCCTGGGCCAGGCGTCGCACCGCACGCAACGGGATCGGCAGCCAGGACGGTCGGTTGCGCACCTCGTAGACGCTCTCGTAGACCGCCTTGTCGAGTTCGAAGGCCGCCAACAGGTGCTCCTGCCCGGCCAGGGAGGTGCCGGCGGAGCCATCCGGGGCGCCGCCGCCGTCTTCGTGGTAACCCCGCAGGAAGGCGGCCCTGGCATCCATGGCCCAGTCGGTCGCGGCCGGCCCCGCCGCCGGGGCACGCATGGCGATGGTCGCGCCCACGTAGTCGAACGAGCGGAGCATGCCGGCCACATCGCGCAGGGGGATGTCCGGCAGCGACCGTTCGGCCAGCGGGCGGAGCGGTTCGCCCTCGAAGTCGATCAGCACCCATCCCCGACCGGGCACATCGAGCACCTGGCCCAGGTGGTAGTCGCCGTGGATGCGCTGCAGATGCGGCCAGGATGCGGCCTGGGCCCTGGCGAACACGGCCTCCACCGCCTCACTGTGCGCGGCCAGCTCCGGGATCTCCCGTGCGGCCAGGCGATACCGTTCGCGCATCGTCGAGCACAGGTTCTCCACCACACTCGGGCTGGACGCCACGGTGGGGAACGCCCTGTCGAGGTCCCTGTGCACGGCGGCGGTCGCGACGCCCAGGGCGTGCGCCGGCCCGCTGAAGTCGTCGCCGTGCTCCGCGGCGCGCAGGGCCACCCGCCAGGCATCTTCGACCCCGGGCAGGAACTCCTGCGAGAACACAAGATGCCCGCTGTGCCGTGCGCCTGTGAGCGGGCTCGTCCACTCGCCGGACACCGCACCGATCGGCTCGGGAACGAACCTGGATCCGGCTCCGGCGAGAGCGGACTGCACCGACACATCAGGATTCGCGCCGGCGGCGATCACCCTGAACACCTTGCAGATGACGGGCCGGCCGGGCCGGCCGGCGGCGTCGGCGACATCGACGATGATGGAGGTGTTCGACTGCTCGCCGGTGAGGACCCGGCTGGCCGTGACCTGCTGCCGGGTCAGGTCGTCGGCAACGCCCCCGGCGCGGAGCAACTCGCCCCGTGCTGTGACCCCCACCGGGTCGACGGATGTCATCGACGCACCCGTGGCGATGAACCTGAGCAGGGCCGCGGCGTAGGCGGGGTCGTGCGGGGCGTCGTAGACGAAACCGGGGTGCCCGTCGCTCCCTGTGGTCTGCGCGATGAGGGCCGACGAGTCGGGCAGCGGCTCGGTGCGCTCGGTCAGCGGCAGTTGATACAGCGTCGAGAATCTGCTGGCCGTGTCGAGCACGAGGTGGCAGGCGATGCGCACCCCCACCTCGTCGGTGGGCAGGTCCCACTGGCCGATGCTCTGCAGCACGGGGCTGTGTGCCTTGCCGGCAAACCAGCGCTGCTCGCCCACCCAGCCGTCGAGAACAGGCGGGAGGTCGATGCCGGTGCCGGCGCTGGCGTGCTTCATGTCGTTCAGCGTAGCCGGACCGGCTACTGCTCAGGCGCCGACCGAACCCGTGTGACGGATGCGCTCAACAGCGACACGACCACGGTGTCGTCCTTGGTGGCCTGCTGCCCGATCTCGGTGAAGCCCAATCGTTCGTGGAAGGCCAGCGACCGGGGATTGGGCGGCTGCAGGTTGACCTCGCAGAAGACCACCTCGGTGGGCAACGCCCGGGCGGCGTCGAAGACCGCCGAGTACAGTTGTGCGCCGAGCCCCCGGCCCCGATGATCGGCAGCCACCACGATCCGGTCCAGATAGAGGAACGTGTGTGCCTGCTCGGAGAAGTACCTGTAGTTCTCGCTGGCGTAGTCGGCGCCGGCCGCGAACAGGATCGCGAAACCGAGCACGGTGTCCGGATCGGCATCCGCCACGACGGCGATGGTGCTGTGACTCGCCGCGATCAGCGCCGCCAGGTCGTCGGCACCGAGGTCGTTGACCGCGGGCACCGCGGCGCTGTTCAACTCGAGCACACGCGCGGAATCGGTGTCGAGAAGGGGACGCAGGGACACCGGAGGCAGTGGGTCGGTCATCCTCCGACGATAATCGATCTTCCGCGTGTCGCCGGGCACGGCGGCCGGGCGCTACGCTGATGCCGACGCGAGGGGGAGCCGTGACGCAGGACCCGACGCTCGCGGCGCCACCCGGCGAACCGTCCGCCCTCCCCACGCCCCGTTCCAGAACACGCCGCACCATTCTGACGACGCTGGCCGTGCTGCTCGCCGTCGCTCTGGGCGGTGCCGGATTCTGGGGTTGGGGCGCGGCCGCCCAGAACCGCTACGAGACGGCCGCCTCGGCGCACACCACCCAGATCGGCGAGGAGACCGACGCCAGGAACGCCTCCGACGCCAGAGCGCGCAACCTGGTCTGGCTCGCCGAGCGAATCCGCGCCGTGACCGCCACGCCGGCATTCGCCGACGACGCACTCGCCGAAGCCGTCGTGCTTCGCGAGCTCCTGGCCGAGCTCGAACCCGTCATCGAGGCATCCGAACCCGCCGCCGAAGCGATCGAACCGGCTCGGAACAACGGCATCGACATCGACGACAGCCTGCCCTGGCAGGTCTCGTCCGAGGCGGAGCGCCTCGAGGGCCTGACCGGGCGATCGCAGCGTGCCGAGGACCGGTTGCGCGCGTCGGCCCAGGCGGCGACGACCGGCGGGGATGACCTCAACGCGGCCGAGGCGGCCTATTTCACCGCGGCGGCGACCCGGGCGGAGCAGACTATCGGGGAGAGCACCCTCTCGAATCGTTCGGTGCAGGTTCCGCTCCTCCGGCTGATCGAGTACGCACGGGATCCAGCCATGGCCAGCGCCAGGGATGCCGCGTTCCTGGTTTCGATGACGGATGCCGAGGCCCAGGTGCGTTCCTCGGAGGCCATCCACCAGGCCGAGGCCGCCGATCCGGCCTGGGCGGTGCGCCGGGAGATCGAGGCGTACGCCCGCTCGCTCAGCAACGGCATGGCCCTGGAGTTCGTCTGGGCGCCCGAGGTGTCCGGGCTCGGCGCCGGCTGGCTCTCCGGCACCGCAGAGACCTACGACTCCGACGGCGGTTGGTCGATCATCAGCCTCAACTACACGATCGAGGAGCTCTGGTACGACGGTCCGGACGCCCACGCGATCGTCGCCCACGAGGTGGGGCACACCCAGGTCTTTCGGGAGAACTGCTCGCCGCTCTTCTCGGGCGCCGCGTTCAACCAGGACCAGGAGGCCTGGGCCACGGCCTGGTCGATCAGCCAGGGCTTCGACGTACCTGGCTCGGGCATCCAGGCCTACGGCCGCCCATCCGACGAGCAGATCGCCGTGGCCGGCGCATGCCGCTGAGCCCGGCCCGGCAGGTCGCAGCACTCTAGCCGCATCCGCCGCACAGCAGTAGGTTGCGGCTGCGGGGGTTCGGTGCCGCAACCTACTGGAGGAGTCATGCGTGGTCGCGAAGTGGTCTGGTTCGATTCCATCGGTCTGACGGATATCGCTCAGGTCGGCGGCAAGAATGCGTCCCTGGGCGAGATGGTGCGCTCACTCGCGGCGCGCGGGGTGCGGGTACCCAACGGATTCGCCACCACCGCGGATGCCTACCGCGCCTTCGTCGACGCCAACGGCCTGGAGGCCGTGATCCGCGCGCAGCTGGACAGGTACCACTCGGGTATGTCGACCCTGCGGGAAACCGGCCAGAACCTGCGGGAGGCATTCCTGGCCGGCGAATTCCCCGGAGACATCGCGGATGACATCAGGGTGTACTACCGCACCCTGGCCAAAGATGCCGAGATGGCCAACGTGCCCGTCGCCGTGCGCAGCAGCGCCACCGCCGAAGACCTGCCGGACGCCAGCTTCGCCGGCCAGCAGGAGACCTTCCTCAACGTCAGCGGTGAACGCGATCTGCTCGACGCCTGCCGGCGCTGCTACGCGTCGCTGTTCACCGACCGGGCGATCAGCTACCGCGAGGTGAAGAAATTCGACCATCTCGACGTGGCGCTGTCGATCGGCGTGCAACGGATGGTGCGCAGCGACCTCGCCGGTTCCGGCGTGATGTTCTCGATCGACACCGACACCGGGTTTCCCGGGGCCGCCGTGATCAGCGCGGCCTGGGGCCTGGGCGAAACCGTGGTGCAGGGCGCCGTCGACCCCGACAAGTACCTGGTCTTCAAGGCGCTCCTCGACGAAGAGGACTACGAGCCGATCATCGAGAAGACGCTGGGCCGGAAGGATCGCAAAATGACCTACGCCGAGGGCGGCAGCGCCCGCACCCGGGTGATCGACACGCCGGAGCGGGAACGCCGGGCCTTTGTGCTCAGCAACGCCGAGATCGTGCAGCTCGGGCGCTGGGCGGCCATCGTGGAGGAGCACTACGGCCGGGCGATGGACATGGAGTGGGCCAAGGACGGCTTGACCCGGGAGTTGTTCCTGGTGCAGGCGCGGCCGGAGACCGTGCACTCGCAGAAGAGCCTGACCCGGTTCTCGGTCAGCCGCCTGACCGAGACCGGGCCTCTCCTGATCTCGGGTGTGGCCATCGGCGACAGCATCGCCGCCGGAACGGCCTGCGTGATCCGGGACCCCGCCGACATCGAGAATTTCCGGGACGGCGCCATCCTGGTCACCGAGATGACCGACCCGGACTGGGTACCCATCATGACCAGGGCCGCGGGCATCATCACCGACCACGGCGGCCCCACCAGCCACGCGGCCATCGTCAGCCGCGAGCTCGGGGTGCCGGCGGTGGTGGGCACCCGGAACGCCACCGAGGTGCTCGCCGAGGGTGCCCCCATCACCATCTCGTGCGCGGAGGGCGACGAGGGATTCGTCTATGCGGGCATCCTGGCCGCCGAGACCGAACAGGTCGACCTGGGCGCCGTGCCGATCACCCGCACCCAGGTGATGGTGAACATCGCCAGCCCCGCCGCGGCCTTCGAATGGTGGCGCCTGCCCAGCGCAGGGGTGGGCCTGGCGCGGATGGAGTTCATCATCAACAACCTCGTCAAGATCCACCCGATGGCCCTGGTGCACCCTGAGCGGGTCACCGACCCGGCGGTGCTCAGTCAGATCACCGAGCTCACCCGCGGCTACGACGACCTCGGCGAGTACTTCGTGAACACCCTCGCCCTGGGCATCGCCAAGCTGGGGGCGCCGTACTACCCGCACCCGGTGATCGTGCGGCTGAGCGACTTCAAGTCGAACGAATACGCGCACCTGATCGGCGGCGACGTCTTCGAACAGGCCGAGGAGAACCCGATGCTCGGCTTCCGCGGTGCATCCAGGTACTACAACCCCAAGTACGCCGAAGGGTTCGCGCTGGAATGCCGGGCGCTCAAACGGGTGCGGGAGCAGATCGGGTTCAGCAACGTGATCGTGATGGTGCCGTTCTGCCGCACCACCACCGAGGCCGACAGGGTGCTCGCCGTGATGGCCGAGAACGGTCTGGTGCGTGGCCGGAACGGGCTGCAGGTGTACATGATGTGCGAGATCCCCGCCAATGTGGTGCTGGCCGAGCAGTTCGCCACCCGGTTCGACGGCTTCTCGATCGGCTCCAACGACCTGACCCAGCTGGTGCTCGGCGTCGATCGGGACTCCGGCGACCTGGCGGCGCTCTTCGACGAACGCAACGAGGCGGTGACCCGCATGATCAGCGAGGCCATCGACAAGGCGCACGCGGCCGGAATCAAGATCGGCATCTGCGGCCAGGGGCCGAGCAATTACCCCGACTTCGCCGAATTCCTGGTGGGCGAGGGTATCGACTCGATCTCGCTGAATCCGGATTCGTTCCTGAAGACCGTGCACCGAATCAAGGCTGCGGAAGTGGCACACGCGACCGGCGCGTGGCCCGTGGCCTCCAGGGTGACGACGTAAAGCCTCCGCGCCCTGCTCGGCGCTCTACTCGGTGTCGCCGTCCAGGCGCAGGTCGGTGTTGCTCAGCAGATCCGCGCCGTCGAGCACGGCCCGTTCGTAGTCGGCCTCTGCCGCGTCGGCGATCTGGCTGGCGGCGGCCACACGTTCGCTGATGCGGTGTTCGACGGCCTCGGCCAGCGCCACCTCCTCGGGGGCGGCATTGGCCAGCAGGTCTTCGAGAATCTCCGGATCCCGATGCATGGCCTCGAGCGCGGACACCTCGGCGCGGGCCACCGCCGCCCGGCTGCGCAGGAACGTGATCCGCGTCGCCCACCGGGTGTCTTGCTCCCGGCCGGGTTGCTTGTTTTCGTTGGTGTTCTCGCTCACGATGCCTCCCTTGTCGGTGGCAGCGTAGCGCCGCATCCGGCCGCACGAAATGCACGGCGCGGGCGGCACGCGGGCATTCAGTCGTAGGCCCGCAACAGCTGCCAGCGGCCGCCGCCGTCGTCGTGCTGGATGTCGAACACCAGCGAGGTGCCGTCATCGGCGGTGCCCTGACATCGCCAGGCGGCGACCGGCTTGGGCAGGTGGGTGAGGAAGTACGCCAGCTCGTCTGGCAGCGACACCGATGCCGTCAACGGCGTGGGGGTGTCGGTCACCCTGAACCGGCGGGCGCGCCAGACCAGCCGCACCGGAGAACCCTCCGGCGATACCCAGACCGCGACGGTTTCGTTAATCAGACTCATGGCACATCACCTCGACCTATAGAACATATGTTCGAAGTTTACTCCTGTCGGTCTGACAATGCGAGATGGGGGCACATCCACGGGGCGACTCCCACAGTCTCACCTGCGGCTCATAACTCGCGCATAGCCGGCTCATAGGCCAGGCGGGCTAGATGGACATCGTTGCGTTACCGATTGTTCATTTGGAGGACACCATGCTGCAGGCCGCGATCATCCTGATCGATCTGCTCTTCATCAGCCTGCTCACGTTCGGGCTGTATTTTCCGCGTCACCGGCGCCGTGACCTTGTTGTCGCGTACCTGGTTGTCAACGTCGGCGTGCTCGCCGTCGCCCAGGTGCTCGCATCGAGCACCGTCGGCGTCGGCCTCGGCCTCGGTTTGTTCGGCGTGCTGTCGATCATCCGGCTGCGCTCGAGTGAGATCGAGCAGCACGAGGTGGCCTACTACTTCGCCGCCCTCGCTATGGGCCTGCTCGCCGGGCTGAGCGCCGAACCCACGGTCCTCACCGTGCTGCTGATGGCCCTGATCCTCGCCGTGGTCTATTTCGGCGACAACCCCCGGCTGTTCCGCCGCTACCGGCAGCAGACCGTGGTGCTGGATGCCGCGTTCGCCGACGAGTCCGCCCTGATCGCGCACCTGGAAGGCCTGCTCGGCGGCAGGGTGCACGGTGTGCGTGTGCAGAGCCTCGACCTGGTGAACGACACCACCCTCGTGGACGTGCGGTACCAGACGGGGCCGGCGCGCTCCGCGGCGCCGCTGCCGGACGCGGCCCGCACGACGGGCGCCGTTGTGCTGGCGGAGTCCAACCGATGAGCGCCGCAGCGCTGTCGGGGGCGCGCGTGCTCGACGTGCCGCTCACCGGCCTGCACACCATCGGCCTGGCCGAGCTCACCGAACGAGCGAGCCTGCTCACCCGCATCGACCGCAAGTACGTGCTGCCCCGCGCCAGGCTGGATGCCGTACTGGGCGACCTGGCTCCCGACGTGCGGGTGCTCGACATCGACGGGGTGCGCTCCAGCGCCTACGAGTCGGTCTACTTCGACACCCCCGAGCTCACCAGCTTCCTGATGGCGGCCCATCCACGCCGACGCCGGTTCAAGATCCGCACCCGCACCTATGTCGACTCCGCCCAGAGCTACCTCGAGGTGAAAACCAGGGGCGGTCGCGGCGTCACGGTGAAGGACCGGCTGTCGTATGCGATCGCCGACAGGGCCACGCTCACCGCCGAGGGTCGTCGGTACGCCGACCACGTGCTCGATGCGGCCGACATCGCGGGCATCCGGGGCCGGCACCTCGAGCCGACCCTGATGACCAGGTACCTCCGCACCACCCTGTTCATCCCGGAGTCCAGCAGCCGGGCCACCATCGACACCGGCCTGTCCTGGGCAACCCTGGCCGACCACAGCGGAGCCAGGCCGGCCGCCCTGGAGCGCCGGCTGGACCGGCCGAACCTGGCGATCGTGGAAACGAAGTCGGGGTCGCGGGCATCCGCCGTCGACCGGATTCTCTGGGCGCACGGCCACCGCCCGGCCACCATCTCGAAGTACGGCACCGGTATGGCTGCCCTGGGCAGTGACCTGCCCGACAACAAGTGGGCGCCCGTGTTGCGCCGCTACTTCCGCTAGGCGCCCGCGCCGCCGCCCCATTGTGACTGACACCCCATCGATTGTGAGTACCCCATGAAAAATCCCCTGACCAACTCCGATTCGCCGGGTGGCACGCACCGCCTCGACATGCGGGCCTGCACCTACAGGGTGCTGCCGTTCCTCGTCACCGCTGCCCTCCTGACCGGCTGCACCGCCGTGGCCGCCGGCACCGGCGGCACGGCAACCACCGGGTCGACAAGCACCGCGGCGGTCGCCGTCGACGAGTCGACCACGGCCGCCGAGGTTCTGGCCGCCAACCAGGAGACCCACGACGACGCCGACGACGACGAGTGGGACGACGCCGACGTGGTTCCGGTCGCCCTGAACGGCGACAGCGGCTCAGTCGACAACACCGCGGCGGACAGCGATGCCGTCTCCATCGCCGGCAGCACCGTGACGATCACCGCGGCCGGCACCTACGAACTGAGCGGCACCCTCGATGACGGCCAGATCGTCGTCGCCTCCTCCGGTGAGGGCACCGTGCGACTGATCCTGAACGGTGCCGAGGTCACCAACTCCGCCGGGGCCGCCCTCGTGGTGACCGAGGCCGACGAGGCGATGATCGTACTCGCCGACGGATCCACGAACTCCCTGGCCGACACCGACGGCTATGCCGAGGACGACGACGCCAACGCCAACGCCGCGCTCTACAGTGCGGCCGACCTCACCATCACCGGCACCGGCGCGCTCGACGTGACCGGTAACGGCAACGACGGCATCACCAGCGCCGACGGCCTGGTCATCAACTCGGGCACCCTGACGGTGACCGCCGCCGATGACGGCATCCGCGGCAAGGACTACCTGGTGGTCGACGGCGGCGCCCTCACGGTGACGGCCGGCGGCGACGGCCTCAAGTCTGACAACGAGGAGGACGTCACCCGCGGGTACATCTCGCTCGCCGGCGGCACCGTCGACGTGAACGCGGCCGGCGACGGCATGCAGGCCTTCACCGACGTCGTGCTCTCCGGGGCCGAGGTCACGGTCGAGTCCGGCGGCGGTCACACGGCCACCGTGGCCGAGGACGTCTCCGCGAAGGGCGTGAAGTCGGGGGTGGTGACCGTCGTCGACGGCGGCGCCCTCACCGTCGACGCGGCGGATGACGCGCTGCACTCCGACGGAACCGTGCGGGTGGCCTCCGGAGACGTGACCCTCGCGGCCGGTGACGACGGTGTGCACGCCGACTCCGCGCTGGGCATCTCCGGCGGAACGACCACGGTGACGACCTCGACCGAGGGCCTCGAAAGCACGGCCATCAGTATCGACGGCGGCACCGTGTCGGTCACCGCCAGCGATGACGGCCTGAACGCCTCCAATGGCAGCACCGGCACCGAGACGGCGGGTGCCGCCGAGGGCCCCGCCCAGGGTGGCGGCATGGACTCCGACGGCGGGGAGACCATCACCATCACCGGCGGCACCACCGTGATCGACGCCGACGGTGACGGCTTCGACTCCAACGGGTCTGCGTCGATGAGCGGCGGCATCCTGGTGGTGAACGGGCCGACCGACAGCGGCAACGGCGCGCTCGACGTGAACGGCACCTTCACCGTCACCGGGGGAACGCTGCTGGCGGCCGGCAGCGCCGGGATGGCCGTGTCGCCAGAGGCCGGGTCTGCGCAGACCTTCGTGGCCATCGCCCTGGACTCCGCACAGGCGGGCGGCAGCACCGTGCAGCTGGTGAACAGCGCCGGCGACGTGGTGATGGCCTTCGAATCGGTCAAGGACTTCCAGTCCGTGGTGTTCTCCTCCGCCGAGCTGGTCGACGGCGAGACCTACAGCGTGTACGTCGGCGGAACGGCGTCGGGTGCGATCGCCGACGGTGTCTACTCCGACGGCGACTACTCCGCGGCAACCACCGCCGGCAGCGTCACTGCCGGGGTGGCCGCGACCGGCACCACGGGCGGCGGCGGCGGTCCCCGCTAGGCCGAGGCGGCAACCGCCAGGATGTATGCACCCGAACGGCCGGCCCACCACGGGCCGCCGTTCGTGCCGGGGATGACGGGGCCCAGGGGCGGCGCTACCATCGCGGCATGATTCGCATCCTGCTGCGTGCGCTGATCTTTCTGCTCTCGGCGGCCCTGGGGCTGTGGGTGGCGTCGCTGGTGCTGCCGGATCTCACTGTCACCGCGAGCGGGTTCGTGACCGCCGCCGTGGTGTTCGCCGTGGCCCAGAGCGTGCTCTCGCCCTTCCTCGCCACGGTCGTCGCGCGGGGAGCGCCTGCCGTCCTGGGCGGTATCGGTCTGGTGTCCACGTTCGTTGCGCTGTGGATCGCCTCGCTGTTTCCCGGTGGCCTGACCATCCGGGGTTGGCAGACCTGGATCCTGGCCGCGCTCGTGGTCTGGCTGGTCACCGCGGTGGCGGCGCTGCTGCTTCCGCTGCTGTTCCTGCGGGACGCGAAGAACAAGCGCACGGGTGCGGCGAACCCGACTCCGTGACGATTGGCGCAGAGCCGGTCAGAGCCGGTCAGACCTGGTGCGACCCCGTCAGGCGCGGCGGAGGCCCACCGCGGTCAGCGCCAGGCAGCCGGCGCAGGCCGCGGCCAGCAGCGAGAGCATCAGCGGGTAGCTCGCGAACGCGGTGAGACTGGCGAAGGCCACGGGGAGCAGGAAGCCCACGTAGGTGAGGCTGTAGTAGACGCCCGTGATGCCGGCGAGGTCGGTGGCTGTGGAGATGCGCTGGATCTCGACGAGCCCGGCGACCACCGTGATGCCGTAGGCGGCGCCGAGCAGGATGCCTGTGACCAGGGCGAGAACCGGCGAGAGGGTGACGGCGGTGGCCACGGCGGAGAGCACGCCCACCAGCATCAGGCCCATGCCCACCACGAGCGCCCGTCCCCGGGTTATCGAGTTGAGCCTGGATACCTGCGGCTGCACCAGGGCTCCGGTGCCCAGGGTGACCACGGTCAGGAGGGTGGCGAAGGCCAGGTTGAGCTCCCCGAGCTGCGACTCCACGAGCTTGGGCATCATGGCGTAGGCGATTCCCGCAGCGCCGAACACCCAGGGGGCGGTGGGCAGCACCACGCGCAGGAACCGGCGGTGTCCGGCCAGCGGCACCTGCAGGTCGACCCAGAGCGAGCCGTGTGCGCGGCTCTGCGGCACGGTCTCCGGTGCCCGCAGCAGCTGGGGCAGGATCACGAGGCTCAGGACTATGTGCACGGCGTAGGGGAGCAGGGTGGGCATCGGGCCCCACTGGGCCAGCACGCCGGACACTCCGGCGCCCAGGCCGAAACCGAGGGTGAGGGTGAGGGCCGGTCGGCGGGCGCCGGCGGTAGGCCGGGCGATCAGGTCGTACGGGGCGCTGGAGAGCTCCTTGATCCAGGCGGTGCCGACGGCCATCGCCACGCCGACGCTGAGTCCGGCGAGGAACCGGCCCAGGCAGATGACGACCTCGCTGGTGAACCCGAGCCCGAGCAGGACGCTCGCCGTGATGCCGACGAGGACACCCGCCACCACGAGGGGCTTCCGACCGTAGCGGTCCGAGAGAGCCCCTGCCAGCAGCAGGCCGGGGATCAGGCCAACGACGTAGAAGCCGAGGAAGAGGTCGGCGGTCACCGTGGAGTAGTGGCCGAGGGTCTCGTACATGTGCAGCAACGGGGTGAAGTGGTTTCCGCCCCAGGCCATGACGAACAGGGCGGGTGCGGCGAGCTGCCACGGGGGAGTGGCGCGGGGGGTGCGACGGGGAGTGCGACGGGTGGGACGGCTGGTCATGGGGCTTTCCGGTTGATGCGGGTGCGGTCAGGGGGTCAGAGCAGGCGGGCCAGGCGGTGGCCGGACTCCACGTGGGCCCGCAGCGCCACGTCGTACGCGGCGGTGTCGCCCACCCGCAGGTGGTCGGCCAGGAGCCGGTGCTCGATGATCAGCCTGTCGATGCTTTCGGGGTCGCGGGCGGCCACCCTGTGCACGAGGCGCTCGAGCCGGGGGCCGAGGCGGGCGTAGATGTCGTCGATGACACTGTTGTGGGTCCCATCGACGATCCGGGCGTGAAAGCGGTGGTCGGCACGGGCGTAGGCCAGCAGGTCCCCTGCGGCAGCGGCATCCGTCTGCGCCTGAATGAGGGCTCGCAGTTCGGCGTCGACGGCGTCGATCTGGGCGGGGCGCTCGCCGAGGAGTTGCACGGCCTTGGTCTCGAGCAGGATGCGCACCTGCAGCAGCTCGGCGGTTTCGATGTCGTCGACCGCGGTGACGATGGCGCCCTTCTTGGGGAAGAGTCTGAGCAACCCGGCCGACTCCAGCGAGAGGAAGGCCTCCCGCACCGGTGTGCGGCTGAGCCCGAGGGTGGCGGCAACGTCGCCCTCGGTGATGAGGGCACTTGCGGCGAGTGCGCCGGAGATGATGGCGTCGGCGACGTGGGTGTACGCGCGGTCGACCGCGGAGTGGCCTGCGTTGCGTGAGCCTGAGGATGACTGCATGACCCCAGCGTAGCGAGAAAACGGCTTGATAAATGCATCAATAACCTCAACAGTGCTCGCCGGGTGGGCGTTCCGGGGGTCAAGCGCCCCGCGCAGTAGAGTGCAGGGATCGTGAGTCGAAGGTGCCTCACCCCAAAATCTGCCGGCCGACGCGTGTCAAACCCGGCCTGAATGGAAGAGCATCTGATGAGCGAACGAACCATTGTGATCACCGGCGCCAGCGACGGAATCGGCGCGGCGGCCGCGCGAGCGCTGGTCGCGTCCGGTGACCGCGTGGTGATTGTGGGGCGCTCGCCGCAGAAGACCGCGAGCATTGCCGCCGAGCTGAAGGCCGATCATTTCGTTGCCGATTTCAGCCGGCTCGCCGAGGTGCGCACCCTGGCGGCCGCACTGCTGCAGCGCTACCCGCGGATCGATGTGCTGGCCAACAATGCCGGCGGCATCATGGGCAATCGGGTGGTCACCGAGGACGGTCACGAACTGACGTTCCAGGTGAACCACCTGGCACCGTTCCTGTTGACCACCCTGCTGATGGACCGCCTCATCTCGAGCCGGGCAGCGGTGATCAACACCTCGAGCACGGCCAACCGGTTCGGCCGCATCGACCTGGACGACCTTGAGAACGACAAGAAGTACTCGCCCAACAACGCCTACGGAGACGCCAAGCTGGCGAACATCCTCTTCACCCGCGAACTGCACCGGAGGTACGGCGCGCGCGGAATCGTCACCGCGGCTTTCCACCCTGGTGTCGTCGCCACGGGTTTTTCCGCCGACTCCACCAGCATCATGCGGCTGGTCTACCACACCGCGCTCAAGCGCATGCTCATCACGCCCGAGAAGGGCGCAGACACCCTGGTCTGGCTGGCCAGCACGGCCGCGGGGGTCGACTGGCAGTCCGGCGAGTACTACGAGAAGCGGCGGGTGCACGCCACGAACCGCCAGGCTGCGGATGCCGGCCTCGCGACAGCGCTCTGGGAACGCAGCATCGACATGGTCGCCACCGATCTGCTCCCGCAGGGCGGCCTCGCCTAACCCACCAACTGTTCCCCGTGCGGACAACTGCACCCGGCGCACCGGGTGCACAAGTCCGCAGCGGTAACAGTTGCGCCCGGCGTCAGGCGATCTTGGTGAGGGCGGTGAACGACATGGTGGCGGACTGGCCGTTCTGGCAGGTCTGGTAGAGCAGGTCGTAGCCGCGAGGAAGGTCGGCGGTGCTGTTCCGACTGGAGTTGAGCATGGCCACGATGCCGTCCACTCGGTAGGTGCCTGCGTGCACGCCGGTGAGGGTGATCACGGTGCCGGCGTCGTCGGGGAAGTCCTTGCCGCCGCACGACCAGTGCTCGGCGATGGTGGGCACGTTCTGGTAGTGCGCGGTCACATCCACCGACCCGATGCACTGGTCGAGCTCGGGGGTCCAGCCCGTGGCGTGCACCGTGTTGGTGTACCGGTCGCGCAGGATCCGGTCCTGTTCGGTCTGCCACTCGGCCATGGCCGCGGTCACGGCTGCAACCGGAGCGGCGAGGTCCGCGGCGACGCCCTCGACGCCGCTGGAGGAACCGAAATCGAACGCGGAGAGGGTGCGGGCGTTCTCGCGCACGCCGGCTCCCAACTCGAAGAGAGCGGTTGACGCCGTCGAGGATTCGGCGGTGACCTGGGCTGCCGTGAGCTCCTGGGCGGCCGGGGTCAGTCGTGTGGTCGCCGCTTCGATGGCGTCGGCCAGCGCCAGGCGCGGCTCCTCGGTGAGAACCTTCCCCTCGCTTGCGGCCAGGGTGGAAACGGCGTCGTCGAGGGCGGTCTCGCCCGCGGTCACGAGCTGCACGGCCGCGGCCTGATCGGTCTGGAAGCGGGCGGCCGCGGCATCGAATTCGGCCTGCGCCGCCGCGAGGGATACCGCCCGCACGATGAGAACGGCGGCCAGCACCAGCACGAGCAGGGCTGCGGTCACGAGGATCCTGGTGCGTCGGCCGGCCGGCCACCACGCCGGCGCGCGGCGTGGACGGGTCGAGAGTCGCGCATCCGCTGACATGAACGTGCCCCCCGGTCTCGGTTCAACGCCGACCTGCCGCCGACGCTTGGGTGAAATCCTACCGACAGGGTGTTTCCGGCACGCTACGGCCGGGACCGGCACGGCTTTTCGCACGGCGTTTCGTACAGCGGATGCGCGGTTTCCGCGCCAGTATGCAGTCGATGAGCACTCCGTTGATTCACATCGGCACCTCGGGCTGGAGCTACGACCATTGGGAGAACGTGCTCTATCCCGCCGGCCTGCCCGCGGCGAACCGGCTGGCCTACTACGTCGGCAACTTCGATTCGGTCGAACTCAACGCCAGCTTCTATCGCTGGCCTCGCACGGCCGTCTTCGCGGGCTGGCGGCGACGGCTGCCGGCCGGCTTCCTGATGTCGGTGAAGGCGCCGCGTGGCCTGACCCATGCCAAGAAGCTCTACGCGCCGGAGGTGTGGGCCGACCGGATCGGTGAGGGCTGGCACGAGTTGGGGGAGAAGCGCGGCGTGTTGCTCGTGCAGCTGGGCCCCGGTCAGGTGCGTGACGACGCCCGCCTGGACTATTTTCTCGGCTCGCTCCCGCCGTGGATCCGGGTGGCGGTGGAGCTGCGGCACGAGAGCTGGCTCGACGACGCGGTCTTCGCCCTGCTGGAGCGGCACGGAGCCGCGTACTGCGTGATGAGCGGGGCAGGTCTGCCCTGTGTGCTGCGGGCCACCGCCCCGTTCGTCTATCTCAGACTGCACGGTCCGGACGCGGACTCCCTCTACGCAGGGTCGTATTCCGACGCCGACCTGCGGTGGTGGGCAAGCCGCATCCGTGAGTGGCGAGCCGGGGGACGTGAGGTGTTCGCCTACTTCAACAACGACGGCGGCGGCAATGCCGTGCGGAACGCCTGGGCCCTGCGAGCCGAGCTGGGAGTGTGACCAATGCCCGCACAAGGCCCCTAGCGGAAAGGACCCGGGGTGAGATATGTGAACCGGTACCTGGGCTCAGCAATGCGGAGTCGAGGGTGCCAAAGGGCAGGTCATCGTGAAATCACGAGCTTAGAATTGTGGCCCCGGGCGCGGTCTGGCAAGTGAGCGCGCCGATGAGGCACCCACGCGTGGGTGCGTATTCAGCAGAGGTATTCATGACCATGACCGATGTCGCCTTCTCCACAGTTGTCACCGAACTCTCCGCCGTGCTCTCCACGGCGCAGATCGTGACGGGGCCCCGCACCGAAGGCAACCGCCGGGACCAGTCCGAGGGCACCGTGAGCGGCGAGCCGCTGGCCGTGGTCTTTCCGGCCAGCACCGAAGAGGTAGCCGCCGTCGTCACGATCGCCGCTGCCCACCGCATCCCGATCGTGCCGCAGGGGGCCAGGACCGGGTTGGCCGGCGGGGCGAACGCCATCGAGGGCGCCATCGTGCTGAGCACCACCCGGCTCAAGAAGATCCTTGTGGTCGATGCCGCGAACCAGACCGCCACGGTGCAGGCCGGTGTGCGCACCATCGCGCTGGCCAGGGCTGCCGAGGCCGTTGACCTGTTCTACCCGCCGGACCCCGGCTCGTGGCGCGCCTCCACCATCGGCGGCAATGTTGCCACCAACGCCGGCGGAATGCTCTGTGTGAAGTACGGCGTCACCGGCAACTTCGTGCGCCAGCTCACGGTGGTACTCGCGGACGGGTCGATCGTGCACACCGGACAACGCACCATCAAGGGCGTGGCCGGCTACAACCTCACCGCGCTGCTGGTGGGCTCAGAAGGAACCCTGGGCATCATCACCGAGATCACCGTTGGCCTGCTGCCCAAACCCGGCAGCGCCTCCGGTGTGGCGGCGACGTTCACCAATGTCGAGGATGCCCTGACCGCCGCCAATCTGATCGTCGCCGGTGCGCGGCGGCCGAGTGTCGTCGAGTTTCTCGACGGTGCCTGCATCGCGGCCATCAACGCGTTCGATCCGGCCTCGACCCTGCCAGCGGGGGCCGGTGCCCTGCTCCTCGTGCAGTCGGACCAGATCGGCCAGGCCCACGACGACGTCGAGGCGTACGCCGAGCTGCTGCGGGCCGCCGGAGCCGACGAGGTCACGATGGCGCACGACGCCGAGTCCCTCGAGCGGCTGATGAGCGCACGACGGCTGCTGCACCCGGCCGTGCAGGCCGTGCGGGGCGGATGCCTGAACGAAGACATCACCGTGCCACGCTCCCAGCTGCCCGCGCTGTTGCGCGGCCTGGCGGAGATCTCCCGGGAGCTTGACGTGCCGATCAGCACCGGTGGGCATATCGGCGACGGCAACCTGCACCCGGTGATCGGCTACAACCCCGAGGTGCCCGCCGAGATCGATGCCGCCCACGCGGCCTTCGCCAGGGTGATCGACCTGGCCATCTCGCTCGACGGCTCCGCCTCGGGGGAGCACGGGATCGGCGTGCTCAAGCGAGCGCACCTGGACGACGAGCTCGGCCCCGTTCTGCGTGACCTGCAGCTGAGGGTGAAGTCGGCCTTCGATCCCCACTCGATCCTGAACCCCGGTAAAAAGCTCTAGGAGCGGCGGTCGGGGCACTGGTCGGTGGGCGTTGGTTGTTGGTCGGTGATCGGTGATCGGTGGTCGGTGGTCGTGGTGCTGGTCGAGCTCGTCGACGCCGTGCTGTCCTGTCGAAGTTGACCCCGCAACCCACCCTCGTCGCGCACCCGCTCCGTTGGTCGAGCTTGTCGAGACCCCGCTGAGCTGTCGAACTTGACCCCGCTGATCAAGGCGAAAAAAGTTACGAATTAGCCTGTGGAAAACTTGACCTATTCTCACACTTTTGTTCGATGCGTGAGAGAATGGGGGTATGGACGACGAGCTGGTACCAGGCTCCACCGCACCGACGGGAACTCCTCCCGCCGGGGCGAATCTCCATGACTGGAACACCGGCCTCGCCGGTCCGGAGGCGGAGGTGCTCGATGAGCTGACCGCTTCCCCGTCGGATGCCGCCAGTCTCGGCGGCACCACCGACACCGCGGGCTCGCCGCCCAGTGGTCCCGCCCTGGGTAAGCCGCGGCCGCCGTGGCGGGAGCCGTCGGAGTTGCCGGCCGTGCAGCGGGCGCATACCGGGCCGTTCGGCGAGAAGCTGAAGGTGCTCGATGACGCAGCGGCAACGGTGCAGGCGGTAATGGCGTCGATCGATGTGAACGGGCTCAGCGACGCCGAGGTGGTCGCGTTGACGCAGATGGTGGAGCGGGCCGGCCGGCCGGTGGACGCGGCCCGGGTGAGCACCGCGACCGTGGTCGGCTATCGGTCTCGGCGGATGCTGGGCCGGGAGTCCATGGCCTGGCGGATGGGCGCCCCGCACCAGAACGTGTTGCTGACCCGGCTGACCCTGGCGTCGGTGCCGGAGATGAAACGACGGATGGCGTTGGGCGAGAAAGTGACGCCCCGGGTGCTGGGCGGCGCCGTGTTCGAGCCGGTGTTCCCGGTGGTCGCGGCCGCGTTGCGCTCCGGGGAGCTGGGCATCGACGCGGCGGAGACCATCGTCGCCGGCCTGACCGACTACACGGCAACCGGCCGCCTCGACGCCGACGCGGAACAGGTTCAGAAAGCTGAACGCGACCTCGTGGAACAGGCCACCGGATCCGTCTACGGCCGCACACCCGCTCCCGGCGAGACTGTCCCCACGGACGCCGATGCCGACACCGGCACTGATGCCGACGCTGACGCTGATGGTGATCGCGGGCCGGCCGGCGGGTTCACCGGGCCGATTGGCCGCCTGGGTGAATCGGACGGGTTCACCTATCCGGCCGATGAGATCCGCAAACTGGCGGTGCGTTGGCAGGCCGTGCTCAACCCGGACGGACTCGCGCCAAACACGCCCACCGTCGAAGCGAAATCCACGTTCTCGTTCGGCCCCTACAAAGACGGCCTGCACCCCTTGCGCGGCGGGGTGACCCCGGAGCTCAAAGGGGTGATGCAGAACCTGTTCAACACGTTCCAGTCCGCCCGGTCCGCGCCCTCGTTCCCGTCCGCGGACGAGCAGCGGCGCATCGAAGCCGGCGAGCTGGTGCCCGGCGAGTTGATCGACGAGCGCACCGGCGGTGAGAAGCGCGCCGACATACTCCGCGGCATCCTCGTGCAGGTCGCCCAAGACCCCCGCACCCCGACCATGGGCGGCATGCCACCGACGGTGATGGTGCACGTGAACGCCACCGACCTGCTCAACCAGGCCGGGGTGGGCTGGATCGATGGCATCGACGAACCGATCTCGATGACCACGATCACCCAGCTGATCGACAACGGGGGCATGCAGCCGCTGTTCTTCGGCACCAACGGCGCCGTCCTCGGTTTGGGCTCGAAGGAACGCTGTTTCACCCCGCGGCAACGCAAAGCGATCACAGCCCGGGACGGCGGTTGCATCATCCCGGGCTGTGACTGCCCACCGCAATGGACCGAAGTGCACCACGTCACACCCTGGCAGCTGGGCGGGGACACCCATGTGAACAACGGGGTGCTGCTGTGTTGGTATCACCACCACACCATCACCAGCGGGGGCGGCTGGAAGATCCGCATGGTCGCCGGGATACCGCAGGTGAAAGCACCACACTGGATCGACCCGACCGGCGCTTGGCGGCCACCGAACCAACACCGGGCCCACGACCCCCGCACCCGAAGAACCGACGAGTAGCAGCGGGGTGCACTCATGTCACAGGGTTCAGTTCGACAAGCTCGGCACGACGCCGACAGGTGTGACCAACGCGTGCCAGCGGAACACCAGCGGAGTGCCAGCGGAGCACCAACGGTGGACCAGCGGAGGAGCGGGCTGGAGGTCTTTGCGGCCCGATTCGGGCGGGGTACTGCCATCAGCGCGGCCCGCGACGTACTATCGGCTTGGGCGCCAGCCGGCGCTCGGTTACGGCAACGGAGGTACGCAGTGGGCATCAACGACGACGACATCACAACATCCGGATCAGGCGGATCGGGTTCAGGCGAGGGAACTGCCGACGGCGGCGCCAACCCGGGTGGCCATGACGGCGGGGCCGACGGAACGGCGGATGCCGGCGAAGGCACCGCGGACGGCGGCGCCAACCCGGCCGGCCACGACGGCGGCGCAGACGGCTCCGCCTCCAGCGAAGGCATCGCTGACGGCGGCGCCAACCCGGAAGGCCACGACGGCGGCGCTGACGGAACCGCCTGATGACGAGCGAGGAGCGCGGGCCGAGGGATCGTCCCGCGCTCGCGCGCTTGCTCGCGGTCGCGCCGGATGCTTTCGCAACCGACTACTGGGACAGCCAGCCGCTCTTCACTCGTTCGTCAGAGCTGGGCAGCCGGTTCGACGACCTGTTCTCTGCTGGCGCCGTTGACGAACTCGTCACGCATCGGGGCCTGCGCACCCCATTCGTGCGGATGGCACGGGAGGGCGTGGTGCTCGATTCCGCCCGGTACACGGCGCCAGGAGGGCTGGGAGCCGAGATCGCCGACCAGGTCAGCGCCGACAAGGTGCTCGACGAGTTCAGCGGCGGTGCCACCCTGGTGCTCCAGGGACTGCACCGCATCTGGCCGCCGGTCGCCGAATTCGCCAGGCAACTGATGAGCGACATCGGGCATCCAGTTCAGGTGAACGCCTACATCACCCCGGCTTCTGCACGCGGCTTCGATCCGCACTACGACGTGCACGACGTGTTCGTCATCCAGATTGCGGGGGAGAAGCACTGGCGCATCCACCCACCCGTGCACCTGCACCCGCTGCGGGAGCAGCCGTGGACCGCCTATCGCGAGGCCGTCGAAAACCAGGCCCAGGGCGAGCCCACCATCGACGAGGTGTTCCGGCCCAACGACGTGCTCTATCTGCCCCGCGGATGGATCCACTCGGCGACAGCCCTCGGCGGCACCTCGATCCACCTCACCATCGGCGTCGCCGCGCTCACCCGCCACGACGTGCTGCGCGAGGCCGTCGCGCACGCGGCCGCCGACGACAGCCTGCGGGCAGCCCTGCCCCTGGGCATCGACCTCACGGATGCGGCCGCCGTGCGCGCCCTGCTGGCCGACGCCGTCGCAGATCTCGCCCGCTTCACCGGGGAAGAGCCCGGCGTCGCCCAGGCCGTGAGCGGGCGCCTGGCCGGGCGCGTGCAGGCATCCACCCGGGCCGAACCGATCGCACCCCTGGCCACCACGGCCGCCGCGGCGGCGCTGCACGAGGCCACCACCGTCAGCCTGCGGCGCGGGCTCGACGCCGGCATCCGGCAGGGTTCGAACCCGGCCGACGTGTTGCTCGTGCTTCCGGCCAAGACACTCACCCTTCCCGCTGAGGCGGCCGACGCCCTGGCGCAGATCGTGGCCGGGCACACCGTGCAGGCCGGCGGCCTGACCGGGCTGGATGCGGCATCCTCGCTGGTCGTGGCCAGGCGCCTGGTTCGCGAGGGTGTGCTGGTGGTGCGGTGAGCCAGCCCTCTGCGGCCGGCTGGCTGCCCTGCAGCGATCGCTCGCTCGAGCGCGGCGATCCACTCACCGGCACGGCCGGCTTCGGCGAACGGTGGTTCCTCGTCGAAATCGATGGGGCCTGGGGCGCCCACGCCTTCCTGCAGTCCCCGCTCGACCCCGGACTCGCCCGGGCCCTGGTCACGCGCATCGAATCCGCCGGCATCCGCCCGCTCGCCATTCGCCGCACCGGTCGCACGTCGCTGCAACGTCGTGCTCAGACCGAGTGGCGGTGGGCAGCAGTGGATGCGCGCGTTGGTCACGAACGAGTGCACTGGGGCATGGTGACCGATCCCGCCGATCTGCTGACCGTGCCGTTGGACGGGTCAACCGGCGCGGCGTCGACGGAGCCGCTCATCTGCGTGTGCACCCACGCCAGGCACGACCAGTGCTGCGCCGTGAAGGGCAGACCCGTGGTCACGGCCATCGCCCAGGCGCACCCGGACGGCACCTGGGAATGCTCGCACCTCGGCGGCGACAGGTTCGCGGCCACCATGATCATCTTCCCGCACGGGCTGTACTACGGCCGGGTCACCGGTGCGGAGGCCCCCGGCATCGTCGACGACTACCGCGACGGCCGCATCGCACCGCTCTGGTTCCGCGGGCGCAGCTCGCTGCCCAACGTCGTGCAGGCGGCGGCGGCCTTCGCCAGGGCGAACCGCGGCGACAACCGCATCGACGCCTTCGAGTATCGCTCCTGGACGGAGTCAGGGGGAGTGCACACCGTGAGCTTCGACCACAGCGGCGAACACCTCACCGTGCGGCTCGCAGAGACGAAGTCGGCACCCCTGCTGAGCACCTGCGCGGCCGGGAATCCCCAGCCCGTTCGGGAGTTCGAACTGCGCTCGGTCACGCCCAGGTGACACCCCCCAACTGGAGGTGAATAGGGGACCAAAGTCCCGGTTGCGGCGCTACCTCGGAGGGTAGTGTTCAGAACAGAGGGCGAACCACCGGCACCGTGGCACTAGCTGGTACCTCGTGGTCTGCTCTTGTGGCCTGCTGTTGGAATAAACACCCAGTCAGCGGGAAAGCCTCGATCCTACAAGGAGAGCAAATCCATATGACCGTAACAGATGGCATCCGAAGCGACCAGCGCGGTCTCGCAGAACCCGGCCAGGCAGAATTCGTTGCCGGCCCGTGGCAAGACTCGATCAACCTGCGCGACTTCATCCAGCGCAACTACACGCCGTACACCGGCGACGCAAGCTTCCTCGAAGGCGCCACCGAGCGCACCACAGGCATTTGGGCCAAGCTGTCCGCGATGTTCCCGGTCGAGCGCGAGAAGGGCGTCTATGACATCGACGCCACGACGCCCTCGTCCATCACCGCGCACAAGCCCGGCTACATCGACAAGGACAACGAGGTCATCGTCGGCCTCCAGACCGACGCGCCCCTGAAGCGCGCGATCATGCCCTTCGGTGGCTGGCGCATGGTCGCCACCTCGCTCGAGACCTACGGATACCCGGTCTCGCCCGAGCTGGAGACGATCTTCACCGACTACCGCAAGACCCACAACACCGCCGTCTTCGACGTCTACCCTCCCGGGGTCCGCCGCGCACGCAGCAGCCACCTGATCACGGGTCTGCCGGATGCCTACGGCCGCGGCCGTATCATCGGCGACTACCGTCGCGTGGCGCTGTACGGCATCGACGCACTCGTCGCCGGCAAGAAGAACGACCGCGCCGAGCTGGACATGGAGCCCTCGACCGAGGACATCATCCGTGCCCGCGAGGAAAACTCGGAGCAGATCCGGGCCCTCAAGGAACTCGCCCAGATGGCAGCCAGCTACGGCTCCGACATCACCAAGCCGGCCACCACAGCCCGCGAAGCCGTGCAGTGGCTGTACTTCGCCTACCTCGGTGCCGTCAAGGAGCAGAACGGTGCAGCAATGTCGTTCGGCCGCAACGCGGCCTTCCTCGACGCCTTCATCGAGCGCGACCTCAAGGCCGGCACGCTGACCGAGTCCGGTGCGCAGGAGCTCATCGACGACCTGGTCATCAAGCTGCGCATCGTGCGCTTCCTCCGTACCCCGGAGTACGACGAGATCTTCGCCGGCGACCCCACCTGGGTCACCGAGTCGCTCGCCGGCATCGGTGAAGACGGCCGCCCGCTGGTCACCAAGACCGCGTTCCGCTTCCTGCAGACCCTGTACAACGTGGGCCCCGCACCCGAGCCGAACCTGACCGTGCTGTGGAGCGACAAGCTGCCCGAGGGCTTCAAGCGCTTCTGCGCCCAGGTCTCGATCGACACGTCGGCCATCCAGTACGAGTCCGACGACCTGATCCGCGAGGAGATGGGTGACGACGCCGCGATCGCATGTTGTGTCTCCCCGATGCGCGTCGGCAAGCAGATGCAGTTCTTCGGAGCTCGCGTCAACGCTGTCAAGGCGCTCTTGTACTCCATCAACGGTGGCAAGGACGAGGTGTCCGGCAAGCAGATCGCCCCGGCCACCGCGCCGAACACCGACGAGATCCTCGACTACGAGACCGTCTTCCCGGCCTACCTCGAGACCCTCGAATGGCTTGCTGAGACCTACGTCACCGCACTGAACTGTATCCACTACATGCACGACAAGTACGCGTACGAGCGCCTCGAAATGGCACTGCACGACAAGGAAATCATCCGCACCCTGGCCTGCGGCATCGCCGGCCTGAGCGTGGTTGCCGACTCCCTGTCCGCCATCAAGTACGCCAAGGTCCGTCCGGTTCGCGACGAGACCGGCCTGGTTGTCGACTACACCGTCGAAGGCGAATTCCCCACCTTCGGCAACGACGACGACCGCGTCGACGTCATTGCAGTCGACGTCATGGAACGCTTCATGACCATGATCCGCAAGCACCCGACCTACCGCGACGCGATCCACACCCAGTCGATCCTGACGATCACGTCCAACGTGGTCTACGGCAAGGCCACCGGCAACACGCCCGATGGTCGCCGTAAGGGCGAGCCGTTCGCACCGGGTGCCAACCCGATGAACGGCCGCGACACGCACGGCATGCTCGCGTCGGCGCTCAGCGTCGCGAAGCTCCCGTACAGTGAAGCGCAGGACGGCATCTCGCTGACCAACACTGTCGTTCCCAGTGGCCTCGGTCACACCAAGGACGAACAGATCACCAGCCTGGTCGGCCTGCTCGACGCGTTCACGTCGGCTACCGGTTACCACCTCAACGTCAACGTGCTGAACAAAGAGACGCTCGAAGACGCAATGCTTCACCCGGAGAACTACCCGCAGCTGACGATTCGCGTCTCCGGCTACGCGGTGAACTTCGTTCGCCTCACCCGCGAGCAGCAGATGGATGTCATCAGCCGCACGTTCCACTCGCACTAAAAAAATCCGCAACACATGACCGGCAACGCTAGGTAGGACGAGACCATGACCGCAATCAACCTCGGCTTCCCTAGCGTTGCCTGTCCAGTTGTCGAACTCGACGCCCACGTCGACCTCTCGGTCGACGTGGCCGACGGGGTCAGCGCCCTCAACGACGCCGACCGCAAGGCCGAACTGCACACCCTGGAAATGAAGGCGATCCGCGAGGGCACCGTCGCCAGTGTGCATTCCTGGGAGCTCGTGACCGCTGTTGACGGTCCGGGCACCCGCATGACCCTCTTTCTTTCTGGCTGCCTGCTGCGCTGCCAGTACTGCCACAACCCGGACACCTGGAAGATGCGCGACGGGCTGGTCACGCCCATCGATGAGCTCATCGCCCGCATGACGCGCTACCTGGGTGTCTTCAAGGCCACCAACGGCGGCCTCACCATCTCCGGCGGCGAACCGCTGATGCAGCCCGCGTTCGTGAAGCGGATGTTCAAGGAGGCCCACGCCCTCGGCGTGCACACCACCCTGGACACCTCCGGCTACCTCGGCAAGAGCGCCTCAGACGAGTTGCTTGACAACGTCGACCTCGTGCTGCTCGACGTGAAGTCGGGCCTGCCCGAGACATACAAGGCCGTCACCGGCCGCGAACTCGCGCCGACGATCGCCTTCGGCGACCGGCTCGCCGAACGCAACATCCCGGTCTGGGTACGTTTTGTGCTCGTTCCCGGGCTCACAGACGCCGTTGACAACGTCGAGGCCGTCATCGACATCGTGAAGAAGTGGCCCAACGTTCAGCGCGTCGAGGTTCTGCCCTTCCACCAGATGGGCGAAGACAAGTGGGACCGCCTGAGCATCCCGTACCCGCTGCACGGTGTGCACCCGCCGGAGAACGAACTGCTGAACCGCGTTCGCGGGCAGTTCGAGTCACGGGGCCTGACGGTCTTCTAGAGATATCCCGCCACGGACACACCGGCGATAGCGGCCTTACGCATATAAATTCGTAAGGTCGTTTTCGGTTCTGATCAGCATCTTAAGTGTTACGAATTCGAAGCCAGGGACTTTGTACCCTGACTGGGAAAACCGGATGCTGGCAGACTGTGATTATCTTCAGAATCACAACGAAAGGCAACACCGTGTCAACTGCAACCGTTCCGGCCACCGCCCTGGGCGCCACCAAGGTCAAGGCCGTCAAGCTCATCGGCTGGGCCGGAATTCTCGGCGCCGTCGTCATGATCGTCGGTGGTGGCGTGGTCTGGGGCGTCGTGAGCTCGCAGCTCGCCGCCGAGAAGATCACCGTCGCCGAGGACGCATCGTTCCTCGCGGGCGCACCCGTCGTCGGCCCGTTCTCCGCTTTCGCGCAGGCCGACATCATCAACCACCACGCCCTCGACATGGCCGAAGGCAAGACCTACGCCGAGCTCGACAGGGAAGACCCGCTGCGCGCGACCGTCATGAACGCGTCGTTCCTGCGCACCTCGCTCTTCACCTCGGTTGTCTCGTTCGGTGTCTCGGCCTTCGCCATCGGCATGGGCATCCTGTCCGGCCTGTTCGGCTGGGCCCTTCTGACCCTCGCTCCGGCGTGGCCCAAGAAGACCACGGCAACGGGCGTTCGCGCGTAGTCGTCTCCGCTCCACAGAACGACCCGGCAGCCTCGGCTGCCGGGTCGTTTCGCGTTTCTAGTCGGTGATCTCGATGGTGCCGTCGGGCGCCACGGGGAAACCGGGCGCATAGGCGGCCTCCCACAGGTGGCCGTCCGGATCGGCGAAGTAGCCCGAGTAGCCACCCCACACAGCGCGAGTGGCCGGCTTCACCAACCGGGCCCCCACGGCGACGGCCTCGGCCAGGGCTGCGTCGACCTCGCTCTCGGCGCCGAAATTGAGCGCGAGGGTGATTCCGCGATACCCAGTCGGCAGATCGGCAGCCACGCCGATGTCTGCCGCCAGCTCGGCATAACCGAAGAGGCCGATCCAGGTGCCGCTGGTGCGGAACCAGGTGATGCCGGCAGACGGGTCGCCGCGCTGCTCCCAACCGAGGCCCGAGTAAAAGGCGATCGACCTGGTGAGGTCGGCGACCCCCAGGGTCACGATGGTGAAGTTCGCTGGGATACTCATGCGTTTTCTCCTAGTACTCGGTAGTGCCTTCGGCGTCTTCGCCCCAGCTCACGATCCGCGGCGGCAGGGGATATTCGTGGCTGCCGCTGGCGGCCAGCACCTCAACGGCCACGACCCGGGGAGCCGTGGTGCCGGCCCGGCTCACGAACCAGCCGCCGACGAGCACCACATCGCTCACCGTGGACGCGACGCCGACACCCGTGACGGTGAACGGGCCGTAGGCGGGATCGACGAAGAGCACCGAGATGAGGTCGCCGTGTTGCACGTCGGGGGTGGCAGTCGGTTCGGCGTCGTCGGCGACAGGCTCGGTGGGCTCGAGGGTCTGCAGCGCCTGCAGTGACTTGTGGGGCTTCAGGTTCTGCTCGATGGAACGACCGCCGACGGTGAGGGTCTTGACCGACGCCGAGATGAAGGCCGTCCCGTCGATGGTGAACGCCCCGTAGCGCTTGGTCAGGAACATCGCCGAGACGGCGGTCCCGGATTCCAGGGTCGCGATCGCATCCGTGAGCACCTTGACGTTGCGCCTGCTAGGCACATTGGGCATTGCCGGTCCGGCCATATTTCCTCCAGAGAACGTGACACGCAACTCTAACGCCGACCGCTCCGCTGCTCCTGTTCGAGCAGTTCGGCAAGCCCCTAGCGAACCCGCCGGCCGCGGCATTGAGTGGATGTGTACTGGCGCGATTCGGGGTGCCGTGGGTGGAAGGGTGGATTCACAGCGATGGTGAGCAACGGTACGAACGGCATGAACGGAACCGGAGTGACACCGTCGCGGTCCGTCGGTGGCGTGGTCAGCGGCTTGGTCGGGCTGGTCGCGGTCAGTGCCGTCGCCGGAATGCTCGTCACCGTGGGCCTGGCACCGGTGGTGGCGCTGACCGGGGTCACCGCATCCAGCACCATCAACATCTTCGAGACCCTCCCGGACTACTTGGAAATCGAGCCCCTGGCCCAACGCAGCAACATCTACGCCACGACGTCGGACGGAACGCCTGTGCTGCTCGCGACCCTGTACGACCAGAACCGGGTCGAGGTGGGTTGGGACGAGATCGGCCAGAACGTGAAAGACGCGGCGGTCGCCGGAGAGGACCCTCGTTTCTACGAGCACGGCGGTGTCGACCTGCAGGGCACCGTGCGCGGTGCATTTACGACGGCCCTGCAGGGGAACGTGCAGGGCGGGTCGTCGATCACCCAGCAATACGTGAAGAACGTGCTGGTGCAGAAGTGCGAGATGCTCTCCACCGAGGAGGAGATCTCGGCCTGCTACTCGGAAGCCACCGTGACCACGGCCACCCGCAAGCTCAAGGAGATGCGGCTGGCGATCGGCGTGGAGAAGAAATACGCCAAGAACGACATCCTGCGCCAGTACCTCAACATCGCCGGCTTCGGCGGCCGGGTCTACGGCATCGAGGCGGCGGCCGACTACTACTTCGGTAAGACGGCCGCCGATCTCACGGTGGCGCAGGCGGCGAGCCTCGTGGCCATCGTGAACAACCCGGGCAAGTTCCGTCTCGACAGGCCGGGCAGCGAGACCAATGGTGCGGCCAATGGCTACCAGGACAACAAGAAGCGCCGCGACTACATCCTCGGAGAAATGAAGAAGTACGGCAAGATCACCGCGGCCGAGTTCGCCGAGGCCCTCGCCGCCCCGATCGAACCGACCATCAACGAGCCGAGCACCGGCTGCCAGACGGCCAGGGGTGATGCGTTCTTCTGCGACTACGTCATCCACGTGCTGGCCAACGACCCGGCGTTCGGCGCCGACGCGGACACCCGCATCAAGAACATCCGCCGCGGTGGCTTCGAGGTGTACACCACCCTCGACCTCGACCTGCAGTTTGCCGCGGTGACGACGATGAACAACAACGTGCCCAAGTCGATGCCCGGCTGGGACGTTGGTGGGGTCATCTCGAGCGTTGAGGTGGGCACCGGCCGGGTGCTCGCGATGGCGCAGAACAAGGACTACAGCCAGGACCCGGAGGTGCAGGCCACCGGCAGCAACTGGAGCAGCGTGAATTACAACACCGATTTCATTGCCGGCGGTTCCCGGGGCTTCCAGCCCGGCTCCACCTACAAGGTCTTCACGCTCGCGGAATGGCTGAGCACCGGCCACTCGGTAAACGAGCGGGTCGACTCGGCGCCCAGATCGAGCTGGGGAACCTTCAACGACAGTTGCCTCGGACCACAGAACTACGATTCGGAAGGCTGGAGCCCCAAGAACGACGCCGACGAAGCCGGTGGCAACTACAGCGCGCTCGAATCCACCATCGGATCGATCAACACGGGTTTCATCGGCATGGCCAAACGGCTCGACCTGTGCGGGATCCGCAAAATGGCGGAGGCCTTCGGGGTGCACCGCGCCGACGGGGAACCGTTGAGCCAGAGCGCCGCGGCCGTGATCGGCACCAACGAGATCGCTCCGTTGAGCATGGCCGTCGCATTCGCCGGCATCGCCAACCGCGGCGTGACCTGCAGCCCGATCGTGATCGACCGGATGATCGGCTCGGACGGCACCGAAGTGCCGATCCCCACCTCGCGGTGCGCTCAGTCCGTGAGCCCGGATACCGACCGGGAGATGGTGGCGGCCCTGAGCCAGGTGCTCACAAAGGGCACCGCCGTGCAGTCGCACTCGGCCACGGTGCCGCGGGTGCCGATGTTCGGCAAGACCGGCACCACCGACGGTGCCAAAGACACCTGGATGAGCGGCGCAAGCAGCAAGGTGGCGACCGTCGTCGGCGTGGTCACCGTCACCGGCAACGCCAATCAGCGCGCCCGCGCGTTCGAGAGCGGGCCCGCCGCCACCGCTCGGCACCGGATGTGGCCGGAAGTGATGTCGGTGGCGAACGCGAAATACGGCGGTGATCCCTTCCCCGGGGTGCCCGTCGAGCCCGAGCCCGAGCCGGAGCCCGGGCCGGAGCCCGGGCCGGATGACGACTTCGATGACGACGACACCGATCAGGAGTTCACCGACGCGGAGGAGGCCGGGCAGAACGACTAGGCAGGTGTGCCCTGTGCCCACAGGTTCTGAGCCCACAGGTCGAACGGGGCGGTGCCGGACCCGCCCGCCCTCCGCATCGGCGGCCGGACCGCGGCGGCGGCAGCCTCGGCAGCAGCCTCATCCGTGCCGGACGGTACGGCGTCGAGGGTGATCGCCGCCCTGGCCGCCCTGGCCGCCTTGGCCGCCGCCCTGGCCCGCTCCTTCGCCACCGTGACCAGATCCCACATTCCCTCACCCGTCACCGAGACCCCGCGGGCGCCCGAGCGCCGGGTGCGGCCACGCACGAGCATCAGCTCGGTCTGGAACACCCCGCCGCCGATGCGTTCCTGGGCGTCGTGGAAGAACACGACGTTGGCCACCGGCCCGGTACCGTCGTCGAGGCTGACGAACACCACGCGGCGCCCGTTCCGCATCGGCGGGGTGTTCGTGGCCCTGCGCACCCCGGCCAGGAGCACCTCGGTGCCGCCGGGCAGAGTGGCCAGCTGCGACGCCGGAGTGACGCCGAGGTCGGCGAACAGCGGATAGAACTTGCGCATCCGGTGGTCGGACACGGCCAGCCCCGTGTCGAGCAGCTCGAGGTCGGACTGGGTGCGGCCGCGCAGCTGCAGCGAGGTGACGGCGTTGAAGCGCGCACCCTCGTAGCCCTGCACCGGCAGCGGCACCTCGAAGGCGAGCTGGTCGTCGGCGATCGTGATGGCCGTGCCCCGCAGCGACTGGATATGGGCGAGCAGCTCATGCCGTCTGGTGCGGTCGTGATCGATGAAGCTGTCGAGCGCGCCGACGCGGGCGAGGGCCTCGAAGGTGCGCCGGCGCGGGTGCACCCGGTCCCGGAAGTCCTGCAGCGACGTGAAGGGCTGGTGCCGCACGATCCGGGCGCGCTCGGCGTCGCTCGATCCCGTCAGCTCGGGCAGCGGCATGCGGATGCCCTGACCGGCGCCGACGGACTCGACCCTGTAGTCGAGGGCGCTGTGCTGCACGTCGAGGCCGAGCACCGGCACGCCGAGCACCCGGGCCTCGGCCACGAGCAGGTCCTTGGGCCACATCCCCGGATCGTGGGTGAGCAGTCCGGCCAGGAACGCCGCCGGATGGTGGGTCTTCAGCCAGGCGGACTGGTAGGTGGGCAGGGCGAATGCCGCCCCGTGCGCCTTGGCGAAGCCGAAACTGCCGAACCCGGCCAGCACCGTCCAGACCCGGTCGATCGTGGCGGCATCGAACCCGCGGCCGAGGGCGTTCTCGCGCACGTACGCCTCGATCATGCCGAGCTGGTCGGGCTTGCCCAGGTGCCGGCGCAGCACATCGGCGTGGCCGAGCCCGCAGCCGGTGAGTTCGTCGAAGAGGCGCATCACCTGTTCGTGGAAGATGACGACGCCGTTGGTCTCGCGCAGGATCGGTTCGAAACGGGGATGGATGTAGTCGGGGGCGACCTCGCCGTGCCTGGCCTCGAGGTAGCGCAGCGGCATGTTGTTCTTCATCGGGCCGGGACGGAACAGCGAGATCTCCACGGTGAGGTCGTTGAACACCTCAGGTTGCAACTTGCCCACCAGCTCCATCTGGCCGGGGGACTCGATCTGGAAGATGCCCAGGGTGCGCGTGGAGCGGATGAGTTCGAAGGTGGCCGGGTCGTCCAGCGGCACCCGGTCCAGGTCGATGTGCTCGCCGGTGAGCCGGTGGTGTTCTTCCACGGCGTGGGCCATGGCCGACTGCATGCGCACGCCGAGGATGTCGAGCTTGATCAGCCCCATCGGATCCATGTCGTGCTTGTCGAACTGCGACATCGGCAGGCCCATCCCGGACGCCTGCACCGGGGTGCGATCCAGCAGCGACTCATTGGAGAGGATGACGCCGCAGGGATGCACCGAGATGTGTCTGGGCAGCCGGTCCAGCCTGGCGGTGAGATCCACCAGCAGATCGAGCTGCGCCGACTCCCGCACCTCTGCGGCCAGCTCCTCCAGCTCCGGCTTCTCGGCCAGCGCCGCACGAAAATCGCGGGCGTTGAAGCGCCACATCTGCTTGGCGATGGTGGCGACCTGGGTCTCCGGCATGCCGAGCGCCAGTCCGGCGTCGCGCACGGCGCCGCGGCCCCGGTAGGCGTTGGTCATCGACATCAGCGAAACCCTGGTGCCCCCGAAGGTCTCGAAGACCTTTCGGTAGATGTCGTGGCGTCTGGCCGACTCCACGTCGAGATCGATGTCCGGCAGGGTCTGGCGCTCTGGGGAGAGGAACCTCTCCCAGAGCAGGCCGTTCTCGATGGGTTCCACCGATGAGGTGTGCAGGGCGTAGTTGAGCACAGAGCCCACGCCGGAGCCGCGAGCCTGGATGCGGATGCCCATGTCGCGCACGATGTCGGCGACCTTGGCCACCGTGAGGAAATAGCTGGCGAAGCCGAGAGTCTCGACGGTTGCCATCTCGTGGGCGAGCCTGGTGTGCGCAGCCGTGAGCATCGACCCGGCGGCGTTGGCGTAGCGATCGTCGATGCCGTGGCGGGCTCGCGCCCACAGCTCGGCGAGCGGGTCGCCGGTGATGCCGATCACGCGGGCCTCCGGCATGCGGGGCCGGCCGAGCCCGATGTCCCCGACGGGGTCGAGAGCGCAACGCTCGGCGAGGTCGTCGGTGTCGCGCAGCAACCTGGCCAGCGCACCATCGCTGTGCTGCCCGGCATCCACCACCATGCGGGCCACCTGCCGCATGGCGGCAGCGGGCTTCAACCAGGCCTGACCGTTGACCTGCAGGGGTCTGGCCTGCGGCTGCGGGTCGTGAGGCTGAGCCAGCTGGGCCAGGGGAGTGAGATACCGCGCCGCGTCGGCGAGGTCGGCGGTCACCGCCTCCTCGGCGGTGCCGTAACGCACGGCGTTGCTGAGCACGGCGGGCAGCCGGGCGTACTCCGCGAGCGCGAGCATGCGGGTTGCCGGTGCGACACTGCCGGGCATGCCGGGTTCGGCCAGGTGGCAGACGACCTCGAGCGCCAGCGACCGCGCCGGCATCAGCCGTTGCCAGTCGGCCAGAGCGGCCCTGGCCGACGGGTTGTCCCGGCGCTGAACGGCGCGGCCGACATCGGAGGCCGGTCCGAGCAGCACGGTCAACGAGTTCAGTCCGGCCAGCTGGGCCAGGCGGCTGCGCGGGATGCTCGGCGCGTGGCCGGACAGCCGCACCGTTGTCTCGTGGGCGCTGGAGACGGCCCGGCAGAGGGCGGCGTAGCCGCGGCCGGCACTGCCTTCTCCGCTGCCGCCGTGCGCGAGGACCACGACCCTGCCGAGCGAGTCACGGGTGTCATCGTCGTGCACCGCGAGGTCGGCGCCGAGCCCGGGCCGGATGCCTGCGGCTACGCAGGCACGCACGTGCTTGACCGCACCGTAGAGTCCGTCGCGGTCGGTGACGGCCAGGAAGGTCGCGCCGTCGGCGGCCGCCTGGCCGGCGAGCGCGTCCGGCAGGGTGACGCCGTAGTGCGTCGAGTAGGCGCTGGCAACGTGCAGATGCGAAAATCCCATGGTTCACCCCCAGTCGAGCGCGAGCACCCAGGTGCCGTCGGCGTCGTGGCGGAGGTCGTACCGGTGCTGGTCCTCGCCGCCTCGCGCGGCATCCACCCGCCACAGCTCGGTGTCGATGCGGATCGGGGCGCCGGTGCTCTTTTCGGAGCTGTCTTCCCACCAGCGCGTGCGGGTGAAGACGGCCTGGGGCTGGCCGATGATGGTGTGTTCGAACCGGTCCCAGACGAACGCGCGCGGGTCGCCGCCCGGGGAGAGTTCGACCTGCACCGTAGTGTCGATTATCTGGGGCATGGCTCGCCTTCCGCCGGTCGTTTCGAACACTTGTTCGACATTCGGAGTGTACGTCACTCCTCCGACAGACGCCAGCGGAACCCGCGCCGGTCTGAGTGCCCGGCCTGAGTGCCCGGTGTGCGAACGACCGGCTATCTAGCCTTTGTGGGCTGGCCGGGCGTAGCATTTTCCTTGGGGCGCATTGACTGAGCGAATCCCGATAGAAGGTACTCATGGCACTCGAAGTGGAGTCTCAGGCTGTTGACTCGCAGGCCGTTGACTCGCAGCTGGTCGACTCTCAAACCCTGGAATCCCGAACACTCGAATCTCCAACAGCAGAGTCTCCGGCTGTAGAGTCTCCGGCGGCGAAGTCTCACGCACGGACCTCCCGACCGATCACGTCTGTGGCCGCGGAAGCCGTCAAACCCAGAACCCCGGTGGCCATGGTGACCGGCGGCAACTCGCCCCTGGGGCGGGCCGTGATCGCCCGGCTGCTGGCGAACGGTTATGCGGTCGCCGGAATCGACGACAACCCCACCGACCTGCTCGGCGGCCAGCATCTGGTGTTGGTGGGCGACATGGGCACCGAACACGACTCGAGGTTGGCGATCTCGCAGACCATCAACACCTTCGGCAGGCTCGACTCCGCGGTGCTCCTGGCTGACATCGGCGGGTCCCGCGCCCTGAACGTGCCCGGCACCGTCGCAGAGGGCGAGCACCTGCTCGCCCGGAACCTGAACAGCATCGCCCTGGGCATCCAGGCTGCAGTGGAGGGACTGTCGCTCGACGGCCACCGCAGCATCGTGGCCACGGCCTCCGTGGCCGGCCTGCTCGCCGATCCCGGCAACTGGGCCTACCACGCGTCGAAGATCGCCATGATCGACCTCGTGCGCTCATCGGCCCTCACCTATGCGGCCAGGGGCATCAGGGTGAACAACGTGGCCTCCGGTCTGGTGCGGGCGGACGATCCCAACGAGAACCCGGTCGCGCAGACCTTCGGGCGGGACTTCTCCCGGCGCATCCCGCTCTGCCGGCTGGCTGAGCCTGCCGAGATCGCCGAGGTCATCGCCTTTCTGATCTCCCCGGCCGCGTCGTACGTCACCGGTACCACTCTCGCCGTCGACGGTGGGCTGACGGCATCCGCCGGACTGGTGTTCTGACCCGCAGAATCACGTCAACCTGCCAATGCCCTGACCAAACGCCTTCGGTCACCGGCGGGCCGGATCGACGTGGCAGAATATCGCTCCGGGGCAAACCTTTCCGGGTGCGGCTCCGAAGTATCAGCGGGTCATTGCGAGACGGCAGCGTGCGCTAATCGCGACGTGTTGCCGGCTTCGGTGTCTCACAACCAGCGCGGATGGTTTCCGCAGGACGACAGGCGGAGTATCCGCCCGAGAGGGAGACACCGTGGGCACTCACACGACTCTGGATTCGATGCGATCGGCCGACGGCATCCTGGCCGGTATCCGCTCCGCGGACGACCTGACCATCGCCGCCACCAGGGACGGCGGCAACCGGGCAGTGCGCCTGCTCGCCCAGGCGGCGCTCGACCCCACCGACCAGCTCACCGCCATCGCCGCCGTGCACGCGCTGGCCCAGGTGTTCGACGAGTCAGCCGACGACGTTCTGGTCTCACTGCTCGAGCACGACGCGGCCTTCCTGCGCGAACACGCCGCCTGGGCCTTCGGCACCAGGCTGCCCCGTTTCGACGCCGTCGCCGGCCTGCTGCGCATGGTCGTCACCGGGGGATTCTCCGGCATGATCGCCCAGCGCACGCTCGAGCAGTGGGCGGCCTCAGCGCCCGAGCACATCGCACTGGCCACCGAAGGCGCCATGCTCGGCGTCGCCGACCCGGCCGCCCGTGCCCGCCTCGTTGAGACCCTCGGCCTGATCTCCGGACGCATCCCGGACCGGATGCTGCGCCGCATCGCGGGGGACACCGGCGAGGCCCTCGACCCCAGGGCCGCGGCAGTGGCCGCCCTCGGCGACCGGCCCGCCACCGATGCCGCCATCGCCGTGGTGACCGACCTCGCCCGCGGCGATGACGACCTCGCCGATGTTGCCAGACTCGCCCTGCTCGACCTCACGGTGCCCACCTACCCGCGCGCACCGTGGAGCAGGGGCCAGACCGTGGCGCAGCTGTTCCTGCACGCGGATATCGACCGCGAGCTCAGCCAGGTGGGTGCCGGCGACAACGGCGGCATCGCCACCCTGCTCGTGCGGCTGGGTGACGCCCTGGTGGCCGACGGGGACGGTGCGCCGATCGACAACTCGGCATTGGACAGCTCGGCGTTGGACCGTTCGATGATGAACCTCGACGGCTCCGGTCTGGACGGCCGCTCTCCCGCCGTCGACAGGGTGCTCACCCTGTCGCGCGGCGGTCCCGACGCCGCGCTGGCCTGCCTGCCGGAGGTGAGCTCCACCCTCGCCGGGCACGCCTTCGCGACGGTGCCGTTCCTGGGCGACCCGATCTCCTCCGCCGACTCCTGGCCCCGCCGGGTGGCGGTGCAGCGTGGCATCCGCCGCATCCTGCGCGCCGCAGGCACCGTCGACGTCATGCACCTGCGGATGGCCGACGTCGGCACCCTCGCCGCGTCGTCGGTGGCCCGTGAGCTCGAGATCCCGATCGTCTTCACCGTCGCACCCGACCCGCACAGCGTCATCAACGCCATGGATGCGTCCGGGGCACTCACCCGGGCCAACTTCGGCACCGTCGACGAGGTCGAGCACTTCTGGTTCCGGGCCCGGCTCGTGCAGCGGATCGCTGCCGACGCGGCGCACACAGTGCTGTTTCCCCGCCCCGAACTGGAGCGGGACATGCGCGACCTCGTCGGGATCGACATCACCGCACATCCCGAGCGGCACTCGGTGGTGGCGGAGGGCATCGACCTCACAGTGATCCAGCGCTCCGTGGCCGCCGCGGTGCAGGGCGACCCTGCCGACTTCGCCGACCTGGATGCCCTGCTGCAGACCCTGCCGGCGCACCGGCGTCACCTGCCGCTCGCGGTGACGGTGGGCCGGCTGCACAGGGTGAAGGGCATGGCCACCCTCGTGCACGCCTGGGCGGACGACCCTGGCCTGCGCGAACGCTGCAACCTGTTGATCATCGGCGGGGACCTGGTCAACCCGTCGGTCGACGAACGCGGCCAGCTCGACCTGATCGGAACGGCGATCCCACTGGACTCCGCCGCCGACCACGGTCTGCTCCTCGCCGGCCACCGCGCCAACGATTCAGTCGCCAGGTGGCTGGCCGCGATCCGGCACGGCCGGCCCGGCCTGGCCGCGCCGCACGGCGTGTACGTGTGCGCCAGCATGAAGGAAGAATTCGGCATCGCGCTGCTCGAAGCCATGGCGACAGGGGTCACCGTCGTGGCACCCGACGCGGGCGGACCGGCGACCTACGTGGAAGACGGCACCACGGGGTTCCTGGTGAACACCGCGGACGCGAAAAGCCTGGCCGGCGGCATCTCCGAGGCCCTCGACCTGGCCAGCGGCCCGTTCGGCGAGGAATTCGCCCAGCGCGCCGCCGACATGGTCACCGACACCTTCGCGATCCAGGCGATGGCGTCCACCCTCGCCGGCGTGTACAAGTCCGTCGCAGAGGCTCAGGAAGCTCTCAACTGGGCGCTGAGCGCCTCATGACCCTCCTGATCATCAGCCCGGACTACGCCTCCCACCTGTTCCCGCTGGCGACCCTCGGCACCGCCTGGCAGGACGCCGGTGAGCGCGTTGTCGTTGCCAGCGGACCGGCCACGGCCGGCATCGTGGCCGAGTTCGGCTTCGAACGGGTGAACCTGCAACTCGGCCGCGGCTCCAACCCCGGCACCATCCGCGCGGAAGACCAGCCCACCGGGGAGGACGACGCCCTGCGCGGCTTCTTCGACGCCACCAGGGTCGGCCTGGTCGAGACGCTCAGGTTCCAGGCCGAGGCGCGCAGCAGCGATCTGCTCTGGAACCCCGTCGTCGTGGCCCGCGAAGTGCAGCGTCTCGTCGCCGAGATCCAGCCGGACCAGGTGATCGTCGACCACCTCGCCTTCAGTGCCCGGCTGGCCCTGATCAGCGCCGGCGTGCGGCACGCTGACGTGGTGCTCGGGCATCCGACCGCCCTGCCGGTCGGCGACGAGGTGTACGGCTACCCCTCGGACTGGCCGGACGCGTTCACACCCGACCCGGCCGAGCTGGCCCGGCTGCGTCGGCTCTGCGAGCGGGTGCGGGACGACTTCACCCTGCAGTGGAACGATGCCCTGCTGCAGCTGGACCCGTCCGCTCCGCCCAGTGGCGACGCATTCACCGAGACCGGCGATGTGCTGCTGCTCAACTACCCGGCCGAACTGCACTCGGCGGCGCGCACGGCGCTGCTGCCCGAGCACGCCTTCCTCGGCTCGGCGGTGCGCAGTGAGGTCGACGACCCAGCGGTGACCCGTTGGCTGGCCGGCGCCGACGACCGTCCGCTGGTCTACGTGAGCTTCGGCAGTTTTCTCTCGGTGCGCGGCGATGTACTCGGCCGGGTGGCCGAGGCCCTGCGCGGTCTCGACGTGAGGGTCGCGATCGCGGTCGGATCCAGCGACCCCGCCGAGCTCGGACCGGTGCCGGACTCCTGGCTGGTGCGGGCGTTCCTGCCCCAGGTGGCGCTTCTCGACGGCGCGGCCCTGGCGGTCACCCACGGCGGCAACAACTCCGTCACCGAGGCGATGACGGCCGGAGTGCCGCTGCTCGTGCTGCCCTTCTCGACCGACCAGTTCGCCGGCGCCGCAGCACTGGACGCTGCCGGCTTCTCGATCTCCCTCGACCCCAACACCGCAGGCGCTGATGCGTTGCGGGAGGCCACCGTGGCACTGCTGGGCCTCGGCGCCGAGCCGCGGGGCCGGCTGAGCGAGCTCAGCGCCTCGTTGGCCGATGGTGCCGGGCCCCGGCGGGCGTACGCCGCGCTGCAGGCGATGCCGAGCGCGGCCAAGCCGGCGGCCTGACGCGGTCGCGCTGTCGGCTAGATGTCGATCGCGTAGACCAGCGACTCCTGCACCATGCCGAGCCAGTTGTAGATCTCGTTGACCACGTGCGACTCCTCGTCGTCGAGGTGCGGTCTGCCCTGGGGGTCGACGTTCAGGCGATCGGCCAGGACCAGGCGCAGGTCGGTGAGGGTGCGGAGCCAGGACTGCACCTGCTGCTCGTCGAGCACAATCGGCACCGGCAACGGGTCGTGCACCGAATCCTGCGCCGAGAAACCGGCAGGCTCGCCCGAGGTGTCCCGCTCGTCGTCGCCGAGAGCGCCGAGCACCGCAGTGGCGTTGGCGAGCTTGCCCTCGAGCAGCCCGTCGGCCGTGAAGCGGCGGAACTCGGCGGCGGCCTCCGGGTCGTCCGGGTAGGCATCCGGCAGCAGGCGGCGGATCGCGGGTTGGGCGAGCATGACCGCGTCGTCGGTGTCGACGGCGCCCAACAGCTGCAGCAACTGCGAGGCGACGTTGCGGAGCAGGTCGACCTCGATGGGCTCGAACATCGCCGAGACCGTGCCGGATTCGTCCTTGCGGAATTCCATCATGCGTCGGCACTCATTCTTCGGCCCTCATTCTTCGGCGCGGTCCAGGGTGGCCCAGAGCCCATAGCCGTGCATGGCCTCGACGTGCCGTTCCATCGACTCCCGGTCGCCCGTGGCCACGATGGCCCGGCCGTTGTTGTGCACCTGCAGCATGAGGCGCTCGGCCTCGGCCGCCGTGACGCCGAAGTAGCTCCGGAACACGTAGGCGACATAGGACATCAGGTTCACCGGGTCGTCCCAAACCACGGTCACCCAGGGACGGTCCAGGGCGACCGCCTCTCGGATTCGGGTGGATTCCTCGATCTTCGGCACCGGTTAAGCCTCACACGCCCGGGCCTTTCCTGCCACCACCACATGACAGGATGGGGAGATCGTGAGACACAAAAGATGAGCCCTTCAGCATGACCCGCCGCCAGCCCTATCGATCCAGATCCACCCGGAAGCGGCATCCGGTGCTCCTGCTGATCGTGATCCTGGCCGCGGCGACGGTGGCCGGCGTCAACTACTTCTCCGGCAGTTCGCCCGGGGAATGGCCGGGCGCCCAGCCCGGCTCCCAGCCCACCGCCCAACCCGCCGAGGGCACGCCGCCCGTGGCCGGGCCCGTCGTGCCGGCCACCGGGCTCTCCAGCGCCGAGGCGCTCGTGTTGGTCGCCGCATTGCCCGACGCCGTGTACACCGACGACGGCAGTTACGCCGGCAACCGTGAGGAGCTGTTCGGGGACGCCTGGGCCTACGATTTCGATCAGAACGGCTGCGATACCCGCAACGACATCCTGACCCGGGACCTCGTCGACACCGACGTCGACTCGGCGACCTGCCGCGTCTACACGGGCATCCTCACCGACCCGTACACGGGCGAGACCATCGATTTTGTGCGGGGGCAGGACACCTCGGCCGACGTGCAGATCGACCACCTGCTGCCGCTCAAGGCCGTGTACGCCACCGGGGGAGAGGCCTGGCCGGCCGAGAAGCGCGAGGCGCTGGCCAACGATCCGGTCAACCTGCTGGCGGTGAAGGGTACCGAGAACTCATCCAAGTCGGACTCGCTGCCGAGCGAATGGCTGCCCGGGTTCTACCCCGACGTGTCGGACCGGCATGACCTGGGCCAGCGAGTGGTCTGGGACGACCTGCCCACCGACACCACCCTGCAGTGCTGGTACGTCGACAAACTGGTGCCGGTGTTCGTCGCCTACGACCTCGGCGTCACGCCGGAGGACCGCGCCGCGCTGACGGCCGTGCTGGAGTCCTGCCCGGCCTAGCCCTTGACAGTCTCACTACTTAGAGAGACTGTGTAGTCATGAACGTATCGAGTTCCGACCCGCCGTCCCCGGAAGGCGCCGATTGGCCGAGCGACTGGCTGCGGGCGACGCTGGGCTTCCTGGCTTTGCGCGCGCTGGCGGCCGGACCCTCCTACGGGTACGCGATCATCGGCGACCTCGAGCAGCACGGATTCGGCGCGATCAAGGGCGGAACCCTGTATCCGCTTCTCACCCGGTACGAGGTCGCCGGGCTCGTGGCCACAGAGTGGCGGGCCGGCGATGGTGGGCCAGGGCGCAAGTACTTCGCCCTCACCGACCACGGTCGCGCCGAACTCGCACGCCTCAGCACGCACTGGCAGCGCTTCGCCGACACCAGCATCCGCTATCTCGACCCCGAACGGTCCACGAAGGAGACGCTCGAATGATCCGCACCCCGGCTACCGACAAGAAGTGGTTCGACGATGTGATGGTGGAGCTTCGCCTGCGGCAGGTCCACGGGAGTGCGATCGGCGACACCGTTGCCAGCGCGCGCGAGTTGCTCGCCGACACCGGGCAGAGCGCCGAAGAGGCTTTCGGGCCGGCTCGCGTCTACGCCGCTTCGCTCGAACTGCCGCACGCGCCCGCCGGCCAGTGGGTGCGCGCCGCACTCTGGCCGATGCTCGCCAGCCTGCTCGCGTTCCTGCTCTTCGCCCAGGCAGCCACGGCGTGGGCAGGGGAGGAGCTCCTGCTGGTCTCACCCGCCCAGGTGGCACTCGTCGGCACGCCCGTGGTGCTCGCGGCCTTCATGCCGCTCTATCTCGCCGCGGCCATCCGGCGCCCCTGGATCCTGATCATCCTGGTGGTCGTCTGCAGTCTGTCCGGCTTCTTCGCCGGAGTCGTAGCACCGCAGACGCCGGCCGAGGCGTGGTTGGCCCTGGACCCCGTGCCGTGGCTGATCGGCAGCTCGGTCGTCATGCTGCTCATCTCGGTGGTGGTCACGCTTGATCCTCGACGCTCCGGCGATGATGACCGGATCACCGATCCGAGTTCGACCGCCCCGGCCGGCGGTGGGCGCACCCGCAGCCTCGCGGTGACGGTCACCCACTGGCTCTTCCCGGTGCTCGCCCTGGTCATGCTCGGGGTGGTCTTCGCACTCACCGCTGCCGCCCGGTAAGCGCCCTGGCGCCACGCCCCACGCAGTCCGGCCACTAACGATCGGCTCAGACCTGCGGCACCGGGGCGTGGTGCGGGCGGCCGGCGGCGTGGCCGATGGCCGTGACGGCGAGGGTGATGACCGCGGTGAGGGCGATGCCCCAGCCGATGTGCACCATCAGCAGCAGGGCGCCGACGCCGGCGCCGGCCAGAATCAGCACGATGGCGGCGAGGCGACGGAACCAGGGCTGGTTCTTGGCGCCGCCGAAGCGGGAATCCGCGGCGAAACCGGTGATGGTGGAGGTGACGACCACGGTGGTGACGTCTTTCACCGCAATGTGGCGGGCCACAGCGGCCTGCAGGCCCATCACGGCGGCCAGCAGCCCGGTCACGATCAGGTCGAACGGCACCGGCGGGGTGCCCCCCACCGCGAAGAGGAAGATCGACAGCGCGGCCATCACCACGCCGACCGACCCGAACAGCACAGTGGCCTCGGTGGTCCAGCCGAACTTCACGTGGCGCAGCACCCGGCCACCGATCGCGGCACCGACCATGAAGGTGAACAGGGCGATGAGGGGGCCGACGACGGGCAGGTCGTCGGCACCGGCGATAGCCATGCCCAGGATGACGACGTTGCCGGTCATGTTGCCGGTGAACACCTTGTCGAGGCCGAGGTAGCCCACCGCATCCGCCACGCCGGTGGAGAAGGTGAGGGCCAGCATCAACCCGAGGTGCAGGTTGTCGGGCTGGCTGCGCAGGCGGTGGATGACGGGAGTGGAGGGCACTGGCGGTCCTATCGGCTCGGAATTGTCACGGTAGTGGCTGTCGGGCCGGGCACAAAACTGGCGCTACTCTCGACCAACGGGGATGCGCGGGCCGTGCCGGCCATCGCCGCGTACGGTTCCCGATCCACGATCCGACAAGGCGCGCCCATGCCATTCGACATCCTGCAGCCCGGCACCGGGCCCATCCGTGCCGCGCACTATCTGCCCGCCACCCCGGCCACTGTGCTCTGGGGCCGGCTGCCCTGCGCCACGGATCTGCCGGCTCTCGTGATCGACCCCGGCACCGAGGTGACCATCGATACGATCAGCCACGAGGGTGTGCTCGAGGACCAGGGCCGCGACCCGGTGGCCTTCTTCGCCGGCCACGGCGTGGCGCGCTCAGACGTGCTCGACGACGCCGTGCTGCTGGCCGCGTCCGAGAACCCGCGCGACCCCAAGACCGACGGGCCGCACCTGGTCACCGGCCCGATCCACGTGCGCGGCGCCCGGCCGGGCGACCTGCTCAAGCTGACCGTGCTCGAGGCCACCCCGCGGGTGCCGTACGGCGTGATCTCCAACCGGCACGGTCGCGGCGCCCTGCCCGGCGAGTACCCGCTCGGTGAGGGCAGCGTGAGCGTCTTCGCCGCGCTGGAAGACACCGTGCCTGGAGACAGCGCCGCCGGCCAGGTCGGCACCCTGCCGCTGGTGCCGGGCGGCCCGCGCAGCGTGCACTTTCCGCTCAAGCCGTTCCTGGGCATCATGGGCGTCGCGGTCGCGGGAGACACCCGCCCGCACTCCGTGCCGCCCGGCGCGCACGGCGGCAACATCGACATCAACCTGCTCACGGTTGGCTCCGCCCTGTACCTGCCGGTGCAGGTCGACGGCGCGCTGGCCTACGTGGGCGACCCGCACTTCGCGCAGGGCGACGGGGAGGTGGCGCTCACGGCCATGGAAGCGTCGCTGCGGGTGACCATCCGGTTCGAGGTGGTGAGCCAGGCCGACGCCGTCGCGGCGTTCGGCGAGCTGGCCGGGCCGCTTGCCGAGACGACGGAGTTCCTGGTGCCCACCGGCATGGACGCCGACCTCGACGAAGCCGTGCGCAAGTGCGTGCGCGCCGCCATCGACCTGCTCGCGGCGCGCTACGGCATGGACCGCACTCTCGCCTACGCCTACCTGAGCGCGGCCACCGACTTCAACATCTCGCAGGTGGTCGACCTCGTCACCGGTGTGCACGCCCGCATCCGGGTGGCGGATTTCAATGCCTGAGCCGCTGGCCGTGCCGACGCCCACCACGCTGACCGGTGAGCTGCCCGCCGGGCTGCTCGCCGCATTCGCCGGCTACGAGAACGCGCTGGCCACGAACGACCTCGCCGCGCTCGACGCCTACTTCGCGCCCGGTCGGCACACCCTGCGCGGCGACGCCGCAGGTCTCCTGGTGGGCCACGACGCGATCAGCGGCTTCCGCGGCGCCCGCAGCGGCACCGTGGCCAGGGGCATCCGCGCGCTGCACGTGCGGGTCATCGACCCCGGGCACGCCCTGATCGTGTCGGTGAACGCCCCGGATGCCGGCGGCGCCGGCCTGGTGACCCAGCTCTGGGCGCTCTCCGACACGGGCACCTGGCAGGTGGAGGTGGCCCAGGTGGCCGCACCGCCCGCCGCCATCAGCCCGTCGGTGTGGCGGCTGGTGGGCAACCCGTTGGTGGCAGCAGAGCCGGCCGACCCTGGCCCTGCCGCCGGTGCCGGCACACCGTCGCTGCTCGGCGAGACCATCGCCGTGAAGGACCTCTACGACCTCGCCGGCTTCACCGTGGGCGCCGGCAACCCGGCCTATCTGCGTGAAGCCCGGCCCGCCACCGAGACCGCTCCGGCCGTCGCGGCGCTGCTGGGCGCCGGCGCGAGCGTGCGCGGCATCGCCCAGACCGACGAATTCGCGTACAGCATCGCCGGCGACAACCCGCACTACGGCACCCCGCCCAATGTGCGGGTGCCCGGCGCCCTGCCCGGCGGTTCCTCGAGCGGACCGGCCGCCGCCGTGGCCCTCGGCCAGGCCAGCATCGGCCTGGCCACCGACACCGCGGGGTCGATCCGGGTGCCCGCCTCGTACCAGGGCCTCTGGGGACTGCGCAGCACGCACGGCGCCGTCGACCGCACCGGGCTGCTGCCGCTGGCCCCCTCGTTCGACACCGTGGGCTGGCTCACGCGCACGCCCGGCGTGCTGCGCGCCGCCGCGGCCGCATCCGTCGACCCCGCCACCCAGGTGGCTGCGCCCACCCGGTTCGCCGTCTCGACGGCGCTGATCTTCGCCGCTGACGACGACGTGCAGGCGGCCTTCGTCGACGGCCTCGACACGCTCACCCGGGCCGGACTGCTGGCCCCGCCCGACCTCGTCGACGTCGGCGACCTCGCCGAGGCGCTGGCGATCTTTCGCACGGTGCAGGCCGCCGAAGCCTGGCGGGCGAACGGAGCGTGGGTGCGCGAGCATCCGGGCGCGCTCGGGGCCGCGGTGGCGAGCCGGTTCGAGGCCGCCGCCGCGGTGACGGCCGAGGAGGAAGCCGCGGCGAGACGCGCGCTGGCCGCCGCCCGCACGAGGCTGGACGCCGTGCTGGACGGCCGGATCCTGCTGCTGCCGTCGGCGTCGTCGACGGCACCGCCGCGGCACGCCAATCCGGCGGCGATCGACGCGACCCGCGCGGCGACGCTGTCGATGACCTGCCTGGCCGGGATCGGCGGCTACCCGGCCCTGTCGGTGCCGCTGTTCGAGATCGGGGGAGCGCCGCTGGGACTCTGCCTGGTGGGGCCACGCCACAGCGATCTGGCCCTGATCGACGTCGGAGCGACGTTCGCCGGGCACCGAACGAACTGGTGAAGCCGACGAAACACAACTGAAACACCTGTTGCGTAAACTGGGCATCTGAAACAGATGGTTCAGAATCGTCGAGGGGTGAAACAGTCATTTCCAGTCTTCCGATCAATCCGCCGTCGCGTCTGTTGATGGGCCCAGGCCCGGTGAACGCCGACCCGCGCGTGCTGCGCGCCATGTCTGCCCAGCTCGTTGGCCAGTACGACCCGTCGATGACGGCGTACATGAACGAGACCATGGCGCTCTACCGCGGTGTCTTCAAGACCGCGAACGAGCAGACCCTGCTCATCGACGGAACCTCCCGGGCCGGCATCGAGGCCGCCCTGGTATCGCTGATCAGCCCCGGCGACCGCGTTCTGGTGCCCATCTTCGGCCGGTTCGGCCACCTGCTGCGGGAGATCGCCGAGCGCGCCGGCGCCGAGGTGCACGTGCGAGAGGTCGAGTGGGGCACCGTGTTCACCCCCGCCCAGATCGAACAGGCCATCCGCGAGATCAAGCCCGCGCTGCTGGCCGTCGTGCACGGCGACACCTCCACCACAGTGGCCCAGCCGCTCGACGAGCTCGGCGAGATCTGCGCCAGACACGGCGTGCTGTTCTACACCGACGTCACCGCGTCGCTGGCCGGCAATACCTTCGAGGCGGATGCCTGGGGTCTGGACGCCGTGACCGCCGGCCTGCAGAAGTGCCTGGGCGGCCCATCCGGTTCGGCGCCGGCCACGTTCTCGCCCCGCGCTGTGGAGGTGATCAACGCCCGCAAGAGCATCGAAGCGGGCATCAGGGAGGCCGGCGACGCCGTGAACCCGCAGCCGATCCGCTCCAACTACTTCGACCTCTCGATGATCTTCGACTACTGGGGTCCCAAACGGCTCAACCACCACACCGAAGCCACCACCATGCTCTACGGCGCCCGCGAATGCGCCCGGCTGCTCGTGGACGAGGGCATGGACCAAGCCGTGGAACGGCACCGGCTGCACGGCGCCGCGATGCTCGCCGGCGTGCAGGGCCTCGGGCTCAGGGTGTTCGGCGACCCGGAGCACCGGATGAACAACGTCGTTGCCGTGCACATCCCCGACGGGGTGACCGGGGACGCCGTGCGCAGCGAGCTGCTGAACGACTTCGGCATCGAGATCGGCACCTCGTTCGGCCCCTTGCACGGCAAGGTGTGGCGCATCGGCACCATGGGCTACAACGCCCGCAAGGACACCGTGCTGACCACCCTCGCCGCGCTCGAGCAGGTGCTGCGGCGGGCCGGAGCGAGCGTCACCGGCGGCGGCGGTGTCGGCGCCGCCTACGAGGTCTACCAGGATGCCTGACCTGGCGAACACCAGCGCCGCCACCGTGCTGGGGCGCTGCGACGAACTGGCCACCCACACCAGCCTGCCCGACGGCCTGATCGAGCGGGTCTACCTCTCGCCGCAGCACGCCGCCGTGAACGCCCTGGCGGCCGGGTGGATGCGGGGCGCCGGCATGAACACCTGGCAGGACGCCGCCGGCAACCAGTGCGGCCGCCTCGAGGGGGCCACCCCCGGCCTGCCCGCGCTGCTCTTGGGCTCGCACCTGGACACCGTGCCCTCGGCCGGACGATACGACGGCATCCTCGGGGTGCTCGGCGCCATCGCCGTGGTCGAGCGCATCAACGCCGGCGGTCGCCGCCTGCCGTTCGCCCTCGAGGTCGTGGCCTTCGGCGACGAGGAGGGCACCAGGTTCGGCACCGCGCTGCTGGGCAGCCGCGCGCTGGCCGGCACCTGGCTGGATGCCTGGTGGGAGCTCACCGACGAGGCCGGCACGACCCTGCGCGCCGCGTTCCTGGCCTTCGGCCTCGACCCGGCGGCGATCACCTCGGCCGCCCGCACCTCCAACGACTTCGTCGGCTACCTGGAGGCCCACATCGAACAGGGCCCGGTGCTCGAAGAAAACGACCAGCCGCTCGGCATCGTCTCGTCCATCGCGGGCGCCCGGCGCTTCCAGATCACCATCACCGGCAAGGCCGGCCACTCCGGCACCCCGTGGACCCACCGCCGTGACGCCCTCGCCGGGGCCAGCGAAGCCATCGTGGCCATCGAGCGCCTCGCCAGGGACGCCGATCTGATCGCCACGGTCGGGCACCTCGCGGTGTTCCCGGATGCGGTCAACGTGATCGCCGGCCGGGCCGAATTCAGCCTCGACCTGCGCGGCCGGTTCGACACCGACCGCGACATGGCCTGGCAACAGATCGAGGCCCTGCTCGAGGAAATCTGCGCCACCCGCGGGCTGCACGTGGCGGTGGACCAGACCCACACGGCCCCGGCGGCGCACTGCAGCGACAGGTTGCGCGGCGTGATCGCCGCGGGCATCGGCGCTGCGGGCACGCGCGCCGACGGCGCACCCGCGGCCGGGCCCGCACCTCTCGAGCTGCTCTCGATGGCCGGCCACGACGCCATGGCCGTGGCGCACCTCACCGAGATCGGCATGCTCTTCGTGCGCTGCGCCGGCGGCGTCAGCCACCACCCCGACGAGTCGGTCACCGAGGCCGACGTTGCCCAGGCGCTGGACGCCTTCGAGGCCGCGGTGCTCGCCCTGGCCGACACCCACGGCGACGAGGCTCCGGCATGACCCTTAACATCGGGCAGCGCATCGACGGGCGCTACGGCGAACTCTCGCCGCAGGAACAGCGGGCCGCGGACTTCATCCTCGACCACATGAGCGACCTCGCCGTGTACAACGCGTCGGAGCTGGCCCGGCTCAGCGGTGTCTCCAAGGCCACCGTCTCCAGGCTGTTCCGGCGGCTCGGCTTTCAGGACTCGGCCGAGGTGCGCGAGCACGCCAGGGCCCTCCGCAGCCTGGGCGCCCCGCTCGGCGGCCCCGGCGCATCCGCTGGCACCCCATCGCGGCTCGCCGCCCACGCCGAGGCCGAACACGAGAACCTGCGCCGACTGCTGGTCACCCTCGAAGACGGCCGGTTGGATGCCGCCGCCCGGCTGGTGCAGTCCGCCGGCAAGGTGGTGATCGTGGGGCTGCGCAATAGCTACCCGCTCGCCCTGCACCTGCGCCAGCAGCTGGTGCAGGCGCGTGACCACGTGCGCCTCGCTCCGCTGCCCGGCCAGTCGCTCGGTGAAGAGCTGGCCGGCCTCGGCCCGCGCGACGTGGTGGTGCTGATGGGTTTCCGCCGCCGGGTCGCCGGCTTCGGCGACATCGTCGCGGCCATCCGGCGCCGGGAGGTTCCGCTGGTGCTCATCGCCGATTCGTCGGCGCGCAAGTATTCCGACCAGGCCACGCACTGGCTCGAGTGCCCGGTGGACTCGGTGTCGGCGTTCGACAGCTATGCCACGGCCATGAGCCTGGTGAACCTGCTCGCCACCGGGGCGATGGGCGCGCAGGTGCGGGAAAGCCGCACCCGGATCGCGGCGATCACCAGCATCTACGAAGACCTCGAGGAACTAGAAGCCCCCTGGTGAGAGCGATCCGTTCCGCGCTCGGCGCGGACTACTCCGCGGCCGGCCTGTCCACATCCCGGCCGGTGCCCAGATCGTCGCAGGGCACCGCGGTCACGTCGTGCGCCACCAGGTACGGGCGCGCGCCGGTGTCGCCGTCCAGGCCAACCCGCAACGGCTCCCAGTGTTCGCGGCCGATGACCACCGGATGCCCGGGCCGGCCGCCGAAGTGCGCCTGCCTGAGGGTGCCCGGCGAGGCCCCGGCGACCAGTCGGCGCACGGTGGCGGCGGTGAGGTCGGGCACATCCACCGGCACCAGGGCCACGGCACAGGCGTTGTCGATCTGCTGCAGCGCGGCCAGTCCGGCGGCCAGGGACGCCGAGAGCCCCGCCGCCCACTCGTCGGCATGCACCACCCGCAGCCGGCCCGGGCGCTGGAACCTGTCGGCGGAGGCGCGCAGCAGGCGCTCGGCCTCGGCGCCGCCCGCCCCGAGCACCACCAGCACCGGATCGCAGCCGCCGGCCTCCAGGGCCAGGGCGGCGCGCACCAGCCAGGGCTCGCCGGAGGCATCGACGACCAGCGCCTTCGGCATGCCGTACCGGCTGCCCGCGCCGGCGGCCAGGACCAGGCCGGCCACCCGGGGCGTGTCTCTGGAGTGCATGCCTGTCATCGTAGGGGCAGCGGCCAACCACGCTCCCCTTGGAAGGACCCATGAACACGATTCCCGTCGGCGACGACCTGCGCACCGCACTCCTGGCCTGCCTGGCTGTGCCCCGATGGGCCGACGAGGTCGCGGGCCAGGCGCCGTTCGTCTCGGCCGCCGCCCTCATCGACGCGGCCAGGGCGGCCGCGACGCCGCTGCCGCGGAGCGAGATCGACGAGGCCATGGCGGAGCATCCGCGGATCGGCGAGACACCGCAGGGCGCCTCGCGCGCCGCGGGCTTCTCCCGGGCCGAACAGGCCTCCGTCGATGCCGACGACGCCGACCTCGCGGCGGCCATCGCCGACGGCAACCGGGCCTACGAGGACCGATTCGACAGGGTGTTCCTGATCCGCGCCGCCGGCCGCAGCCGCCGGGAGATCCTCACCGAACTAGAGCGCCGGCTCACCCTCGACGACGACAGCGAGGCCGCCATCGTCGGGTCGGAATTGCGCGACATCGCGCTGCTGCGTTTGGGGGTTCTCGCCCTGCAGTGGCAGGATGACTCGGTGCAGCAAACCCCAGCCCCCGATGCAGTCACGCCGACAGGCGAGACGCGATGAGCCCGCGCAGCCACATCACCACCCATGTGCTCGACGCCGGATCAGGCAGCCCCGCGGCAGCCGTCGGCGTGGTTTTGGAGCAGGATCTGCCCGGCGGCTGGCGAGAACTGGCGACGGCGCACACGGATGCCGACGGCCGGGTGGCCGACCTCGGCCCAGCGAGTGTGCCGGCCGGCCGGTACCGCATTACCTTCGACACCGGCAGCTACTATGCCGCTCGTGACCAGGCCACGTTCTACCCGTATGTCACCATCCTCTTCGAGCTGGCCGACGAATCGGCGCACTACCACGTGCCGCTGCTGCTCAGCCCGTTCGCGTACTCCACCTACCGCGGCAGCTGAACCGGGCCGCGGCAGCTGAATCGCCCTACTCCGACGCTGCCGGTGCGACGGCGTCGGCCCGGCTGCGGGTCTCGAGCTTCTTCATCAGCACCGAGGCGGGGAGCAAGGCCAGGCCCAGCGGCACCACGACGTTGCGCAGCGGACTGACCACGACATAGAGGGCATCCAGGGCGATGCTCGGCCGTCCCTGCGCGACGAGGGTCCCCATCCAGCTTTCCAGCGACCCGCCGATCAGCAGGCCGAGCAGCGTGAGGACGACAGCCGCCCAGAACACCCCGGCGGCTGTGACGTTCAGACCAGTCTGCGCGGCGGCATCCGTACCCCGCTCGATCTGCCGGGCCACGAAGAACGCCGCGATCATCAACGTGCCAAGGGGCACGAGCAGCACCAGGGCCACACCGAACGATTCGAACCACCAGCTGTTGGCAGCATCCTGCAGCGAGTCGGCATCGACGAACCGGTACAGGAAATCCCGGCCGACCTGGATGAGCGCACTGGCCACGATCATGCCGATGCCGATCCAGAGGATGACGCGGGCGGAGAAGTTCGCGGGCATGAGGTGCCTTCCGTGTGGGTGATCGTGTCTCGGGCAGGATCACCGGGTGTGCTGCTCAACCTAGCGGTCTTCCTCAGCTGCTGGTCCACCAGTTCAGAACCCGCAGCGCCCGCAACGTCGCCCATCGGCTGGGACCGCTTGGCTCCAGCCGGAACCAGTACCGGCCAGGGTGCGGCCGGTGCCCCGGCCAACGACCGTCGGGACGCCTGGCCGCTGTGACGGCACCGACGGCATCCACCAGCCTCGCGTCACGGGCTGCGTCGACGGCACTGAAGAGCTCGAGGCCGCGGAGGATGTCGAAATGCCACTGCGGGGGAAAGGGGAACCGGATGAAGGCGGGATCGACGACGTCGCCCGTTCGGTGCGAGCGGTACAGCCGGTGCCGGAGGAAGAAGTCCCGCCCGGCCCGCATCGCGTCACCTACCGGACGGGAACCGCCCGCGCGCTCGTAGGTGAGGAGCGCATCCAGGACGGTCACGGAGGTGTTGAAGGACCCGTGCCTGGAGCCGGAGCGAATGGCCTCGCAGTTCCAGCCGCCATCGGGAAGCTGCTGCCCGAGCAGCCAGTCGACGGTGGGATCGAGCCTGTCCTCGGGCAGGCCGAAGCCGGCGCCGAGCAGCACCAGCATGCCGGTGATGCAGGTTTCCGGCTCTCGGATCGTGCGAGCGAGGTTGAGCCCGCCGTCGTAGAACCTCGCGCCGTCCCAGAGACGACGGCACCCGGCCAGCGCCTGCTCGTTGCCCCGCGGCAGGCCCAGCCAATGCAGCAGCAACAGTGTGTAGGTGGTCGAGGTCCACTTGGGGCTGTAGAGCGCGCCGGCCCAGAGTCCGTCCGGGTCCTGCAGCTCCAGCAGTCGGGCGCCCCATCCGCTCGTGGCCACGAGAGCCCGTTCGGCGGTGACCTCCGCGGCGGATGCGTCGGTCAGGTCACGCAGGGCCTGCCAGCGGATCGCCGGATCACCCTCGAGCAACCAGGCGACGGTGTCGGTGCTCTCCTGGTCGGCGGCGGCTGTGGTCACCGTCACCGTCGGCTACGTCTCGACGGGATCGACCAGGGTGGAATCTTGCGGGTCGATCGCCCGCACGCTGTTGACCCGGCGGTCCACCGCGCGGGTGTGCAGGGTGGCCGCGACAGCGGTCGACGTCCGGTCCAGCATCTCGATCAGGGTGGCCCGGTTCGCCGCCGACTCCGCCGGGTTCTCAGCGGTGATCGACTGTGGGTTCAGCCAGGTGGCCCAGGAGTCCGGTTCCAGGAAGGCGGGCATCCGGTCGTGCACGTCGCCGGACGCGTCGCGGGCCTCCCTGGTGACCACGGCGAACACGCGTGACCATTCACCGTCCGCCTCCTTCGTGGCCCAGCTCACCCCGGCGGCCGCGAGCAGGCCGTCGCCGTGGATGAAGTGCGGCTGCTTGTCGCCCTTCTCGCCGGTCCACTCGTAGTAGCCGAGCATCGGCACGATGCAGCGGGCGTTGGAGAACGCGCCCACCCAGAACCTCTGGTCGAGCTTCTCCATGCGGGCGTTGATGATCGGTCCACGCCGGGGCTGCCCGGCCGGCTGGGGCCAGTCCCACTTGGCCAGGGTCACCTCGCGAGTGGGGGACTCGGCATCCGTCGGTTGCCACTCGCGCACGATCGGCGCCGGGTCGGTCGGGGCGATGCTGTAGCTGGGCCGCCAGTCACCGGCCCGGCCGCCGGCCGCGACGAAGTCCCGGATGAGGTCGTCGACGTCTTCGTTCATCGCAAATCGTCCGCACATGTGGGTGAGAATACTCCGGAACGATCACGGTCTGCTCAGGCCGGGCCACCGAGCCGCGAGGAGAACCGCACCAGGTAGCCGTCCGGATCCTGCACCAGGAACTGGGCGACGCCGGCCCTGGTGTCACCGGTGTCGTACCACTTCTCTTCGGCCGCCATGAAGAGGGGCCAGTCGGCAGCGGCGAGGCGGCCGAGCAGCTCGTTGATGGCCGGCACCATGATCTGGAAGTTGATGCCGCGGCCCAGCGGGCGCTCCAGGGCGCCGGCAACCCAGTTGCGTCCGGCGCCGACCTCTTCGAGCATCAGGTGCGCCGTTCCCGAGTGCAGGTAGGCGAAGCCCTCCTGCGGCCGGTCGTAGAGCACCTCGAAGCCGCAGAGCGCCACCCAGAAGCCCATGCTGGCGGAGAGATCCTCCACCAGGAGTTCGGGTACCAGGTCGGGGAAGAACGGCGGTGCGGTGGCGGCGGTGGCGGCGGCGGAGCCCGAAACGGTCATGGCTCCCAGTATGCCGGTGGGCGCCGGTCTGCCGGTGGGCGCCCACGACAGCGGGCGAGAGGACTCCTCCGCCAGAATGAAGCCATGAACGATGTGCAGGAGAGCGCGCCGAACGCCCGACGAACAGCCGAGGTCAGCATCCGGGTCGCTGAGCCGGGGGATTACGGCGCGGTCGCCGACCTGCGCTGGGCGTGGCTGACCGAGAACGGCGACGCACCCGTGGTCGGCCATGAAGAGTTCACTGCGCTGTTCATCGCCTGGGCCGCCGCCAACGCCGGGTCGCACCACTGCACGGTGGCCCGGCGCGGCGACACCGTGATCGGCATGGCCTGGTTGGCGGTAGTGCCCAGGGTTCCGAGCCCGCGGGCGCCGGAGCGGGCATCCGGCGATGTGCAGTGCGTCTACGTCGTTCCGGCCGAGCGGAACTCGGGCATCGGCGGGCGGATCCTTCGGTCCGTCCTCGGTCGGGCTGGCGACCTGGGACTGGAACGGGTCACCGTGCACTCGAGCCCCGACGCCGTCACCGCCTACGAGCGTGCGGGTTTCGCCGCGTCCGAGCGGCTGTTGCAGGCCGGCCCGCAGCCCTCTGCCGGCCCGCGGCCCTCTGGAAGGCTGACCGCATGACCCGCATCGACTCACACCCGGTGCGCCGGGTGCACCAGTCCGCCCGGGCAACACGTGGCTGCTCGCAGACCCGTTCCCAACGGCCCGTCCGGCCGACTGTTGCCAATCCGGACAACTGCACCCGGTGTGCCGGGTGCAGTTGTCCGCACGGGCAACAGTTGGGTGCGGGCCTCCTGGAGCCGGACTAGGGCGCGGTGACCCGGCGGCCGCGCACGAAGACGCCGGTGATGGCCGGCTGGCGAAGGGCCATCAGCAGGGCGAACAGGGTCTGGTCGGTGGCCATCGCCTCGTCGTCGGCGCGGATGCCGTTGGCCAGCACCGCCGCGAGCGGCTCCCACTTGTCTGGCTCGATCAGCAGGAAGTCGGCATCCTTGCCCACATCGAGGTTGCCGTAGCGCTCCTCCATGTCCAGCGCGCGGGCGCCGGCCAGGGTGGCGGTGAAGAGCAGCTCGGCCGGGCTGATCGACAGGCCGGCATCACCGGGTTCGGACAGGTGCACCTTGAAGCAGTCGTTCAGCACCCGGCTCATCAGCCATTCGTCGCCCGCGCCGATGTCGGAGCCCAGCGCCACGTTCACACCGAAGCCGGTGGTGCGGGTCCACGGCATGGTGCCGGAGCCGAGGAACTGCTGCGACGTGGGGCAGTGCGCGATCGAGGAGCCGGTCTCGGCCAGCCGGGCCAGTTCGACGTCTTCGCAGTGCACGGCATGCGCGAGGATGCTGCGCCGGCCGAGCAGGCTCGACCCACCCACGGTCGAACCGGGCAGGAACCGGCCGTCGTAGGTGTCGAGGTAGGTGTCGACCTGGTAGATCGCCTTCACCACGTCGACCTCGCCGGTCTCCGGACGGTTGTTCTCGTTGAGGTGGCTGTGGAAGTAGACGCCGTCGCCGCGTACCCCGTCATAGAGCTCGCCGAGCGCCGCGAGGGTGTGCGGCGTCACCGAGAGGCTGAACCTGGGCACGACGGCCACCTGCAGCAGCGCCGTGCGCGAGTCGCCGGTGTCGCGGGCGTGCCAACGGGAGATCTCGTCGCTGACCAGGTCGAGCGCCCGGCTCTCCGAGGTCACCAGTGCGCTGGCCGAGTCGGGTCCGACCGTCTGGATGCCGCGACCGCTGACCAGACGGAGGCCGGCTCGTTCGGACTCGGTGAACAGGGCGTCCTGGGCGTGCGGGAAGGCCGAGCCGAACACCAGGGCACTCGTGGTGCCTGCCGCCGTGCGCCGTCGGGTGAAGTCGCGGGCGATCGCGGCCGCGAAGTCGTCGTTCTGCAGCCGGGTCTCGGCCGGGAACACGCAGTTGTCCAGCCATTCGAGCAGCTGGCCGCCGCCGTAGGCATCCGTGGAGTAGGTCTGCGGAAAGTGCGCGTGGGTGTCGACGAAGCCGGGCAGGATGAAGCCGCCCCGGGTGTCGGTGACCGGCAGGGAGCCGAAACCGGCGGGCAGCTGGTCGGCGTGGCCGACCCAGGCGATGGTGCCGTCTGGCGCGGTGACCAGCGCGCCCTGCGGCAGCGAGACCAGGTGCGCGGGCGCCTCGGCGAGGCTGGGCGAGCCGGCGACGTGGAAGACATGGCCGAGGTAGACGTGGCCGAGCGAGCCGGAGGCCGGCGAGCCGGCGCCGTCGAGAGTGTGCGTCATGTCAGACCAGCCCGGTGTAGGAGTCCCAGGCGGGGCCGGCATCCGTGGCGTCGTCGTGCATGACGGTGGCCTGGATGAGCCCGTATGGCCGGTCGGCGGCGTGGTAGACCTCGTTGTTGTTCTCCACACCGAACGGTGAGAGGTCGTAGAGGAAGTGATGCTTGTTGGGCGCGGACAGCCGGATCTCGGCGATGTTCGGATATGCCTCGAGCACGGCCTCGCCCATCTTGTAGAGGGTCTGCTGCAGGGCGAGGGAGTGCACCACGGCGAACTGGGTCTTCAGCAACGCGGAGATGCCGGCGTAGGTGGCTTCCCAGTCGACGTCGGTGTGATCGGTGAAGCGCCAGCCGGCGGTGAGGGAGGTGGCCATCACCCTGTCGGTGGTGGGCTGCAGAAGCGTGTACGGGTCCTGCATGAAACCGGAGAACTCCGACCCGGTGGATTTTAGCAGGATCAGGTCTTTCAGACCGCCGACCACCCAGATCTGCTGGTCGGCGCCGGTGCCCTCCACCGAGATCGCCGCGGTGCGCACCTCCTGGCCGCGGCGCACCCAGGTGTGGTCGTGCTCGGTGCCGTCCACGACCACGCGCTCCCAGGCGAACTCCTCGATCTCCACGCGGGAGCCGGCGACCGACGTGATGTGGTCGACGAAGTGGCTGGCCAGGTCGAGGCCGTAGCTTTCGATCGAGAGCAGGCCCTTCTCCTTGGCGAAGGAGTACGCGGTCTGCTTCTGGGTGTCGGTGGGCAGCACCTGCAGCTGGTCGCCGGCCAGGTGGGCGTCGGCGAAGTCGCCGTGCAGGGCCGTGGAGACGCTGATGTCGTGGATCTCGTGGCGAGGAGTGTCGCGGTAGATGCGCACGATGCGGTTCTCCGCCTTGCCGTAGCGGTTGGGTCCGAGAACTATCGACATGGGTGCTCCTTCTGGTTCGTACGATGCCGTGTGTGCAAGAAAGGTGTGGTCAGCGGGCGGTGTCAGTGGCGGGCGGTGTCAGTGGCGGGCGCTGTCATTGGCGAGCGCTGTCATTAGCAGCGCTGCGCAGACGACCGGCAGGCGGCCGACCGGATGCGGCGTCGTCGGCGTCGTCGTAGATCAGCTCGCCGGCCAGCCAGGTGCTGTGCACCCGGCCGAACAGGGTGGCACCGTCGAAGGCGCTGACCCGGTTCTTGTGCCGCAGGGTGTCGACGTTCACGGTGAAGGCCTCGTCGGGAGCGAACGCCACCAGGTCGGCAGCCGCGCCGACGGTGATGGCCCCGGCGGGCAGTCCGGCGAAGTCGGCCGTGGCGCCGCACATCCAGTGCAGCACCTGCTCGAGCGCGAGCCCGCGGGCCCTGGCGGCCGTCCACACGGCGGGCAGGCTCAGCTGCAGGCCGGAGATGCCGCCCCAGGCCAGGCCGAAGTCGCCGCCGTGGCCGAGCTTGAGTTCCCGGGTGGCCGGCGAGTGGTCAGAGGCGATGACATCGATGACGCCGTCGACCAGGCCCTGCCAGAGCAGGTCGCGGTTGGCCTCGTTGCGGATCGGCGGGCAGCACTTGAAAGCCGTGGCGCCGTCGGCGATGGCCTCGGCGGCGAAGCTGAGGTAGTGCGGGCAGGTCTCCACGGTGATCGGCAGGCCCTCGGCGCGGGCGGCGGCCAGCCTCGGCAGCACCAGCGCGGAGGAGAGGTGCAGGATGTGGGCGCGCACGCCGGTGCGCCGCACCACGTCGATCACCCGGGCGATCGCGGCGTCCTCGGCCGCATCCGGCCGGCTGGCGACGAAGTCCCGGTAGCCGGTCCCGCCCGCGTTCTGGGCGCTTTCCAGCACCGCAGGGTCCTCGGCGTGCACGATGAGCAGGCCGCCGAAGCCGGCGATCTCCGTGGCTGCGGTCTCGAGCTCGGCCGGGGACAGGTGCGGGAACTCGTCGACGCCGGAGGGGGAGAGGAAGGCCTTGAAACCGAAGACGCCGGCGTGATGCAACGGCTCGAGCGAACCGAGGTTGCCCGGCACCGCGCCGCCCCAGAAGCCCACATTGACCATGGCCTGGGGCGCGGCCGCCTGGCGCTTCAACTCCAGGGCGGCGACCGTGACCGTGGGCGGGATGCTGTTCAGCGGCATGTCGATGATCGTGGTGACCCCGCCGGCGGCGGCGGCGCGGGTGGCGCTAGCAAAGCCCTCCCAGTCGGTGCGGCCGGGTTCGTTGACGTGCACGTGGGTGTCGACGACACCGGGCTGCAGCACCTGACCGGCCGGCAGGGTGAGGTCGCGTCGGGTCGCCAGGGGTGCATCCACCTCGGTGACGGCCCGGATGACGCCGTCGGCGATCGCGACAGCTGCCGGCGTGAAAACCGACTCTGACCCGTGCCCGGTCAGCACACGAGCCGAGCGGATGACCAGGTCGTACATCGCATCTCCTCGGGTGTCGATCGGCTTTGCAGGGCACCTCGAACGAGTGGATTCCGGGCCGGTTCGAGGTCGTATCTGTCACCCTAGTGAACTCGTTCCTGCGCCGTTCCGGGGTTCGGAAATATGCCCGACACACGAGATCGGCCGTGCTGAAACAGCGCCCGCCCGCGCCGGTGTCACCCCGGGGGAGCCGCGTCGGACGTGTCGAGACCGGATGACCGGGTGCCGGAACCGACTGAACCGTCGGCCGGGACGCTCGGGAGGCTGTGCCAGGTGTCGAAGGCGACCATGGCGGCCCCGTCGGCGTCCATCGACCGGCACAGCTGGATCAACTCGTCGTGCCGGGCGAAGGACCTTCGACCGTCGAGCGACGAGAAGCGCAGTCGTTCGGCACGTCGCACCATCGGGGTGAACTGGTCGAGGACCGCCGCGAGCGCACGGTTTCCCGACGCCCGCACCGGAACGGCGTGCAACTCGTCGTCGGCACGGATCGCGGCTTCGACATCGCCCCATTCGATGGCGAGCCCGAAGCGCCGGTTGGCCTCGCGCATCGTGCTGATGTCACCCTCGGTCAGGTGCGGCACGGACTCCCGAACGGCGAGCTCGTGCAGGGCGGCCACGACGCCGCGGGCGTCTCGCACGGCGGAGAGGTCGACTGGGCTCACACTGGTCGAGCGGCCGGGACGGCTGACGACCAGACCCGCCTGGGTCAGCCTCAACAGTGCCTCACGCACCGGTGTGCGGCTGACGCCGAGCCAGGTCGCGAGGTCGGTGTCCCGCAGCTGCTCACCCGGCGCGAAGGTGCCGTCCACGATGGCGTCTCGCAACCGCCCGTAGACATCGTCTCGGAGCAGCGTGCGGGCGACGGCGGGCGTCCGGGGAATCGGCATGCAACCCATCGAAAGGAACGAAAGTCATGTCTGTACCCACCAAGAACACCGACAAGCCCACGATCGTTCTCGTGCACGGAGCCTTCGCAGACTCCTCGAGCTGGAACGACGTGATAGCCGCGCTGCACGGGGACGGGTTCCCGGTGATCGCCCCCGCCAACCCACTCCGTGACCTCCACGAGGATGCCGCCTACCTGCGCAGCCTCATCGACAGCGTCGACGGGCCGATTGTGCTGGTCGGTCACTCCTACGGCGGAAGCGTGATGAGCGAGGCCGCGGAGGGCGCGACCCAGGTGCGGGCCCTGGTCTACATCGCCAGCTTCCTTCTGGAAGCGGGGGAGAGCACCGCCGAACTCGCCGGAAAGTACCCGGGTGGCCAGCTCGGCCCCGCGCTCAATCCGGTGCCGTTCTCGGCGGGCGGCGTGAACGGAACCGACCTGTACATCCAGCAGGACCGATTCCGGGCGGTCTTCGCCGCCGATCTGCCCGACTCCAAGGCCGCCCTCATGGCCGCGACCCAACGCCCCATCGCCGCGAGCGCACTCGACGACAGGGCGGACAAGGCCGCGTGGGCGTCGATCCCGTCCTGGACCCTGATCACCACGCAGGATCTCAACATCCCGGCAGAGTCGATGAGGTACATGGCCAGACGGGCCAACTCCACCGCGGTCGAGATCGATGCCTCCCACGCTGTCGCGGTGTCTCGACCGGATGCCGTGGCCGAGCTCATCCGGCAGGCTGCGCGCGACACCAGCAGGGTGGCCGTCGGCGCCGGCAGCGCCGACTGACTACTCGGCTCGGTATCCCGCGACGTACGCATCGATGGACGCCAGGTAGGCCTGCTTCTCGGCGTCGGGCAGCCAGGATGCCTGGAAGGAGTTCTTGGCCAGCAGCACCAGCTCGTCGGCGTCCAGCCCGGCCTTCTCGGCCAGCGCGAGGTAGTTGTCGGCCACATAGGCGCCGAAGTAGGCGGGGTCGTCGGAGTTCACGGTGACCAGCACGCCGAAGTTCAGCAGGGCCACCATCTCGACGGCCTTCATGTCGGCAGTGACGAAACTGTTCGACACCGGACAGCAGGTGAGACCGATGCCCCGCTCCCGCACCAGGGTGACCAGCTCGGGGTTCTCCACGATGTTGGTGCCGTGGTCGATGCGGTCCACCGCGATGTCTTCGAGCACCTGGCGGATGTTCTCGATGCTGCCGACCTGGTCGATGTCGCAGTGCATGGTGAGCTTGAGCCCGTTCGCCCTGGCGAGGGCGAAGACCTCGGCGAACTTCGCGGGCGGGTTCTCGCGCTCGTCGGAGTCGAGGCCGACGCCGATGAACCTGTCGACGTAGGGGAGCGCCGACCGCAGCGTCTCCAGGGCGCTCTCGGCCGAGAAGTCGCGCAGGAAGCAGAGGATCAGCTCGGCGGAGACACCGAGGTCTGCGGCATCCACGGCGGCCCGGTGGTAACCGACGATGACGGCTTCGATGGGTATGCCCCTGGAGGTGTGTGCCTGCGGGTCGAAGAACGCCTCCACCCGGCGCACCCCGTCGGCGGCGGCCCGGCGGAAGTAGGCGGTGGCGAGGTCGTAGAAGTCGGCCTCGGTGACGAGCACGTCCATCGCGGGGTAGTACACGGCGAGGAAGCTCGCGAGCGAATCGAACTCGTAGGTGGCGCGCACCTGTTCCACGGTGCTCTGACCGATGTCCACTCCGTTCCGGCGCGCCAGCTCCAGCTTGAGCTCCGGCTCGAGGGTGCCTTCGAGGTGCAGGTGTAGTTCGGCCTTGGGCAGGCCGGTGACGAAGGCTGAGGTCGGTACGATGGCTGTAGACATTGGGGTTCCTTTCTGCGTGGACCCCGTGACGCTATCACGCCAGGGTTCCGGGGCCGCTCGGCAAGGAATCCCGCGTTTCAGCACGACTTTTTCGCCGTAATGAGCCGGAAATGTCTCGGTCTTCATGGCGTCACACACAGCAATTAGTGTTCGAGTCATCCGAACATTTGTTGCAGCGGATGCGACGTCGTGAAACACCGCAATCACACCAGCACCACCCCGCACGACATCACATTCACACAACAGGCACCCCGCCCCAGCACGCCGTTGAGTTCCACGGCAACCCCCGAGCACCACCGAGAGGAACAGCGTCATGACGCAAGCCCCCGTTTTCCTGATCAATCGTCGATCTGTCAAGAACATCGGCAAGGGTGTGGCCGTCGCGGCCGCGCTCACCCTGCTGCTCAGCTCCTGCGCGAGCGACGCAGGTTCCTCCGAGTCGGGCTCCGGCGACGCCGCGTCGTTCGGCGACGCGAGCATCCAGCTCTCCTGGATCAAGAACACCGAGTTCATGGGTGAGTTCGTCGCCGATGACGCCGGCTATTTCACCGAGGCGGGCTTCGACTCCGTCGACCTGATCCCCGGCCCGGCCTCCGCCGAGGCCGGCGTCATCTCCGGCAACGTCGACCTCGGTGTCGGTAACGCCATCTCCACAGGCACCGTCATCGCCGAGGAGGGTGCACCGCTGAAGATCATCGGCGCGACCTACCAGAAGAACCCGTTCACGATCCTCTCGCTGGCCGGCGTCGGCAACATCGCCACCCTCGACGACCTCGCGGGCAAGACCATCGGTGTGCAGGCCAGCAACCAGAGCCTGTGGGACGCGTTCCTCGCGGTCAATGAGATCGACCCCTCCACGATCACCGTCGTGCCTGTCGAGTACGACCCGACCCCGCTCTTCAACGGCGAGGTGGACGGCTGGTTCGCCTACCTCACCAACGAGTCGATCGACGCCGAGCTGGCCGGTCTCGACCCCGTGAACCTGCCGCTGGCCGACAACGGCCTGCCGTTCGTCGCCGAGACCTTCACCGCTTCCGACGACGCCATCGCCAACGACCGTGAGATGCTCAAGGCCCTGCTGGTCGCCGAGATCAAGGGCTGGGCGGACGCGATCAACGACCCGACCGCCGCCGCGACCCTCACCGTTGACACCTACGGCAAGGACCTCGGACTGACCATGGAGAAGGAGACCCGCCAGGCGGAGATCCAGGCCACCGACCTCGTGGTCAGCTCCGACACCAAGACCAACGGCCTCTTCACGATCAGCGACACCCTGCAGAAGGAATCCATCAAGACGCTGAAGGCCGCCGGCATCACGATCGACGCGAAGTCACTGTTCGACATGAGCCTGCTGGCCGAGGTGTACGAGGAGAACCCCGACCTCATCGCCTACAGCAAGTAACGCCCGAACCACTCTGCAGTAGCTACAACCGCACAGTCGCACCACGGTTCGGTCTCGCCCCCGGCACCCGTCTTTCGAGGCGGGTGCCGTCGGCGATACTGAACTCATCGGTACCCGACCACGCCCAGTAAGGAATGTACGACGTGAGCACGATCGACACCGGTCTCCCCAACCCCGCTTCGGGAACCGGACTGCACATCTCAGGGCTACACAAGACCTTCTCTGTCGGTCGCAAGGAGGTTGTCGCGCTCGACAACGCCAACCTGCACACCGACAAGGGCAGCTTCCTGTCGCTGCTCGGCCCCTCCGGCTGCGGCAAATCCACCATCCTCCGCATCCTCGCGGGACTCGAGACTCCCACCAGCGGCACCACCCGCGTCGATGGCAAGAGCCCCGCCGAACTCCGCAGCGGCCACGAACTCGGCATCGCCTTCCAGGACTCCGCCCTGCTGCCCTGGCGCAGTGTGCGCAGCAACATCAAACTCCCCTTCGAGGTCGCCAGGATGCCTGTCGACGAGGACTACGTCACCGAACTGATCCAGCTCGTGGGTCTCACCGGTTTTGAGAAGGCCAAGCCGGCGCAGCTCTCCGGTGGCATGCGCCAGCGCGTCTCGATCGCCCGGTCGCTCGTGCTCAAGCCCTCGGTGTTGCTGCTCGACGAACCGTTCGGCGCCCTCGACGACATGACCCGCCAGCGCCTCAACATCGAGCTGCTGCGCATCTGGACGGAGAAGCCCGCCACCACCCTGATGGTCACGCACGGCATCTCCGAGGCGATCTTCCTCTCCGACCAGGTGGCCGTGATGAGCCCCAGGCCCGGCCGGGTCAAGGAGGTCATCGAAATCGACCTGCCCCGCCCGCGCCTGCCCGAGATGATGCGCACCCCCGAGTTCCATGCCCTGCACGACCGGGCCTCGGAGCTGCTCTTCGGTGCAGACACACCGGCCGCCGCCGGGGCACACTGATGCCGATCAGCCGCGCCCTGCCCAGTTGGGCCACCGGACTCATCGGCGTCATCGTCGTGGTGGCGCTGTGGTGGGTGAGTGCGCTCACGATCTTCCAGAACGCCGGCTCGGTACCGGGCGGCGCCATCCCCACCCCGGCCGACGTGGTGGCGCAGTTCACCGGCGACGGCATCGGTTTCTACTGGCCGCACATAGTTATGACCCTCAACGAGGCGGCCATCGGCTTTCTCTGGGGCAACGGCCTGGCGCTGTTGCTGGCCGGACTGGTGCTGATCGTGCCGCGCATCGAGAAGATCGCGCTGCAGGTCGCCGTGATCACCTACTGCGTGCCGATCGTGGCCATCGGCCCCATCGCATACACGGTGATCGGGCCGCCCCGCGGCGAGCCGTCCGGTACCGCGATCTTCCTCGCAGCCCTCTCGGTGTTCTTCACCACCGTGGTCGGATCCCTGGTCGGCCTGAAGGCCGCGGATCAGGCCAGCCTGGACCTCGTGACCGTGTACGGCGGCACCAAGTTCACCCAGCTGCGCAAGGTGCGCATCATCGCCGGCATGCCCAGCGTTCTGAACGCCCTGCAGATCGCCGCGCCCGCGGCCTTGCTCGGCGCTATCCTCGGTGAGTACTTCGGTGGCGCCGAACGAGGCCTCGGTGTTGCCATGCTGGTCGCCGGAAACGCCGCCAATGTGGAACGGGTCTGGAGCCTGGCCCTGGTCGCCGGGCTGCTGGCCGGCCTGGGCTACCTGCTCTTCGCCCTCGTGTCCCGTTTCGCCACCCCCTGGACCACCGGACGGAGCAGTTCATGAGCGCCACCACCCTCGCTGCCGGCAAGCCGGCCGTCGCGGCCAAGTCCACCGGCGCCCAGGCCCGCGGTGTGGGTTCTTTCGTCGGCCGCGCCCTGGCGACCGGGGTGCTCACCCTGGTGATCGTGCTCGCGGCCTGGCAGGGCCTGATCCTGGCCCTGGGCATCTCGCCGTTCATCGCCAAGGGCCCCCTCGACGTCTGGAACTGGCTGTTCACCCTGCCGGCGGCGGCGGAGAACCGCGCGGTCATCCTGACCAACCTGGGCGTCACGCTCAACGACGCCTTCCTCGGTTTCGTGGCCGGGTTGCTGCTCGCCCTTGTCCTGGCCACGGTGTTCACCCTGTCCAAGGGCATCGAACACGCCCTGATGCCCATCGCGCTGCTGCTGCGCAGCGTGCCGCTGGTGGCGTTCGTGCCGGTGCTGATCCTCATCACCGGCCGCGGGCCGAGCATCGCCGTGGTCACCGGCGCCATCGTGGTGCTCTTCCCTGCGCTCGTGAACATCGCCTTCGGCCTGCGGTCGGCCTCACCCCAGGTGAGCGACGTGATCGCCGTCTACGGCGGCACCCCGTTCACCGCGCTCCGCAAGGTGGCCCTGCCCAGTTCGCTGCCGTCGTTCTTCGCCGCCATCAAGATCTCCATCCCCGGCGCCATCACCGGTGCCCTGCTTGCCGAGTGGCTCGCCACCGGCCAGGGCCTCGGCTACAGCATCGTCGTCGCGGTCTCGCAGGTGAAGAACTTCGAGGTCTGGTCGTCCGTCGTGGTGATCACCATCGTCTCGATGGTGCTCTACGGCGTGGCGCAGTTCGCCGAGAACCTGGTGCTGCGGCGGATGGGCATGGACCAGAGCGCGAGCAGCTAGCCGTGCTCGAGATCGCCGGAGCGCTGCTCGACGCCCTTACCGACGGGCGCCGGGTGGCCGTTGCCACGGTCACCCGGGTGCTCGGCAGCGCGCCGCGCACGCTCGGAACGGCCATGGCAGTCACCGACGCCGGTGCCGTGCTCGGTAGCATCTCCGGCGGCTGTGTCGAGGGTGCGATCTACGAGAGCGCCCAGGAGGTGCTCGAGACCGGCCGGGGGCAGTTGACCGAATTCGGGGTCAGCGACGACGACGCCTTCGCCGTGGGGCTGAGCTGCGGCGGCACCGTCGAGGTGTTCCTGGCCGAGTTCGCGCCGGCGGGGATGCGCAATGCCCTCTCGCACGCGGCACGCACGCAGCTCGAGCTCGCTGCCGCCGGCCACGCCGCCGGGCTCGCTCTCGTGGTCGACGGCGCCGGGGCCGGCCGCATCCTGACCCCGATGGACGAGTCGGGCGAGCACGGCAGTGCCTCAGGCGGCGCACCCGCGGCAGGGGAGTCACCCGGCCTCGACGCCGACGCCGAGCGCCGCATCCGCGCCGAGCTCGGCGCCCGCATCGGCAGCGGCGAGACCGCCCTGGGCGCCGTGGACTGCGACGGCGCCACGAGCCGGGTGCTCTACCTCGTGGCCGCCACCCCGCCGCGCTGCCTGATCTTCGGCGCTGTGGACTTCGCCAGCGCTCTGTCGGCCGCGGCGTCCCTGCTGGGCTACAGGGTCACCGTGTGCGACGCGCGCGCCGTGTTCGCCACGCCCGAACGCTTCCCGGCCGCGGCGGAAGTCGTGGTCGAGTGGCCGAGCGACTACCTCGCCCGCACCGAGACCGATGCCCGCACCGTGGTGTGCGTGCTCACCCACGACGAGAAATTCGACCTGCCGCTGCTGACCACGGCGCTGAACCTCGACGTTGCCTACGTGGGTGCCATGGGCTCCAGGCGCACCCACGAGCGACGGATGCTGCGGCTGCGCGAGGCGGGTCTCCCCGCCGCCGCCCTGGCCAGGTTGCACTCGCCGATCGGCCTGGACCTCGGCGCCAGCAGCCCGGCGGAGACCGCGGTGTCGATCCTCGCCGAGGTGCTGGCCGCCCGCTCCGGCGCATCGGGCCGGCCGCTGGGCAGCAGGCCGGGCCCGATCCACCCGACGGCCTGACGCTCAGCCCTCACCCTATTCGGGGGACGAAACGGGCGCGCCCGCGCATTAGCGTGCTCGTCGAATCCACTGAATGGGAGGAAACACCATGTCCAACACACGGCAGGCACCGGGTACCAAGACCGGGGCCGCAACCAGGGACACGTACGATACCGCCGACGGGACCTCGGGCTGGACCGGCTGGATCGTCTTCGCCGGCGTCATGATGTTGATGATGGGCGCGTTCCACGTCATCCAGGGCCTGGTGGCACTCTTCCAGGACACCTACTACCTCGTCGGCCAGGAAGGGCTGGTGGTGCAGGTCGACTACACGACGTGGGGCTGGGTGCACACCATCCTGGGCGCCGTGGTGATCCTGGCCGGCGTCGCCCTGCTCGCCGGGCAGATGTGGGCACGTGTCATCGCGATCATCCTGGCATTCGGCAGTGCCCTGGTGAACATCGCCTTCCTCGGCGCCTACCCGCTCTGGTCGATCACCATGATCGCCATCGACGTGCTGGTGATCTACGCGGTGACCATGCACGGCAAGGAAATGAAGCCGATCATGGCGGGCCGCGCGACGTCTGACGACGAGTGACGGACCGGGCCGAGGAGACCTAGCTCTTCGGCCCGGCACTTCGGCCCGGCGGCCAGGCTCAGGCGCGGCTGTTCATCAGTCGCCACAGCCGGTCGCGCGACATGGGCAGCTCGTACGACCGCACGCCGAGAGCGTCGCGCACCGCGTTGGCCAACGCCGGCGCGACAGGGTTGTACGGCGACTCGCTCATCGACTTGGCACCGTATGGACCCAGCTCGTCGGCGGTGTTCGCGAAGTACACCTCGGTCACCGGCAGGTCCGCCAGCTGCGGGATGTGATAGTTCCGCAGCACCTTGGTCAGAACGGTGCCGGCGCCGTCGAGGATGAGTTCCTCGTAGAGCGCGGTGCCGATCGCCTGCGCCACCCCACCCTCGATCTGGCCGCGGCACTGCTCCGGATTCATCACGAAGCCGGCATCCGCGGTCTGGATCGACTGCAGCATCCGCACCTCGCCGGTGTCGGTGTTCACCGCGACCCTGAACGCGTGCACGTTGAAGGCCAGTGAGCGGCGGGCACCGTCCTCGCGGCCCGTGCCGGTGAGGCCGTCCGGGCCGGCGAGGTGGTGAAGCGGCACGAAGACCGCACCCGCACGCAGCCCGTCGGCGGCCAGGACGAACTCCCCGGCAGAGCGGCCGGTGAGCCGGGCCGCCTTGTCGCGCAGCAGGCCGGCCAGCTCGATCGCGGCGCCGTGCACGGCTTTGCCCGCCACCACCACCCCGGCCGACCCGAACGCGCCGGTGTCGTAGCCGGCGGCGTCGGTATCGGACTGGCGGATCTCGATGTTCTCCGGACCGGTGTTCAGCGCCGTCGCCGCGATCTGCGTGTGCACGGTGGTGGTGCCGTTGCCGAATTCGGCGGTGCCCACCCGCACCAGATAGCGGCCATTGCCGCCCAGGGTGACGGTCGCCTGGGAGAAGTGGCCGCGCGGCGGGGTCGTGGCGATCATCGACGACGCCATTCCTTCACCCACCCGCCACTGGTCGCCGGCCGGCGCTGCCACGCCGTTGCCGCGGGCTAGGGCCGCCTGGGCCAGGTCGAGGCACTGATCGAGGCCGTAGCTGGCGAAGCCGATGTCGTCACCCTCTTCGTGGGTGACCACCAGGGGGTCGCCCGGGCGCACGGAGTTGATCCGGCGGAGATCGAACGGGTTGATGCCCAGCTCGGTCGCGAGTTCGTCGAGGGCGCACTCGATGCCGTAGATCACCTGGCCCAGGCCGTAACCGCGGAAGGCGCCGGACGGCGGGTTGTTCGTGTAAACGGCCTGCGCATCCACCCGCTTGTTGGGCACGTTGTACAGGGCGACGGATTCGCTGGTGCCGTGGAACATGACGCCGGGGGCGTGGTTGCCGTAGGAGCCGGTGTCGGAGAGCACGTCGACCTTCAGGGCCGTGAGCCGGCCGTCGCTGGTGGCGCCCAGGGTGACGCCGACCCGCATCGGGTGCCGGGCCGGGGAGGCGGCGAGTTCGTCGGTGCGGGTGAACTCGTACTGCACCGCTCGCCCGGTCTTCAGCACCGCGAGGGTGACGACGTCCTCGGTGAGGATCTCCTGCTTGCCGCCGAAGCCGCCGCCGACGCGAGCTGTGAACACACGCACGTTCTCGAGGTCGAGGTCGAAGATGCGGCTGATCTCCTTCTGCACCAGGAAGGGCACCTGGGAGCTGGTGCGCAGCACGAGCCTGTCGTCTTCCAGCCAGCCGATCGTGGCGTGGGTCTCCAGCTGGGTGTGCGCGACCCGCTGGGTCTGCCAGGTGCCGGTGACCACGGTGTCGGCGGCCGCGAGGCCTGCGGCGACGTCGCCGTACTCGCCGTGCAGCTCGGCGACGAGGTTCTGCCGCGGATCGGCCAGGCGGCTGGCCTGCGCATCCTTGTCGCCGTGCACGAGCGGCGCGCCCGGGGTGAGCGCCTCGGCCGGGTCGAAGACCGCGGGCAGCAGTTCGTAGGTCACGTCGAGCAGCCGGCAGGCGTGTTCGGCGATCGCTACGGAGTCGGCGACCACCGCGGCCACCCGCTGGCCGCGGTGCCGCAGCACGGTGTCGAAGACCAGGCTGTCGTCGGGGTCGTCGAGCCGGCTCTCGTGCCGGGCCGAGGAGTAGAGAGTGCCGGGGGAGTCGGCGTGGCTGAGCACGGCGTGCACGCCGGGCAGGGCCCGGGCGGCGGTGTCGTCGATGGCCGTGATGCGGGCGTGGGCGTGCGGGCTCCGCAGCACGGCGAGGTGCACGAGGCCCGGCACGGCCACGTCCAGGGTGTACGGCTCCTGGCCGCTGACTACCCTGGCCGCGGCGGGCGCGCGGAGCGACCCGCCGACCGTGCCGTCGGTGGCGGAGGTGCGCGGCTCGGCGCGCGGCCGGGTGGGGCGTACCGGGCCGAGGCCGGAGACCGGCGCTGTCGTCGGGTGGGACGCATCCGCCGCGTGCGCGTGCGCGTGCTCGTGGTCATGCTCATGGTGATTATCGTGATCGTGCCCGCAGCCGCCGTCGGCCGGGGTGTGCCGGTCGCGGATGGCGTCGTCGATGGCCCGGTAACCCGTGCACCGGCACAGGTTGCCCTTGAGCAGCCGGGGCAGGTCGTGCAGCTGGTGCTCCTGGATGGTGGACGCCGTCACGATCATGCCCGGCGTGCAGAAGCCGCACTGGAAACCGGCCGCGTCGATGAACCGCTGCTGGACGGGGGCCAGGTTTTCCGGCCCGCCGATGCCCGTGGCCGTGGTGATCTCGCGGCCCTCGGCCCGGTAGGCCGGGTAGATGCAGGAGTGCACGGGGGTGCCGTCCACGAGCACCGAGCAGGCGCCGCAGTCGCCGGTGTCGCAGCCCTTCTTGACCTCGAAGTGTTCCTGTTGACGCAGGTAGGTGCGGAGCGCCTGGCCGGCCGCGGCCGGGGCGTCGACGGCGGCACCGTTCACGGTGAGCTTCATGCGCGGGTCCCGTCCTGAGGTGCGGCTGGCGCACCGGTGGGCGCGGCGGGCTCTGCCAGTTCCTGCCGGATCTCCTCGCCGAGCAGACCGCTCACGGCGCGGCGCCAGTCGGCGGCGCCGTGGGCGTCGGTGAACCAGCCGTCCAGACGTGCGATGTCGGCGGCCAGGGTGGCCGGGTCGGGCAGCTCGGGGTAGCGCAACTGCACCGGGCGCACGGTGCCGCCGGTCACTGTGAGCACGAAGGCGCCGTCGGTGTCGAGCCGGCCGATCAGCACCGCGCCGGACCGGCCGAGCGGGGAGAGGGCGATCTTGCGGTACCCGGCGCGGGCGGTCAACGCGGCGGCGGGCACGTGGATGGAGCGCAGCACGTCGCCGGGCGCGAGCACGTTGGTGGTGTTGCCGGTGACGAAGTCCACGGCGGGCAGCCACTCGTCGGTGCCGTCGGCGCGCCAGATCAGTACCCTGGCGTCGAGCGCGGCGGTGAGGCAGATCATCGGGCCGGCTGGCAGCGAGGTGCACAGGTTTCCGCCGACGGTGGCCACGTTCCAGATCTTGAAGGAGCCGAACAGGGCCGTGCAGGCCAGGTGGAAGATCGGGTGGGCGACCCAGCCGGGTTCCGCGGGCATCCTGGACAGCTCGGCGAGGGTGCAGGTCGCGGCGATCTCGAGGCCGTCGGGGGTGACGGTGAGGGCCGGCCAGCCCATGGTGTGCAGGTCGACGAGGCCGGTGAGGTGGATGCGCGGATCGGCGTAGAGCTCGGAGCCGCCGGCGAGCGGAACCACCGTGGCGCTCAGGGCGGCCAGGTCGTCGCGGGTGCGGGCCGGGGTGATGGCTGCAACGGTGGTCAGGTCCATCCGTTCCTCCGATCGTCGAGGATGCCGGGGCATCCCAGGGTGTCGCCGGGGCCTGTGGGCACCGCCGAGGGGCGCCCGTCCCGGGCGCCGACACCCCTAGTCAAGCGCAGCAATGTGTCGGAGATGTAAACCGCGCCAGCGGCCCTCAGCCGATCCTCAGAAATCGGGCCGCAACTGTTCCCCTTGCGGACATCTGCACCCGGCGCACCGGGTGCAGAAGTCCGATTCGGCAACAGTTGCGGCGGGGCTGTCAGCCGAGCGCGGCGACCCACTCGGTGCTGCCGTCGGTGAAACCCTGTTCCTTCCAGATCGGAACGCGGGCCTTGATCTCGTCGACCAGCGCCGCACAGGCCGCGAACGCCTCGGCGCGGTGGGCAGAGGCCACGGCGCAGGCCAGGGCCACATCGTTGATACCCAGGTCGCCCACCCGGTGGGCGGCGGCGATTCGGCAGCCGGGATGCGCTTGGGCGACCTCCCTGGCCACCTCCTCGAGCACCGCCTGGGCACTGGGATGCGCGCTGTAGCGCAGCCAGGTCACCCCACGGTCTTCGTCGTGGTTGCGCACCACTCCCGCGAACGACACGACGGCGCCGGCGGTGGCGTCCGCCACGGCATCCGTGCACTCGTCTACGGTGATCGGGGTGTCGTCGACCCTGGCGAACAGCACGACGCTCCCGGCGTCGCCGGGGCCGTCGCCGGGTGCCGCGGCCGGGGACTCGTCAGCGCTCACGGTCGCCGCCTTCGCCTGGGGCGTGGGCCTGTGGGGTGTGGTCATGGTGGCTGCCTTTCGCCGGCGTCGGGGTGGTTGGCGCGGTGTGATCGGTTCCGCGCACCTGGTCGATGAGGTGGTCGAGCACCTCATCGAGCACGGCCAACCCGTCGCGCACCCCGCCGATGGAACCGGGCAGGTTGATCACCACGGTGTGGCCGCCGGCGATGCCGGCGTGACCGCGGGAGAGCACGGCGAGAGGGGTGGCGGCCGTGCCGCGGCGGCGCAGCTCCTCCATGATGCCGGGCAGCTGCCGGTGCAGCAGCGGCAGGGTCTGTTCGGGGGTCTGATCGGTGGGGCTCACGCCGGTGCCGCCCGTCGTGATGACCAGGTCGAGGCCGGCCTCGATGGCCGCGGCCAGCGCGTCACCGACGGGGTCGCCGTCGGCCACGACGGCCCGGTCCAGCACGAGCCAGCCATGCTCACGCAGCCAGGCGTCGATGACAGGTCCGGTGCGGTCGGTGTAGACGCCGGCGGCCGCGCGGGTCGAGGCCACGATCACCTGGCCGGTGCGACCTTCCGCCGTCCCGTGCGCCGACCCGTGCGTCGACCCGTGCGCCGCGGCCCGGACCGAGGTCCTGGCAGACGCTCCGGCCGGCGCCTTGGCCGACCCGCTCCCTGGCGGGCGAGCCGGCTTCGCGGCGCTCATTCGGTGCTCCAGTCGCCGCTCTTGCCGCCGGACTTCGCCAACACCCGCATATCGGTGATCACCGCGTGCTTGTCGACGGCCTTGATCATGTCGTACAGGGTGAGCGCCGCCACCGACACCGCCGTCAGCGCCTCCATCTCCACCCCGGTGACCCCGGTGGTCTTCACCGACGCGGTGACGACCACGCGGTCGTCGCCGGGTTCGAAGTCGATGGTGGCGCCGCTGAGCGGCAGCGGGTGGCAGAGCGGGATCAGCGCGGAGGTCTGCTTGGCACCCATGATGCCGGCCACCCTGGCCACGGCGAGGGCCTCGCCCTTGGGCAGTTCGCCGGCCACGAGCAGGGCGATCACATCGGGCCTGGTGATCAGCGTGGCCGTGGCCGTGGCCCGGCGTTTGGTGACGGGCTTGTCGGTCACGTCCACCATGAGGGCGGCACCGTCGGCGCGCACGTGGCTCAGCTGTGCTGTAGCCGGGGCGGACGCCGGGGCGTTCTCGCCCGGATTGCGCTCGAGGGGGCTGTTCTCGATCGGGGTGTCAGTCATCGATGCTCCAATAGTCCACGGGTTCACCCGCGGCGACGGTGCCGACCCCGACGGGCAGGTGCACAAGCACCGTCGCGGTGGCGTAGGCGTGCAGGAGGTGCGAACTGGCACCGCCCACCAGATCGAGGGTGCCGTCGGGGCGCAGGATGCCGCGCCGCAGCTGGTGTTTGCCGGCCGGAGACTGCACCGGAGCGGCCAGGGGCGCACGCCGCAGCTCCCGGTCCGGCCGGGGCAGCCCGGCCAGGCGGCGGAGCACCGGGCGCAGGAACACCTCGAACGAGATCAGCGCGCTCACCGGATTGCCGGGGAAGGTGACGACGGGCACCGTGCTGGCGGGCGCGGTGCTGACGGGCGCCGGCTCGACGGCCGCCGGCTCGTCGGCCGTCGAGTCTCCCGGCGCCGGGACGCCTGTGCCCGAACGGCTGATCGCGCCCAGGCCCTGCGGTCCGCCGGGTTGCATGGCAACGTGCTGAAAACTTACCCCGAGCGGCTCGAGCGCGTCGCGTACGACTTCGCGGGCGCCGGCGCTGACCCCGCCCACGGTGACCACGAGATCCACCTCGGGGGCCTCGGCGAGAATGGCGAGCAGGTCGGCGGCATCGTCGGAACGGCACGGCCGAACGAGAACCGAACAACCCGCATCCTGCAGCGCCTGAGCGAGGATGACGCTGTTCGAATCAAAGATCTGGCCGGGGGCCAGGCTGTCGCCGGCTTCGCGGATCTCGTGGCCGGTGGCGACGAGCAGAACCCGGATGCGCCGCAGCACGGTGACCGTCGTGACCCCGGTGCCCGCGAGCACCCCGTACTGCGCCGGGCCGAGCCGCGCCCCGGCGGCGAGGAGCCGGTCACCGGTCTGCACATCGCTGCCGGTCTGGCGCACGAAGGAGCCGAGCGCCACCGGGGCCGAGAACGAGACGTTCTGGCCGGGCACGGTGCTGCCGTCCGGCGCCTGCGGCAGGAAGCGCGGCGGATCGGTCTGCTCGATGGGCACGACGGCATCCGCGCCGGCGGGGATGGGCGCACCCGTCATGATCGGGGCGACGGTGCCAGCTCCGAGGTCGCCGGCCGGGTCGCCCGCGGCGATGCGGGCCACCACGGCGAGGGTGACCGGCGAACCGGCCGACGCCAGGGCGAGGTCGTGGGCGCGCACGGCGTACCCGTCCATCTGCGAGTTGTCGAAGGGCGGCAACGCCACGGGGGAGTCGATGTCGGCCGCGAGAGTGCGCTGCCGGTAGCTGTCGGGATCGCGGGTCAGCCACACACTGGAGAGGGGGAGGACCTCGGTGGCGCGGTTCCGGAACAGCGGCGCGAGAAGCGTCGCCACGGCGTCCCGGTGCTGGTCGATCGTGCGCGCGCTCATGCTCCCATCTTGCCGCAGTTCGCCCGGCGTGAACCGTGCGGAGACCCCCGGTCAGCCGGTCGTCCCTGGCGGGTTGCTTGAAGGCGGTCGTGCCCGGGCGTATCGTGCCTTCGATACGGCGCGCGGAAGGGCAGATCATGGGACACCTGGTGGTGCAGCAGTTTGTGACCCTCGACGGCTTCGCAGCCAATCTTGACAACGAATTCACGGCCTACGAACTGCTCGACGGCGGCACCGAGGAGTTCGACCGCAGCCAGGTGGCGTGGCTGGAGGGCGTGGACGCGATGGTGCTCGGCGCCAACACCTACCGCCTGTTCGTGGGCTACTGGCCCACGCCGGAAGCCGCGGGGGAGAGCATCGCCGGCCCGCTCAACGCCCTGCGCCGCCACGTGTTCTCCCGCACTCTCAGCCACGCGCCGTGGGGCGACCTGCCACCGGCGACCCTGGAGTCCGGCGACGCCGTGGAGGCCATCCGCCGGATCAAGGCCGAGACGGCCGGAATCGTGGTGCTCTGGGGCAGCCTGAGCCTGAGCCGGACCTTCTTCGCTGCCGGGGAGGTGGATGAGGTGCGCCTCGTGGTGATGCCCGTCGTGATCGGTGCCGGGCGCGGGGTGTTCCCGGCCGACACCGGCCCGTCCGTTCTCGACCTGCGTGGGGCGGAGCGTTTTGATGACGGCCTGGTCGAGCTGCACTACGGCCTGCGCGCCGCACCGGAGTGGTGACCCGTCGTAGGCTGGACGAACCGGGTCGGCATCAGTGGCCCGTCCCCGACGAAAGGCTCACGTTCATGCAGGTGCAGGTGCGTTACTACGCCGCGGCCAAGGCGGCGACGGGGGTGGCGGAAGAGACCCGCAACCTGCCCGCCGGGGCCACCATCGGTGCCTTCCTCGACGAACTGGGCAGCACCTCTGCCGCGGTCTTCGCCCGCTGTTCGTTCATCGTGAACGGTACCGCCACCACCGACCGGGCCCGGGTGCTCGGCGACGGCGACCGGCTGGACGTGCTGCCGCCGTTCGCCGGCGGCTGACCCACCCCGGCTGACTGACCCGGCCGAGCTACGGGGTCACCACGGCGAAGGACGGATCCGGGGCGTCCAGCAGGGCGAACAGCCTGGGCAGCACCCCGGCGTCACCGGTCATGTCCACCCCGCCGAACGACGCGCCGGCCACGGCCTGGGCCAACCTCGCGTGAGTGATCCGCACGTTCAGGTCGGCCGGGCGGGGCTTGGCCACCGGAAAATGGATCAGGGCTCCGTGGCTGAGCTCCATCCTGTAGAGCTCCCGCGTGTCGGTGATCACCCAGTTGATGGCGAAACTCTCGTTCCACGCCCTGGGCCCCACCAGGCGGATCGCCAGGGTGTCGAAGAGCTGGGTCACCGTCAGGGCGCTGAGCAAGCCCCCGGCGCTGAGGTCGGTGCGACCCACGCCGTAACGCAGTTCAGTCGCCCCGGTGAGGAAGACGTTCCGCCAGGTGGCGTTTTCGGCGCCGAACCCCAGCCGTTCCAGACCGGTGGCCAGCAGCTCCCTGGCCGCACCGTCGCCGGGATCGGCGAAAACGGCGTGGCTGGCCAGCTCCACGGCGAACCGCAGGTCACCGGCATCCAGGTACCGTCTGGCGTGCTCGAGGGTGGCCGCGACCCCGCCCATCACTTCGACGTAGCGGGCGGCGGCCGCCGTCGGCGGATGCTGCCACAGGTGCGCCGGGTTGCCGTCGTACCAGCCCAGGTAGCGCTGGTAGATCGCCTTGACGTTGTGACTGACCGAACCGTAGTAGCCGTGCGTGTGCCACTTCCGGGCCAGTGACGGCGGCATCTCGAAGTCCTCGGCGATCTCGCTGCCGGTCTGGCCCTGGTTCATCAGGCGCACGGTCTGGTCGTGCAGGTACGCGTAGACGTCACGCTGCTCGGTGAGGAAGGCGACGATGGCGTCGGTGCCCCAGGTCGGCCAGTGGTGCGACGCGAACTCCACGTCGGACCTGCGGCCGAAGAGCTCGATGGCCTCGCCCAGATAGCGTGACCACATGCGGGGGTCCCGCACCTGGGCGCCGCGCAGGGTGAGCAGGTTGTGCAGGGTGTGGGTGGCATTCTCCGCCATGCACAGGGCGCGCTGCGCCGGGAAGTACAGGTTCATCTCCGACGGGGACTCGGTGCCCGGGGTGAGCTGGAACACTATCCGCACGCCGTCGAGCACCTCCTCCTGCCCGGTCTTGGTGATCTCGAGGGTGGGCACGATCAGGCCGATGGTGCCGGTGGATGCGCCGGGGCCCAGGCCGATGCCGACCCGGCCGGAGGCGTTCCGGGCCAATGGGTGGCCGTCGTAGTAGTACCCGCGGCGGAACATGGCGGTTCCGGCATAGACGTTCTCGGAGACCGCGTTGTCGAGAAAATGCTCGGGGGCCACGACCGGGATGCCGGCGTCGGGTTCGGCCACGCCGAGCACGCCGCCGAAGTGGTCGACGTGAGCGTGGGTGTAGATGATCGCCGTCACGGCTCTCTCGCCGCGGTGGCTGCGGTACAGCGCCAGCGCCGCCGCCGCGGTCTCAGCCGAGATGAGCGGGTCGATCACGATGACCCCGCGATCACCCTCGACCAGCGTCATGTTCGACAGGTCGAAGCCGCGCACCTGATAGATACCCTCGGTCACCTCGTAGAGACCGTGCCTGGCCGTCAGGGCGCTCTGCCGCCAGAGGCTCTCCGGCACATTCTCCGAACCGTCGCCGGCCAGAAAGGCCAGGGACTCCAGCTCCCAGACCACCCGTCCGTCGGCGGCCGTGATGACCAGCGGATCGAGGGTGCCAAGAAAACCACGGTCGACGGCCTCGTCGCTGCCGGCGCTCCGATTGTCCGTCGTGCTGCCGGTTGGACGCTTGTCATCGTCCATGATGACCACCTCTCAGTCACCGGGCTCCCTCGCCGAATGGTGGTGCGCCCGTTGCGCACACCATAACCGGGGCATCAGCCGGCAACCACCCCGCCCGCGTGCCCGGGCGCTTTCGGAGAGGTCAGTACCGCGGCTTGGCCGGCTCGATCCGGCGCACCCAGTCGTCGATGCCGCCGGCGAGGTGGGTGACGTCCGTCCAGCCGTTGTCGCGGAGCACCCCACGGGCGTACTCGGAGCGGGTGCCGTGGTGGCAGTACAGGATGACGCGATCCGCCGGTTCCATCACGGTGCTGGCCTCGTCGGTCAACAGCTGCGCCATCGGCACCAGGGCCGATCCGTCGATGGCCACGATGTCCCGTTCCCACGGTTCGCGGATGTCGACGAGCACGAAGTCGGCGCTGCCCGCGCGACGTTCGGCGAGCAGACCGGCGAGCTCGGCCGAGGTGATCTCGTCTGGAGCCGGTGTGCCGGGGCTCGGAGGCACCGGGATCGGGTGGGTGTGCACCTGGCTGTGACTCGTGTCACGCGGCGGCGCGGCGGCTGCCGGCTCGTGGTCGGCGGCCGGAGCAGCTGAGGCGGCAGGGGCGCTGCCGGCAGCGGCGTATGGCACCTCCCGCCAGGAGGAGTCGAGCCCGTCGAGCACGAGCAGCCGGCCGAACAACGGGTCGCCGAAGCCCACGATGAGTTTGAGGGTCTCCGTGGCCATCATGGCGCCGACACCCGCGCACACCGAGCCGAGCACCCCGGCCATGGCGCAGGTCTCGGCCTCGTCTGCGCCGGGAGTGCTCGGAAACAGGTCTTCCAGGCGGGTGCCGCCGGCCGGCCCGTCGACCCAGAACGTGGTGACCAGGCCGTCGAAGCGCAGCACGGAGCCCCAGACGTATGGCTTGTGCAGCAGGGCCGCGGCATCGTGGGCGAGGTGGCGGGTGGCGAAGTTGTCGGTGCCGTCGACCACGATGTCGTAGTCGGCGATCAGCGCGAGAACGTTGGCCGCGGTGAGGCGGGTCTGGTGCGCCACGACCTCGATGAGTGGGTTGTGCGCGCGCAACACGTCCGCGGCGGCCTCGGCCTTGGGCCGGGCCAGATCGGCCATCGAGTAGATGGTCTGACGGTGCAGGTTGGAGACCTCGACGCTGTCCGAATCGACGATGCCGATGGTGCCCACTCCCGCCGCGGCCAGGGCGGTGAGCACGGGGGAGCCGAGTCCGCCGGCGCCGATCATGAGCACCCTTGCGGCCGCGAGGCGACGCTGCCCGAGGTCGCCGACCTGTTCGAGCGAGACCTGGCGGGCGTATCGCTGGCGCTGGGCCGCGGTGAGCGGCGGCCCCGGTGAGACGAGGGGAACGTGCGGCATGGCGGCCCTTTCTGCTGGCTTCCAGCCTAGGCCTGATGGGCCACCTGCCGGCCGACACCGTCGTTCGCATCCAGTTGCAGGGCCGCGCCACATCCTGTGCGGTCTCCTGCCGTCATCCTCTGCCGGGGCCCGGCCGGTGGCGGTACCCTGAAGTATGACGTTCGTTGCACCTACCCCCGCGCGTGACCAGACCCGGCCGGACCAGGCCTCGCTGGACCAGACCCGGCTGGACCAGACGCTGAGCCACGATGAGGTTCTGCGCATCCGCAACGACTTCCCGGTGCTGCACCAACTGGTGAACGGGCATCCGCTGGCCTACCTCGACTCCGGCGCCACCTCGCAGAACCCGATCAGCGTGATGGAGGCCGAGCAGGAGTACTACGAGCAGCGGAACGCGGCAGTGCACCGCGGCGCACACACCCTGGCGTTCGCCGCCACCGAGGTGTTCGAGGCCGCCCGCGCCACCGTGGCCGCCTTCGTCGGCGCGCACGAGAACGAGATCGTCTGGACCTCCAATGCCACCGAGGGTGTGAACCTCGTGTCGTACTCCTTCTCCAACGCGTCCCTCGGTCTCGGCGGCCCCGCCGCCGCCCGGTTCACGCTGGCAGCCGGCGACGAGATCGTCGTCACCGAGATGGAGCACCACTCCAACCTCATCCCGTGGCAGCAGCTGGCACTTCGCACCGGGGCCACCCTGCGTTTCATCCCGGTGCTGCCCGACGGCACCCTCGACCTCGCCGCCGCCGCCGAGATCCTCAACCCGCGCACCCGGTTGCTGGCCGTCACCCACGCCTCCAACGTGGTGGGCACCATCAACCCGATCGACGAGCTCGTGGCCATGGCGCACGCCGTCGACGCCCTGGTGTTCCTCGACGCCTGCCAGTCCGCGCCGCACCTGGCGCTCGACCTGGCCGCGCTCGACGTGGACTTCGCGGTGTTCTCCGGCCACAAGATGCTCGGTCCCACCGGCATCGGTGTGCTCTACGGCAAGGCCGAGCTGCTGGCCGCGATGCCGCCGTTCCTCACCGGTGGGTCGATGATCACCACCGTTGACATGCAGACCGCCGAGTTCCTCGCCCCGCCGCAGCGCTTCGAGGCCGGCACCCAGCGCATCTCCCAGGCCATCGCCCTCGCCTCCGCGGTCGACTACCTCAGCCACACCGGCATGGGGCGCATCCGCACCCGCGAGGCCGAGCTCGGCCGCCGGCTCGTGGAGGGCGTCACCGCCATTCCCGGCGTGCGCCTGCTCGGCCCCGGCCTCGGTGTGGAGCGCATCGGCTTGGCCGCAGTGGATGTCGCCGGCGTGCACGCGCACGACGTGGGTCAGTTCCTCGACGAGGCCGGCATCGCCGTGCGCGTCGGGCACCACTGCGCCCAGCCGCTGCACCGGAAGCTCGGCGTCACCGCCTCCACCCGGGCAAGCACCTACCTGTACACGACCGACGACGAGGTCGACCAGTTCCTGGCCGTGCTCGCCGAGGTCGCCCCGTTCTTCGGAGTGTCCCGATGACCTCGTCCGCCATGCAACAGCTCTACCAGCAGATTATCCTCGACCACGCGAAGTCCGCGCACGGCGCCGTTGCCGAGTTGCCTGCCTTGGACGACGGCTCGGTCTCCGACGCCGGCCACCGCCAGGCCCAGTCGCACCAGGTGAACACCACCTGCGGCGACGAGGTCACCGTGCGGGTCGGCCTGGCCGGCTCGGGCGCCGAGGCGCAGATCGACGAGTTCGCGTGGCGGGGTGCCGGCTGCTCGATCTCGATGGCGTCGGCCTCGGTGCTGAACGACACGGTGCGGGGAACCTCGGTCGCCGAGTCCGAGGCGATGCTCGACCTCTTCCGGGAGATGCTGCGCTCCCGCGGCACCATCGAACCCGACGAAGAGGTCATGGGCGACGCCGCCGCCTTCGCCGGTGTCTCCAAGTACCCCGCGCGGGTGAAGTGCGCGATGCTGCCCTGGGTGGCCTTCGAGGCCGCCCTGCTCCAGCTGCGCTAGCGCTGCTCCTGGTGCGCTAGCGGTGCCCGCCGCCGCCGGCCCGCCTGGTCAGGCGATCGAGCGCCGCACCAGCTGGTTGGTGCTGCGCAGCACGCCCGGCGCCGTGAAGGCGGCCGGGTCGATGTCGAGCGCTGAGGTGACGCTGAAGACCACGCTTTCGCCGGGCAGCAGGGTGACCAGCATGTCGTCGACCAGGGCGTTCGGGTCGATCTTGTCGACCAGCAAGGCCAGGTCGCGGGTGAGCACCGGCACGGTCACGCGCACGCTGTAGCCGCCGTCGGTGCGTGCGGCGCTGACCTCGGGTTCGTCCGGTGTCAGGGAGCTGTCGCGGGCCTCGGCGAAGAACCAGTGCCCGCGCACCCCGGCCAGCTCGGCGCGGAGGAGCTGGGCCGCCGCATCCGTTGCCGCGGACACGGATGCGGGCAGCGGCACGGTCACCGTCGACCGCGCCGGCAGGGTGACCTGCTCGGTGTACTCGGCCAGGACGGCGCCCGCGTCTGTGTGCCGCCGCACCAGGAGTTCACCACTCCAGGTGTCTGCGGAGTCGTTGACCGCGATGACGGCGAGGCCGCCTTCCCGCGGCTGGACGGTGACCAGCCGGTCGGCGTAGGCGTGCATGATCGCGTAGAGCAGCGGCTTGGGCCGGCCGTAGCCGTCCACGGCGGCCCAGGAGGTGACCGGCCAGCAGTCGTTGAGCTGCCAGACGATGCTGCCCATGCAGTGCGGCGAGAGCGAGCGGAAGTGCTCGATCGCGGTGCTGATGGCGGTGGCCTGGTTCAGTGACATCGCCCAGTGCCAGTCACCGATCTGATCGGGCAGCGGCAGGTGCGGCAGCAGCCCGTCGGTGAGTTTGACGTTGCCCTCCATGGCCTTCTGGTGCACCAGCATGCCCGGGGACTCCGGGGTCAGCGGCACATCGTGGATCGACTCGGTGAGGGTCGACCAGGTGGGCGGGCCCTGCCAGCCGAACTCGGCCACGAACCGCGGCTGGTACTCGCGGTAGGCCGGGTAGTCACGCCGGTTCCAGAGGTCCCAGATGTGCGTGGTGCCGTGCTCGGGGTCGTTGGGGTGCAGGTCGTTCCGGATGCTGCCGGCGACCGGCGAGAACGGGCTGCCGGGCGTGTAGCCGATGTGCGGCGCCAGCTCGGCGACCAGGGCGGGGAACACGTCGTAGTAGAACCCGCCGCCCCAGGTCTTGCCGTCCAGGCGGAGCTTCCAGTTCCACTCCTCGAACCCCCAGAGGTTCTCGTTGTTGCCGTTCAGCACCACCAGCGACGGGTGCGCGGCGAGCCTGGCGACGTTCTCCCTGGCTTCGGCCTCGATCTCGTCGCCGAGCGGGGCCTCTTCGGCGTACGCGGCGCAGGCCAGCAGGAAGTCCTGCCAGGTGAGCAGGCCCCGCTCGTCGCAGAGGTCGTAGAAGTCGTCGCTCTCGAAGATGCCGCCGCCCCAGACCCGGATCAGGTTGATGTTGGCGAACTCGGCCTGCTCGAGCCTGGCCAGGTAGCGGGCCCTGGTGACCCGGTGCGGGAAGGCGTCGTCGGGGATCCAGTTGGCGCCGCGCACGAACACCGGCTGGCCGTTGATGACCAGGGTGAACGGGGTGCCGTTCTCGTCCGGCGTGGTGTCGAATTCCACGGTGCGGAAGCCGATGCGGGCCGTCAACCGGTCCAGGACCTCCGCGCCGGCGGTCGCCCGCAGGGTGACCTGAAGGTCATAGAGCGGGTGCTCGCCATAGCCCACGGGCCACCAGAGGTTGACGTCGGGCACCTCGAGGGTCACCGTGGTGCTCGTCGCCCCGGCCGGCAACTCCACGGTGCGGCTGATCCCGGCAACGGATGCCGTGACGCTCACGGCAGTCTCGTGGGCGGGAGTCTCGTCGGCGGGAGCCTGGCGGGCGCGGTCCACGTCGACGTGCACAGCCACCAGCCCGGTGCTGCCCTGAACGGTGGCGATCGGGCGCACCGCGCCGAGGCGGGCGGTCGACCAGCTCACCAGGGTCACCGGCTTCCACAGCCCGGAGGTGGACGTGTCGATGCCCCAGTCCCAACCGAAGCTGCAGGCCATCTTGCGGATGGCGTTGTACGGGTGGTGGTTCACGTGCGGGCGGTAGCCGAGGTCGAGGCTGGCGGCATCCGCTGCCTTGACGGGGGAGCGGAACACCACCACGAGCTCATTCGGGCCGGCCGTGAGCCGGGAGCCCACGTCGAAGCTGTAGCCGCGGTGCATATTGCGGGTGGTGCCGAGGCTCACCCCGTTCAGCGTGATCTCGGCAATGGTGTCCAGGCCCGCGAAGACCAGCTCGGTGCGGTCTCTGCCGGCCGGGTCCCACTCGAAGGTGGTGCTGTACCGCCAGTCGGTCAGCCCGATCCAGGAGAGCAGCTGCTCGTTGCCGTCCAGGTAGGGGTCGGGGATGAGGCCGGCGTGCAGCAGGTCGGTGTGCACCGAGCCCGGCACTGTGGCCGGCACAGCCAGGTTCTGGATGCTCTGGGGGACGGGGCCCTCCAGCGCGGTGACGCTCCAGTCGGCGTCGAGGACCCGGACCGTGGGCAGGAGGGACCGTGCGGGGTTGGACATTGCGGGGTTGGACAGTGCGGAGTTGGACATTGCGGGCTTTCCAGACGTTGCTTGGTGGCTCCGGACGTGACGCCGTTGTACATGCATCGTTGCAGGAATAGCGAGACGATGGGGGCCGGCACGATCTCGATCGTGCTGCCGGCCGCTGTGCAACTGTCGCCCGTGCGGACATGTGCACCCGGTGTGCCGGGTGCACATGTCCGTAGCGGCAACAGTCAGCGGCGGGCGGGCCGGCTACCGGGCCAGCGGCGGGGCGGGCCGGCTACCGGGCCAGCTGCCGGGCCAGCCAGGCCGCCTGGCGTACGAAGTGGTAGCCCTGGCCACCCTCGTGCTCGTTGAACGGGTACACCTCGATCTCGGCATCCGCTGCGTAGTGATTGCGGGCGGCGAAGACCGTGGACGGCGGGCAGACCGGGTCGAGCAGCCCCACCGAGAAGATCGCCGGTGCGGTGGCGCGCTTGGCGAAGTTGACGCCGTCGAAATACGAGAGCGTGGCGAAGGTCTCCTCGACCCGGTCCCGGTGCACCGAGAGGTAGCGCACGATCTCCTGGTACGGGTCGTTGTCGGTCATGCCCACGGCACGTTCGAAGTGGCTCATGAACGGCACCTCCGGCATCGCGCCGACCAGTCCCTCGGCCAGTCCAGCCGCGGCGAGGGCGATGCCGCCACCCTGGCTGCCACCGCACACCGCGACCCTGTCGGGGTCGACCCGGTCCAGGGTACGCACGGCGTCGATGGCCCGCACCGCGTCGGTGAACACCCGGCGGTAGTAGTAGGCATCCGGCGATTGGATGCCCCTGGTCATGAAGCCGGGCGCGGACGGGCCGCTGCCGTGCGGGTCGGGGGTGTCCCCGCCGGAGCCCCAGACGCTGCCCTGCCCCCGGGTGTCCATGAACAGGTAGGCGTAGCCGCTGGCCACCCAGCCGAGCCGCTCGTGCGGAAAGCCGCGGCCGCCGCCGTAACCGTTGTACTCGACGACCGTGGGCAGCCGGGCGGGCAACCGGCCGTTTCTCTCAGCGGGAACGAGGAACCAGGCCTTGACCGGGTCGCCGGCGAAACCGTTGAACGTGACGTCGTAGACCTCCACCTCGGTCAAGGGTGAATCGACCCTGGTGAGCACAGGCTCGGCCGGATACCGGCGGGCCTCGGTGAGGGTGCGCTGCCAGAACGCGTCGAAGTCGGCCGGTTCGGCCACCTCGGGGCGGTACTGCTGCAGCTCGGGCAGGGACATGTCTAACCGGGGCACTGGTTGCCTTTCGAAGGATGGCGAATGTGGTTGGGGTGGGTGAGGTCGGTCAGGGTTTCTGATGGGAGGCGATGACCGCGTAGCGGCCGCCGAGTACCATCAGCTCGTCGTGGTTGCCGAGCTCCACGATGCGGCCGGCCTCGATGTAGGCGAACCGCTCGGCCCGGCGGATGGGGGAAAACCGGCGCGCCGCGATGATCGTCGTGCTCGCGGAAGCGGGCGCAGGGCTCGTCGAGCGGGTTCACCACGCTGTCGGTGACGGCGGCGGTCATCGGTGGCAGAAGCCAGGCCGGGCTGTCCTCGCTGAGAAAGTCACCCATGGAACACCTCTGGAGCTTCTCCGCGGCGCAAACAGGCGCAGCGGCAACCTCGACAGGGTCGAGGGGCTGGGGTGCGTCCTCAGCCGGGAGCTGCGGAGCCCACGGCTGTCGCGGGGTGAGGTCGCCGGCGCCAACGCTGGCGCCAGCACCGACTATACCGGCGTGCCAGGCACCGGCGCGCGCGTTTCGGTTACATGAGACCGAGGGCGCCGAGGGCATAGCGGATGGCCGGGGCCACCTTCTCGGCGTAGGCCGGCGTCATGTGCACGGTGTCGTACTTGGTCGGGGTGGTGCCGGCGAAGGCCGGGCAGATGCCCTCGGAGCAGCTGAACGCCAGCGAATCGATGAAGTGGTCGCCGGTCGCGGTGGTCGCCGAGGGGGCGGACAGCGCCGCGGCGAACTGCTGCCAGACCGCACCGACAGGGGCGTTGCAGTCCTGGGGGCTGGACACCGCCGAGTAACACCGGCCGAGCTCGGCCCCGAGCGGCGGCGGTGCCAGGTAGACGATCGTGCCGGCGGCGTTGTAGCCGGCGGTCTCGGCGAGGGTCGAGGCGACGATGGCCGCGACCGACAGCGGCGCCCGGTTGGCGTCTTGCCCCTCGGCGAATGCGTTGGCCACCACCACCAGTTGCGGGGCGTCGGCGGCGATCCGGTCGCTGATGTCGGCCTTGCGTTGCGGGCAGGCCTCCATCACCCCGGCGCCCTCGTTGGCGACCAGGACCTCGGTGAACCTGCAGCCGTAGAGCCCGATGGTGGTGATCTTCCACTGGCCGGCGCTGGCCTCGGCGATGGCCTTGAATGCAGGGGCGTAGGAGAGGGCTTCGGAATCGCCGACGAGGTACATCTGGTGGGGCGCGTCGTCGGCGCCCCAGGTGCACCGGCCGACATCGGGGGTGTCGCCGATGTCGAAGCACTCGCGTGCTGGATTGTCGTTCGAGGTGCGGCCCATGGCCTCATCGAGGGAGGGCGACAGATTGTTCGGCCAGGTTGTGGCGGCGACGGCAGCGGCGAGGTCGGCCTGCAACCCGGCCTCGGGGTTCACCGCGGCCTGCGCATCCGTCACCGGCGCGGCCGGGGGAGCCGCCGGTGCGCTGTGCGGCTGGAATGACACGGCCACGATCGTCACGATCACGACGACGCTCATCGCCGACAGGATGAACTGGGCGCCGAAGGTCTCGCGCCAGAGGCGCCAGGCGGCTCGGCGCTCACCGGCCAGCCGGGGGCCGCGGAGCCAGGGGGAGCGGTGGAACGGTTGCTCCACGAGGTAGTACGACGTGACCGAGACCGCCAGGATCGTGCCGAGAATGATCAGGGTTCTCTGGAGCGTCGGCTCGGGGAGCAGCACGGTGGCGAAGGCCAGCACCGGGAGGTGCCAGAGGTAGAGCGAGTAGGAGATGTTGCCGAGGTAGACGCTGACCGGGTTGGTGAGCGGGAACAGGCCGCGCTGTGGGCCGCCGACGCCGGCCAAGAGCACGACTGCCGTCGCCGCCACGGGGAGCGCGGCCCACGGGCCCGGAAAGGCGAGGTCACCGCTGATCAGCACGAACGAAGCGAGAATGCCGGCCAGGCCGGCCCAGCCGAGCACGGCGCGCAGCGCGGCGCGCATCCGTGCGGCGAGCGGTGCCGCCACGGCCAGGATCGCGCCGATGCCGAGCTCCCAGGCCCTGGAGAAGGTGGAGAAGTAGGCGACGGTCGGATTCGTTGCGGTCTCCCAGACGGCGTAGCCGAACGACGCGGCGACGATGACCGTGGCGACTACGCCCACGGTCCACCGGCCGCTCCCCGGCGTGCGCGAGCGCCGAGTGACGGCGAACAGCACCAGGATCATCAGCCACGGCCAGACCAGGTAGAACTGTTCCTCCACCGAGAGCGACCAGTAGTGCTGCACGGCCGAGGCCGGCGCGAGGGCGTTGAAGTAGTCCGTGCCGATGGCGGCGAATCGCCAGTTGGCCGAGAAGAAGAACGACGACACGGCGTCCCAGGCCGTGGTCAGGGCCCGGGTCTGGTTGAACAGCAGGTAACCGAGGGCTGTGGTGACGACGAGCACCACGGCCGCCGACGGCAGGATGCGGCGGAGTCGGTTGCCGTAGAAGGACCGGAGCGAGATGCGTCCGGTGCGCTCGTGCTCACGCAGCAGGATGCCCGTGATCAGGAAGCCGGAGATGACAAAGAAGATGTCGACGCCGGCGAACCCGCCGGTGGGCCATTGGAGCACGTGATCGCAGATGACGGCGAGCACGGCGATGGCCCGCAGCCCCTGGATGTCCCGGCGGCGTGCTGAGTTCGGGGCGTCCGGCCCGGCGGCCGGTATGCGAGCCGGTGGTTTCGTGCGCGGCGGCCTGGCCGCTGCCGCGGTGTCGGCCGACGGTGTGGTCGTGCGGATCGTGACGATGCGCGTGGCATTGGGGCGGGACGCGCCGGGATGCGCGCCGGGCCGTGTTGCCCCGATCCCTGCGTTCACGCGTCCCCCAGCTGTCCTAACGGTGCCGAGTTTATCGTGTGGGCGGGGTCTAGCGGGCGGTGTCGTCTTCCGGTTCGGCGCGCGGGGTGAGCTCGGCGCGCAGCGGCCATTCCTGGCCGTCCAGGATGATCTGGGCGCACCGGCCGGTGTCGGCGTTGACCACGATGGGAGCCATCAGGTTCACGGTGGTTCCGGTCTCGCCCGGGTTCGTGACCACCAGGACCATGGCCTGTTCGGGGCCGGTGAGGTCCAGCGCCCTGGCGTGCTCGTCGGAGATCACCGGGGTGTAGTGCGGCAGGTACACCGAGGCGTCGAGCACGAACAGCCGGGTGTGCAGGTCGACGGCCGACTGCAGGGCGAACAGCCCGGCGGCGCCGGTGATCTCGCGCAGCTGGAAGTCGGTCAGCGGCGCCAGTCCGGGCGGCGGGGAGAGGAAGCTCAGGGTGGCGGTCATGAAAGGAAGTCCATCAGGGTGGGTTGGATCACGCGGGCGGTGACGGCGAGGGCGGATTGGTAGGCGATTTCCTGGAGCTTGAGGTCGAGGATCACGGTGGCCAGATCCGCATCCTCGAGCTGCACCCGCTGGGCTTCGAGGGTGCCCTTCTGGGCGACCAGCGCCGCCGTGGCGCTTTCGATGCGGGCCTGCCGGGCGCCGACGTCCGAGTTGGCCGCGATCACGGTGTTCAGAGCGGTGTCGACGGCGGCCAGGTGATCCGACACCTTCACGGTCGGGTCGGTGCTGCGCAGGGCGACGGAGATGGTGTCGAGCAGGGCGAACACCGAGGTGGTGCCGTTGCCGAAGATGGCGGCACCGTCGGCATCCACCCGCACCGTGCTGTCGGCCCCCACCCGGCGCTCGACACCGGTGGCGGAGACGGCGGTGTGAAGGTAATCGGTCGTGAAGGCCTTGCCGGCATCGGAGTTGCCGGCGAAGACCGTGCGGCCGAGGTAGCTGGTGTTGGCCTGGGTGAGCAGATCCTTCTTCAGGCCGTCGATCTGCACGGCGATGGCTTCCCTGGCGGCCGGTGTCATGGTTCCGGCGTTGGCGCCCTGCACGGTGAGGTCGCGCGCCCGGGTCAGGATGGTGGTGCTGGCGCCGAGTGCGGTGTCCAGGGCGGTCAGCCAGCCGTTGCCGTTGTCGGCATTGCGGGTGTACTGGGCGGTGGCACGCTGCTCCGCGCGCACGGCGAGGGCGTTCGCCGCCCTGGCGGGGTCGTCGGAGGCCCGGCTGATGGTCTTCAGCGACGAGGACTGCTCCTGCAGCTGGGCCAGCCGCTGGGCGCTGGCCTGCAGGTTGGCCTGCGCGGAGCGCATCTGGGTCTGACTGGTCACTCGGGCGATCATCGGTTACCTTCCCACCAGTCCGGTGCGGTTGATCAGGGTGTCGAGCATCTCGTCCACGGCCGTCATCACGCGGGCGGCACCCTGATAGGCGTGCTGGAAGGTGAGCAGGTTGACGTTCTCCTCGTCGATGTCGACCGAGGAATTGGACAGCGCCAGGGTGACCGCGGAGCTTGCGGACAGGTTCGCCGAGGAGGCCTGGGCGAGCTCGATGCCGGTGTCGACGCCGAGTTTGGTGACGAAGGCCGACCAGACGGCATTGGGGGAGGTGACAGGGTTTCCGGCGGCGTCCACGGCTCGGCCGGCGCCGAGCTGGGCGATCTTGTCGGCGTTGGCAGCGTTGTTCGCTCCCGCACCGGCGGCGCCGGCGGCGATCCCGGTGGCGTCCTTCGGTACGACGCTCAGCGTTGCGGCGGCGTTGCCGGCATCGAAGGTGAAGAACTTGCCGCCGGGGCCTCCGGTACTGGTGACCCCACCGAGATGGATGTTGTTCACCGAATTGCCCAGGCGGGTGGCGAAGTCGTTGTACGAGGCGGCGGCTTCGGCGATGGCGCCACCGGTGCCGTTTACATCCGCCGGACCCAGCAGGGAGAGCGCGCCGGCGAGTTCGCCGCCGTCGACACCCACGGCTTCCGGGCGGTGGGTCCAGACGACCCGCACGGCGTTGTCGGGCTTGGCCGCGTCGGGGCCGGTGGGCATGGTTGTCGCACCGGCCACGGCCAGGGTCTGCACGTCGGTGCCGGAGACCAGGGCGTTTCCGCCGATCAGCACGTCCACGGTGCCGTTTGCCTGGGCGCGCACGCTCGCACCGGTGATGGCGGCGATCGTGGCGGTGAGCGCGTCCCTCTTGTCGATGAGTTCGTTGGCCGACCCGCCAGAGGCCAGGGTCTGCCGGATGATGCCGTTGAGCTCGCCGACCTGCGCGGCGGCCCCGTTGACCTCGGTGACCAGGGCGTCCGCGCTGCCGCGCACGGCGGCCCACTCGTCGGTGACCGCGCGGTACCCGGCGCTGATCTGGGCGGTGAGCTGGCCGGCCTCGCCGAGAAGCAGTCCGGCCGCCGCCGAGGCGCTGGTGCCGTTGTCGAGTTCCGACCAGGCGGCCCAGAATTCCTGCAGCTGGTGCGACAAGCCGCTGGCGCCCGGTTCCTTCAGCGACGTCTCGATGGAGCCCAGCGCGTTGGCCCGCACGGCGGTGTACCCGGCGACGGAGGCGGTGGCGCGCACCTTGGCATCGAGGGTGGCACTGCCCAGGCGCGCGATGCCGTCGACGGAGACCCCTGCTCCCGGCGTGGCTCCCCAAGCGACGAGGCCGGCGCGGGCGGCCGCGTTGGTGGCGGACGTCGTGACCCGCTGGCGGGTGTAGCCCTCGGTATTGACGTTGGCGATGTTCTGCCCCACCACGTCGAGACCGGCGCGGGCCGCGACGAGGCCGGAGTATGCGGTGTTCAGTCCGCCGAATGTGCTCATGGGGTCCTCAGTGGGGGAGTCATCGCCGGGCTCACAGGCTCTGGTCGAAGAGTCGGGCGCCGGTGGTCGCGGTGTCGGAGGCGCCGCGGGCATCGTAGGTGGTGGCCTGGGCATCGACGCCGGCCAGGGATTCCTGGGTGTACCTGGCAGCGGAGCGCAGGAACTGCTCATTGACGTCGCGCAGGCTGCGGATCTGGGCGATCAGCTCGGTCATGGCCGTGAGGTGCGCGGTGAGAATGTCGCCCCAGGGCCCCGCGGGTGCCTGCTGCACGAGTTCGCTCAGCGTCGCGTCCTGCGACGTTCCCCACTCAGCGGCAACAGCGGCCACCTCCACGGATCGGCCGAGACCCGCCTCGCGCACCAACTCGAGAACCTGCTCCACCTCGCGGGTGGCGTGCTGCACCCAGCGGGTGCGGCCGGCGCTCAGCAGCAGCTGTTCCTCGTCGAGTTTGAAGACCAGCAGCTCGAGCAGTTCACGCTCCCGCCAAAGCAGCGCCGAAAGTTCGTTGGCACCCATACCGTCACTGCCTTTCCGCCCCTGCAGGCCCGTTGGTCAATCGTACGATTCCATGTCCGGTCGAGAGCACTATCGGCCGGATATTCACGGCCGTTAGCTGGGAATCGGCCGGGCGGTTCTCGCCGCCGGCATTCCAGCCTGCGGGGTCCCCCAAAGATAGGACACGAAAAGCCCCAAACTGGGGGTGCGCCTGCGCCAGAATCACGAGCCGCTGTTGTTACCGTAATAGCTAGGCGAATATCGCACGCGCAGGGACCCGAACCCCTGTTCCGGGCGCATTTTTGCTTGTTTCAACCGACGCCATCCCTCACCTGCTCACCCGGCAGCGCACAGAGACCCGTCTCCGTTCGTCAACCGCATGGCAGTAGGTCCAGCACCAAGCAGGAGGGCACTCGTTGAATCGTTCGGCGCGCAACAAGCTCGTGGTCGAGAACCTGCCCCTCGTCGGCTACCTCGTCTCCGAGGTCTGGGCCAAGGCCCGGCACCTTTCGCGTGACGACCTGGCCTCGGCCGGCTCCCTGGCGCTGATCACCTCCGCCGATGCGTTCGACCCTGCACTCGGTGTGCCGTTCGGCGCCTTCGCCCGCCGTCGCATCATCGGCGCCTTCGCCGACGAGATGCGCTCCAACGACTGGGCCACCCGGATGGCCCGCCGCCGGATCAAGGACACCCGCCAGGTGCAGGAGACCCTCGCCGCCGCCCTCGGCCGCAGCGCCACCGTCGACGAGGTCGCCGCCGCACTCGGTGTCGACCGGGAGACCGCTCTGGCCGGCCTGGCTGACTCCGAACGAACCCTCACCGCCCTCGACGACACCACCGCCGAGTTCCTCGTGGCCGACACCGTGCTGCCCGAGGAGTCCCTGCTGTCGACGGAGCGACTCGCCTACCTGCGGGCCGCCGTGGTGGCCCTGCCCGAGCGCATGCGGTCGATCATCGAGCAGGTGTACTTCGAGGACCGCTCGGTCAAGGAGATCGCCGCCGACCTCGGCATCACCCACTCCGCGGTCTCCCAGCAACGCTCGGAGGCCATCCGGCTGCTGCGCGACGGCATGGGCACCCACTATGCCGACGACGCCGAGACCGACTATGTGCCTGAGTCCACTGTGGCGCCGGCCCGCCGCAGCGCCTACCTGTCCCGCATGGCCGACCAGGCGATGCTCGGCATGGCGATCCTGGCGCACGACAGGGTGGCGGATGCCGTGCCGACCCTCTCCGCAGGCCCGTTGGTCTCCAGTGCAGCCGTTGCCTCGGCGGCAGACGGCCTGGCCGGTGTCACCGACATCAACGTGGGCCAGGCGACGGCCGTGGGCCTGGCGAGTGCGGTGGGCCAGCCGATCGTGCTGGACTCCCGCGAACTTTTCTCCAGCAACGGCTAACGCGCCGCGGGGTGGGGCCGATAGGTCACAGTGTCAGCCCATGGATGGGCCGGCGCACACCACCCAATCACGGAGGAACACATCATGGGTATGCAGATCAACACCAACCTCGCGGCGAACAACACCTACCGCAACCTGGCCTCGACCCAGACCGACATGGCCAAGTCGCTCGAGCGCCTGTCCAGCGGCCTCCGCATCAACCGCGCAGCGGACGACGCGGCCGGCCTGGCCATCTCCGAGGGACTGAAGTCGCAGGTCGGTGGCCTCACGGTCGCCAGCCGCAACGCCCAGGACGCCGTCTCGGTCATCCAGACCGCTGAAGGTTCCTTGAGCGAGGTCCAGACCATCCTGCAGCGCGTTCGTGACCTCGCCGTTCAGGCCGGTAACGGCTCGAACAACGCCGACTCTCGCAAGGCGATCTCCACCGAGGTCACGGCACTGGGCAAGGAACTGACCCGCATCAGCGAGTCGACCAACTTCAACGGCATCAAGCTTCTCGACAACGCGGCGTCCACCACGCCGCTGACGTTCCAGATCGGCGCTGGCGGAGTCGCAGGCACGGATCAGATCGATGTCAAACTGACCGACGTTGCTGCACTCGGCACGATCGTCTCGGACCTGGCGAAAAACACGGGCACCGAGGAAGAACCTGTTACGGGATTCTCGACTTCGGCATTCGCGTTGGAGACCATCGGTGACCTGGACACCGCGATCACGGGCGTTTCGACTGCTCGCGCCTCGCTCGGTGCCGACCAGAACCGGTTCGAGAGCGTCATCCGCAACCTGGCCGTCTCCAAGGAGAACCTCACCGCTGCCGGTTCGCGTATCCGCGACACCGACATGGCCGAGGAAATGGTCAAGTACACCCGCTCGAGCATCCTGTCGCAGGCCGGTACCGCCATGCTCGCGCAGGCGAACCAGTCCAACCAGGGCGTTCTCTCGCTGCTGCGCTAAATCACGGACTGACCGACCGACCGGCTGAAAAGCCGCAAAGTCGACTGACCGGGAATCGGCCGGTGGCACGCACGTTCTGACCTGGACCTCAGACCGAGCGGGCCGCCGGCCACTCGCACACCCGCAGACAACGAAACGGACACGGCGCCCATGGGACTCTCCATCGATGGCCTGATCAGTGGTCAGGACACCACGACTCTGATCAACAACCTCATCGCGGTCGAGGCGATCCCGCAGACGCTGCTGAAGGGCAAGGTCACCGCCGCCCAGAACTACACCACCGCCGTGCAGGGGTTGAACACCCAGGTCGCCGCTCTCAACGACGCCGCCACCAAGGCCGCCAAGCCCGCCAGCTACGACCTCTACAGCGCCACCAGCAGTTCCAGCCAGGTCACCGCGACCACGACCACCGGCGCCGCTGCCGGGGTGCTCGACATCACGGTGGGCCGGCTCGCCCAGAACCAGGTCACCGTCACCGGGCCCCTCACCGCCTGGCCCGACGCCACCCTCACCCTCACGGACGCCGCCGGAAAAGCCACAGTGCTCACCCCGGCATCCACCTCGCTCGAGGACGTCGTCACCGCCGTCAACGCGGCCGGGCTCGGCATCACCGCCACCAAGGTGGCCGTGGGCGCCGACGGCTTCCGGGTGCAGTTCAGCAGTGCCGCACCGGGCGCCGCCGCGTCATTCACCCTCACCGGGGGCACGGTTCCGACCACGCAGGTCAAGGCCGCCCAGGATGCCCAGGTCACGCTGTGGGCCGGCACCGCGGCCGCACAGACGATCACCTCGGGCAGCAACACCTTCACCAACCTGCTGCCCGGCCTGGATGTGACCGTCCAAGCGGTCTCCACCACACCGGTCACGCTCACCGTGACCAGGGACGACGCCGCCATCAGCACGATGGCCAAGGGCCTGGTCGGCAGCCTGAACGACATCTTCGCCGTCATCACCAACCGGTCTGCGGTCTCGACCACGACAGACTCCACCGGCAAGAGCGTCACCACGGCCGGGCTCTTCGCCGGCGACAGCACCATCCGCACGGTCAAGCAGAACCTGCTCTCCGCGGCGTCGATGCCCGTCGACGGCCGCTCGCCGTCGGAGATCGGCATCAGCATCACCAAGTCGGGCACCCTGGAATTCGACGCCGAGAAGTTCGCCGCCGCGTTGGCCAAGGACCCGGTCGGCACGATGAAGACCGTGCAGGAGATCTCCGGCCGGGTAGCGAGCGCCGCGGCCACCGCTTCCGACAAGTACGACGGCACACTCACCGCCACCGTCACCAGCGGGCAGTCCCAAGTGCGCACCATGGGCCTGGAGATCAGCGACTGGGACCTCAGGCTCAACGCCAAGCGCGCCTCACTCGAACGCACCTACACCGCGATGGAATCCAGACTAGGGGAGCTGAAGACTCAGTCCGCCTGGCTCACCTCGCAGATCGCTTCCCTCCCCGACGCCTACACAGGAAGTTCAAGCTGATGACCACAGCACTGCTCACGCCCCAACTTTCAGCGCCGCAGCTCTTCGCTTCCCAGCAGGCCGCAGCTGAGCCATCAGCGGCCCAGCTGGCTGCCGCGCAGGCCAAGCGGGCCAAGCTCAACCGCGAGGCCGTGCTCTCGGCCACCCCGGTGCGCCTGCTCACCATGCTCTACGACAGGCTGATGCTCGACCTCGCCCGTGCGGAAGCCGCGCAGGACGGCCAGAACTGGCCGACCGCATCCGAGAACCTGCTGCACGCCCAGGCCATCGTCGACGAACTCACCACCTCGTTGAACGTCACAGCCTGGGACGGCGCCGACGGGCTCCTGGCCATCTACACCTACGTGTCGAACGCCCTGATCGCCGCGAACATCAACCGCGACGTGGCCCGCACCCGCGAGAGCATCGTGCTGCTCGAGCCGCTCCGCCAGGCCTGGCACGAGGCAGCCGGCGCGCTGCCCGCCCCCCAAGTCGCAACCAGTGCAGAGGGTTACCGTGGAGTCGCCTGACGTCCACTCCAGCAGCGCCCGGCCGCACAGCACCCGTCCGGTCACAGCAGCCCCTGGCGAGCTCCGCACCAGCAACGCCGAATGGCTGCGGGTGCTCGACGACCTCGAGGCGAGCCTCGGCAGCGGCGCCAGGGATGCCGTGCTCTCCGCCCAGGGCGGCCAGCTCGTGACCGGGGTGCAGTGGCGGGCGCCAGAGCACATCGGCCAGCTGCCGCGCGAACTCGAAGAGCGGGCCCGGATGCTGCTCACCGGGCAGCTCGAGCTGATCCGCGAGATCGAGGATGCGCGCCGCTCGGCCGGCGCCCACCTCGCCGCCGTGCGCACCATCCTCTCCACCCACCGCTCCGACCAGCCCGTCTACCTGGACATCGCGGGCTGACCCGACAGAACTTTCTGCGGAAAACCCCCTCCCAACTGCTAACGCGCCGCCGATGACGGCCGATAGCTGAGGATGAGCACGGATTGCTCACCCCAGGCCACGGATCGGCCGTCTGTTTTTTTGACGACGAAACGGGCCTAGCGTGATCGAATCCGTGACCACCGCGGCGCTGACCAGCGCCCTGGACGGACTGGCCCTGCGCCAGCGCACCATCGCGAACAACATCGCGAACGTGAACACCCCCGGCTACACGGCCCAGCGGGTCTCGTTCGAGGACGCCCTGGCCAAATCCGTGCAGGCCGGCGACGGCCACAGCGCGGCCAGCACCGCCCGCTCTCTCGAACCGACGCGGCTCGACGGCAACAACGTGAACCTCGACACCGAAACGGTCTCGAACATCGACACCGTGCTGCGCTACCAGTTCGCGGCCCAGGCCGTCGCCGGCGCCGACTCGAGCATGCGCGCAGCGCTCCGGACCAGCTGATGGGCCTCGACGCTCTCGGCATCGCCGGCACCGGCCTCACCCTGCACCGCAAGTGGCTCGACGCCGTGGCCGACAACCTCGCCAACGTCAACACCGCCACGGCCACCTCCGGCGACGCCTTCCAGGCCCGCTACATCGTCGCCCAGGAGGGCGAGGGCGTGTCGGGTGCCTACGTGGCCGGCACCGCGCTGGGCGACGCCGAGGGCCTGCTGGTCTACGAACCCGACAACCCGATCGCGGATGCCGACGGCTACGTGCGCCGCCCCGACATCGACATGGCCGAACAGATGGGCGAGCTGATCATGGCCCAGCGCGGCTACCAGGCCAACGCCGCCGTGATCGACCGCGCCAAGACCTCCTATGAAGCCGCCCTGCAGATCGGACGCAACTGATGACCATTCCCGCCATCGGCTCGGCGCCCGCCGTCAGCGCCACGTCGTACCTGCCCGCAAGCACCGCCGTGAGCGCCGCCGAGTCCACTGACACCGGCTTCGCCAGCGCCCTCACCGGCGCCGTGAACAACCTGCAGCAGCTGCAGTCCACCTCCAACAGCCTCGCCATCCAGGCCGTGACCGGCGACCTCGACGACATCCACACCGCCACCATCGCGTCGTCGCGTGCGGCGGTCACCCTCGAACTGGTCGCCGCCGTGCGTAACAAGGGCGTCGAAGCGTTCAACGACATCATGAGGATGCAGGCCTGATGCCCGCCCAGATCAGCTCGGTCTTCCGGCGGTTCGGCAACACGATCCGCGAGTTCACCATCGCCCAGCGCACCATGGCCATCATCGGCGTGGCCGTGCTGGCGCTCGGCATCGCAGCTCTCACGATGTGGGCCACCCAGCCGGCCTACACGCCGCTGTACTCGGGCCTGAGCGGCGCCGACGCCAACACCATCGTGGAGCAGCTGCGCACCGACGGGGTCGCCTACGAGCTCAGCGACGGGGGAGCCACCATCCTGGTGCCGGAGGCCGACGTCTACGACCAGCGGCTCAAGTCGGCCGCAGCCGGCCTGCCCACCTCCAGCACCGGCGGTTACTCGCTGCTGGACACCATGGGGGTCACGGCCTCCGAATTCCAGCAGTCGGTCACCTACAAGCGGGCGCTCGAGGGCGAACTCGCCGCCACCATCGAAGCCATGAAGGGGGTGCAGACCGCGTCGGTGCGGCTGGCGATCCCCGAGGCCACGGTGTTCACCGAGGAGACCAACGACCCCACCGCCTCCGTCTTTGTGGGTACCCAGAACGGTGTCACCCTCAACGCCGATCAGGTGCAGTCGATCGTGCACCTCACCAGCGCGTCGATCGACGGCATGAAGCCCACTGATGTCGCCGTCATCGACGCCGCCGGGGTGGTGCTCTCCGCCGTGGGAGTTGGAGCCACCGGCTCGGCCGGCCAGCAGGCCAGCGACTACGAGGAGCGCGTGCGCGGCTCGGTGCAGTCCATGCTCGACAAGGTCGTTGGGCCTGGCAACGCCACCGTGGTGGTCGCCGCCGACATGAGCTACCAGAGCGCCCAGGTTGTGGAGGAGTCGTTCACGCTTCCCGAGGACGCCCCGGCCCTCAACGAGGCCGTGGCGACCGAGTCGTACACCGGCGGCGGGGAGGCCGCGGCCGGCGTGCTCGGACCGGACAACATCGCCGTTCCCGCCGGAACCACCGCAGACGGCACCTTCACCTCCGAAGACACCACCCGCAACAACGCCATCAACAAGGTCACCGAGACACGCACGGTGCCCGCGGGGGAGATCAACCGGCAGACCGTCTCGGTGGCCGTGAACTCGGCCGTCGCCGAGGACCTCAACGTGGCCGACGTCACGAACCTGGTGTCCTCAGCGGCGGGCATCGACGTGGCCAGGGGCGACGCCGTCACCGTGGAGGTCGTCAGCTTCAACGCCGCCGGCGCCGATGCCGCCGCCGCGGCCCTCGCCGAGGCCGCCGCAGCCGAGGAAGCCGCCCGCAACGCCGGCATCCTGCAGATGGGCCTGATCGTGGGCGGCACCGTCATCGCCTTCGTGCTCGGACTCATCCTCTACGCCAGACGCTCACGCCGGCAGAGCCGCCAGGCCATCGAGCTGAGCGACCTCGTGCAGGCGCGGTCCGAGCTGGATGCGCCCACGGTTCCGTTCGCGCTCCCGCCGCAGATGGTGCCGTTGCACATCGATTCGGTGCCGACCCAGGTGCTTCCGGTGAGCGCAGGCCCCGTGGGCGGCGGTCTGACCGGCGGTGACCAGCGGGTCGCCGACATCGACGCCCTCGCCCTGCGCGACCCGCAGATGGCCGCCGAGATGCTGCGTGGCCTGATGGATGACAGGCAGCCGGCATGATCGACTCGAAAACCCCGCTGACCGGCACGCAGAAGGTGGCCGTGGTTCTGATGACCATGGACCAGCAACGCGCCTCCGAGGTGATGAAGCAGTTCTCCGAGACCGAAGCGGCCGAGATCATCGCCGAGATCGTGCAGCTGCGCCGGATTGACGCGTCGGTCATGGACAGCGCCGTCGCCGAGTTCCACGAGCTCACCACTGTCGGTGGCCGCAACCCCCGCGGCGGCCACGCCATGGCGATCGGGCTGCTGGAGAAGTCCTTCGGCGCCGAGCGGGCGGCCGGGGTGATGAGCCGGGTGGCGACCTCCATGGCCGGCAAGGCGTTCGAGTTCCTCGACACCGTCGACGCGATGCAGGTGCTCGCCCTGCTCGACGGCGAATTGCCGCAGACCATCGCGCTGGTGCTCGCGCACCTGCGCCCTGAGCACGCCTCCGCGATCCTCTCCGGCCTGGACGCCCCGGTGCGCACCGACGTCGCGCAGTGCATCGCCTCCACCGGACCGGCCACGCCGGAGGCCGTGCGGGTGGTCACCGACATCCTCAAGAAGCGCATCGGCGCCGTCGCCGCCTCCCGCGACTCTGCCGAGGTCGTCGGCGGTGTGCAGCCGCTGGTGGAGATCATCAACCGGGCCGACATCAACACCGAACGGGCCCTGCTCGAGGCGCTCGACGAACGCGACCCGGTGCTCGCTGAAGAGGTGCGCTCGCGCATGCTCACCTTCGCCGACATCGTCAAACTCGAGAACCGGGATGTGCAGCTGGTGCTGCGCGGCATCGACGCCGCCGTACTCGCCGTGGCCATGAAAGGCTCCACCGAGCTGGTCGTCGACATCATCCAGCGCAACCTGTCCGAGCGGAACCGCGACATCCTGAACGACGAGGTCACCGGCCTCGGTCCGGTGCGGGTCTCGCAGGTGGAGGAGGCCCGCGCCACCATCGTGCGGTCGATCCGCGACCTGGCCGCGCAGGGGGCCATCACCGTGCAGCGCGCCGACGAGGACGACTTCGTTGTCTAACGCGGCAGCCGGTGCGGCCTTCTCCCCGATCCAGCCCGAGAACGCGGCAGAAAACGACTTCGCAGCCCTGGTGTTCCCCACCCTCGGCGACCAGCTCACCGGCCCCCGCCGCGACCGCGACGAGGACCGCGCCAGGCTGGAGCAGCAGTGGCGGGCCAGGGGCCACGCCGCCGGCTACACCGAAGGGCTACGGGCAGCCGACGAGGCCGTGCGGGCCCGCCTGGCTCAGCTCGAGGCCGAACACGCCGAGCTGATGCGCGCCACCGCGCTCGGCCGGGACCACGGCCTGGCCGTGCTGCACGCCGCCGCCAGGGCCCTGGACCAGCGCACCCTTCCGGTGCTCAGCGATGTCGAGGACACCCTTCTCGACGCCGCCATCGACCTGGCCGAGACGATCATCGGGCACGCACTCGCCGACGAGGCGAATGCGGTGCGGTTCGCTCTCGCCCGGGCCGACCACGCCGCCGCCGGTGCCCGCCCCGTCAGCCACACCGTGCGGCTGCACCCCCTCGACCTGGCCGTGCTCGACGAGCGGGCCGCGGTGCACGGCGGGGTCACCTTCGTGGCGGATGCCGGCCTGGCGCGTGGGGATGCCGTCAGCGAGTTTCCCGACGGCTACCTCGACGCCCGGATCGGCAGCGCCCTGGCCCGCGCCCGCGCGGCCCTCGGGACAGGACCGGCATGAGCCTGACCCGACCGGACACCACCGACCGCCTGGCGCGTGCCCTCGCGGTGGCACGCCCCGAGCGGGTGGGCGTGGTGTCGTCGATCGTCGGCCTGAGCGTCGACGTGCGGGGCCTGAACGGCGCCATCGGCGACCTGGTGCTGATCGGGGGCACCGGCGCTCCGACCGGCGCCTCGACCGGCGCCTCGACCGGCGCTCCGACCGGGCCCTCGACCGGGGTGGACGCCGAGGTCGTCGCCACCACTCCGGACGGCATGCGGTGCATGCCGCTCGCCAAACTCACCGGCATCCGCGTAGGTGACCCTGTGCGCGCGAGCAGCGCCGGATACCTGGTGCCCACCGGGCGCGGCCTGCTGGGCCGGGTGATCGACGGCCTGGGTCGCCCGATCGACGGCAAGGGTCCGCTGGTGGTCGCGCAGCGCGTCTCCCTCGACAACGAGAGCCCGTCTGCCATGGCGCGCTCGCGCATCCAGTCCCCGCTCCAACTGGGCGTGCGGGTGCTCGACACCCTCACCACAGTGGGCAAGGGGCAGCGGATGGGCCTGTTCGCCGGCTCCGGCGTGGGCAAGTCGTCGCTGCTGTCGATGATCGCCCGCGGCACGGATGCCGAGGTGTCGGTGATCGCGCTGGTGGGGGAGCGCGGACGTGAGGTGCGCGAGTTCCTCGAAGACGACCTCGGCGAGGAGGGCCTGGCCCGGTCGATCGTGGTCGTGTCCACCTCGGACGAACCGGCCATGATGCGACTGCGCGCCGCGTTCGTCGCCACCCGCATCGCCGAGTCGTTCCGCGACCGCGGTGCCGACGTCATGCTCATGATGGACTCGCTCACCCGGGTGGCCATGGCCCAGCGCGAGATCGGTCTCTCGGCCGGTGAACCGCCTGCCACCCGCGGCTACCCGCCGTCCACCTTCTCCCTGCTCGCCCGGCTGCTCGAACGGGCCGGCACCGACCAGGTCGGCTCGATCACCGGCATCTACACTGTGCTCGTCGACGGTGACGATCACAACGAACCCATCGCCGATGCCGCCCGCTCCATCCTCGACGGTCACGTGGTGCTCGACCGCAAGCTCGCCGTCCTCGGCCACTTTCCCTCCGTCGACGCCCTCGGCTCGATCTCCAGGGTGGCCACCCGCGTCACCACGCCAGAGCAGGCCGCGGCGGCCGGCCGCTTGCGGGCCGTGCTCGCCGCCCGACGCTCCGCACAAGACCTGATCGACGTCGGCGCCTACCGTCGGGGAACCAACCCGTTGGTGGACGCGGCCGTCGACCACGACGGCGCCATCACCGCCTTCCTGCAACAGCGGATGGATGAACACACCCCGGCCGCGCAGGCCTGGGACCGCCTCACCGCGCTCACCCGACTGCTCGGCGGTGACCGATGAACCGGCAATTCTCGCTCGCAGGCCTCCTGCGCCTGCGGCACCTGCAGCAGGACCAGGCCGCGGCGGAGCTCTCCGTGGCCAACGCACGGCTGCGAGCGGCCGCGACCCGCATCGACGAGACCAGGGCCGCGCTCGAACACCTGCCGATCAGCCCGACCGGTGCCGACACCCTCTACGCCATCGCGGCCGCCCGGGCGTCGTCGCGCAGCATGCTGGCCGAGTTGGCCGCCCTTGACGTCGTGGCCCAGCAGGGCCAGGTCGACGCGCAACGCGAGTTCGACGCCCGAAAGGCCGCAGCGGTGAGCCTGGAAAAACTCGAGGACCGCCACGGCACCGCGATTGCCGCGGAAGACCTGCACGCCGAACAGGCCGTCATTGACGAGATCGCGTCGACGGGGTGGCACCGCCGGCTCGGCGAGCAGCGCGCGGGCCAAGGCAGCACGGCACCCACCGGTACAGGCTCAGCACCTCAGGGAGACGAACGATGACGATGACGGATGCGCTCAGCAGGGTCGGCGAGATCCAGGCCAGGCTGGTTCAGCTGAGCGACCTGGCCGCCGGCCGGGTCTCGGCCACGACGACGGCAACGACCGGCGCGGCATCGGCGACCAGCTTCGCCGACGCGTTGGCCGCGGCCACAGGTGCGTCCACGACCGGAGCGATCCCCAACAGCACCGGTGCCACGGGCACCGACATCGTCGCCGCCGCGGAGAAGTACCTGGGTGTGCCCTATGTGTTCGGCGGCGAGGACGGCACCGGCATGGACTGCTCCGGTCTGGTGCAGCGGGTGTATGCCGACATGGGTATAGAGGTTCCCCGCCTGGTGTCCGGACAGATGACCATCGGCACCGAGGTCGCATCGCTGGCCGAGGCGAAGCCCGGCGACCTCATTGTCACCGGTGGCGGCGAGCACATCCTCATCTACGCGGGCAACAACCAGGTGATCCACGCGCCCTATGCGGGGCGCACGGTGTGCAAGGTCGAGGCCTACATGGACGATTCCGAGATCACCACCATCCGCCGGGTCATTCCCGACCAGGCGGCGTCGGCGGCCTTGAGCGGCACGGCCTTGAGCGGTACTGCCCTGAGCGGCACTGCCGGGAGCGGTGCTGCCGGGAGCTCCAGCAACCTCGTCTCGGCAGCCTTCGCGTCTCTGTTCAACGGCGGCTCGTCGGCGTCGGCGCTGAGCACGACGGGGCGTAGCTCGTGAGCCCCGCATCCGTCGCCCTGCCGTCGCGCACGCCTGCTGATGCCGGGCCCTCCGCGGGGCGCGGAGCTCGCGGTGCGCAGCAGACCGGCGCCGCGACCTTCGCCGGCTTGCTGCACGGCGCTCTGACCACCTCGGATGCCCCGGCCCGCCCGCCGGCCGCAGGAGCGCCAGCTGCGTCCACGACCATCGCGGACCGCACGCGAGCCGCCGCCGACCGGGCCGCAGAGTCCACGACCATCGCGGACCGCGCGCGAGCCACCGCCGACCGGGCCGCAGAGTCCGCGCGGCAGGCGGACGCACGCGCCGCTGCCCGCGATATCCGCGAGGCCCGCGCTCCCGCCGCCGTCGCGCTTCCCGCCCGCGGTGAAGACCCGGATCGCTCCGACCCATCCCGGGCCGGGTCAGATGACGTGCGCACCGGAGACGGTGTGATCGGCCCCGGTTTCGCGGGCGGTGTTCCGAATACCGGCGCACCGACCGGCAGTGTGCTGGTTGACAACGCGCCGGCCGCCGGCGTGTGGCGCTCCGCCCCGACACGGCCGGGCGACGCGCCGGGCAGCGCAGTCAACACCAACTCGGGGGTCCCGGTCGGCACTGCAACACCGACCGGCACGGACACCTTGGGCGCCGCTGGCGCCGCGTCGGGAATCACCGCTCCGGCGGAAACGCCCGGCCGGCCCGCCGCAACGGGTCAATCGTCAGCCGCATCCGCGACAGGTCTGCCGGTTCTGCCACCAACCCCGACCGCGACCATGCCCGGTGCCCCTGGGGCGACCCCGCCGATCGCGGGCCAGCCGCCGCTTTCAGGCGCACTCACCGCAAACCACCCCACTGCCCTGAAAGGCGCGGTGCAAGCCGACGCCGCGGCGCACCCCGCAGCCGGAGGAATCGGAACCACGGGTACGTCAGCCGGGGGAGTCGGAACCACCGGACTGGACGGGGGAGTCGGAACCACGGGTGCGTCAGCCGGGGGAGTCGGAACCACCGGACTGGACGGGGGAGTCGGAACGCCGGGCACGTCGGCCGCGAACGCCGGCACCGTTGCAGCTACAGGGGCGACGGCCACGATCCTCGCGGCCACGAGCGCCACGGCCCGAAGCCTCACCGAGATGGCCAGCGCCGCCACCGACATCCCCGTCACATCCGCAGCCACAGCCGCTGCAGCCGGGGATGTCGCAGCCTCTGACATAGCAGGCGCGGACGGCGCAGCCATGAGCATCCCGACTGGAGATCTCGCAGCCACAACCGGTCCGGTCACCAGCGGCACAGCCGGCGGCACAGCCGGCGCCGCACTGGCCGGCGCACCGGGAACGCTGCCGACACCGGCGACCGCCCCGGCACCGACCGGCGTGGCCTCCGCGCCCACCGCCCCGGGGTCCACGGCCACGCCGGTGCCCCTGAGCGGCCAGGTGGCCCGCCCGCTGTTCAGCCTCGCGGCTGCGGGGCCGGGCGAGCACACGATGTCGATCAGTGTCTCGCCGGACGACCTCGGACCCGTGGTCGTGCGCGCCCAGATCAATTCCTCCGGCGTGCGCCTTGAACTCTTCGCTCCCACCGATTCCGCCCGCGAGGCGCTGCGCCTGATCCTGCCCGAACTGCGCCGCGATCTGGCCGGCGGTGGCCTACCGGCCAGCCTCGACCTGTCCAGCCGCAATTTGCCCGGCGACGCCGGGTCCGGGCGGCAGGACCGCCCGGCGCCCGACCAGGTCGGCCAGGACGCTGCGGGGTTCGGCGGCGACACAAACGGCGCGCATGGTCGGCCGCGGGCACCCGCACCGGCGGAGCACTGGCTTCGAGCGTCGCCGGCAGGCCAAGACGGTACCGCCGCCGGCGACACCGTGGATCCGGCCCGGCCGGCCGGGGGACGAGTCGATGTCCTCGCCTGATCCGGTGCCGGCAACGTCGGGTCCCGGCATCGGGCACTCCCGATCACACCCGAACAGGCCACGTCACTCCCGGCCCCGTCGCTCCCGGCCACATTGCTCCCAGACGCCGCACCCCGCCCAGCCCACCAGAAACGAGATCCCATGACCATCGACGCCGTTGGCTCCGTATCAACTGCCGCAGCGAACGCCACCGAGACGGCCGCCGCCAGCATGTACGCGACGACCCCCGTGCGCACGCCCAAGCAGACGCTCGACTCTGAGGCCTTCATGTCGCTCCTGGTGGCCCAGTTGCGCAACCAGGACCCGAGCTCGCCCATGGACACCAACCAGATGATCGCCCAGACCACCCAGTTGGCCATGATGGAGAAACTCACCGCCCTGTCCACGACAGCCGACGAGAACTTCTCGCTGCAGATGCGCACCGCCGCGGCCGCGCTCGTCGGCCAGAGCGTCACCTACACGGATGCCGCCGGCACGAGCATCACCGGCATCGCGACGGCCGTCTCCTACGCCGGGCCCGTTCCTCAGGTCACCGTAGGCACGGCGACGGTCGCGCTCGACGCAATCTCGGGGGTGACCGCCCCCACCGGGTGATCCGGTCGGCGTCCGCACCCCGCGAACCCGCCACTCGCCGCACGACCGATCGTCATTACCCAGTTCTCCTCAGCAGCACCTCTTGAAAGGCAGCTCTCATGCTTCGTTCCCTCTACTCCGGTATCTCAGGCCTTCGCGCCCACCAGACCATGCTCGACGTCACCGGCAACAACATCGCCAACGTCAACACCACCGCGTTCAAGGCGTCGGCCACCCAGTTCCAGGACACCCTCTCCCAGCTCACGCAGGGCGCCGGTGGTCCCGGTGCAACGACCGGAGGTACCAACCCGGCGCAGGTCGGCCTGGGCGTGCAGGTCGCTGGCATCGCCACCAACTTCGCCCAGGGCTCGTCGCAGGCCACCGGTAAGGCATCCGACATGCTCATCTCGGGTGACGGATTCTTCGTTACCCAGCAGGGCGGCGAAACTGTCTACAGCCGGGCCGGCGCCTTCGACTTCGACGCCGCCGGCCGCCTCGTCACCCCGTCGGGAGCGATCGTGCAGGGCTGGGGTGCAGTGGACGGTGTGGTCAACGAGGGTGGCGCCGTGGGGGATCTGTCCCTGCCCGTGAACGCCGTGACCCCGGGCAAAGCGACGAGTGGGATCGCGATGACCGGGACGCTGCCATCCGACGCAGTTAAGGGCACCCAACTGCTGAGGGACGTCAAGGTCTACGACGCCTCTGGGGCGGCCCGCACGGTCTCCTTGACCTTCACGAAGGCCGAGACAGGCGCCGGCTGGAACGTCTCGGGGGTCGACGGTGACCGCACGGCATCAGCAGAGTTGGTCTTCACCGGAAAGGTGCTCACATCCGGAGGACCGCTCGTGCTCGGCGACCCCGCCGCTGGTGGCGTGACCGTAGACCTCGCCAAGTTGGAGGCCATGGCCGGGATCAGCACGGTCAAGGCTTCGCCCGACGGCAGCGCCCCCGGCTCGCTCGAGTCCTACTCCTTCGCTAAGGACGGCACCCTGGTGGGACTGTTCAGCAACGGCGAGCAGAAGGCTCTCGGCCGCATCGCCCTGGCCACCTTCACCAACCCGGGCGGGCTGGAGAAGACCGGCTCGAACGGCTACCGGGCTACCTTCAACTCCGGCACCGCCGAGCTCGGCGCTCCCGGCTCGGCCGGACTCGGCTCACTCACCGGCGGTGCGCTGGAGATGTCGAACGTTGACCTCTCCCAGGAGTTCACCAACCTCATCGTCGCCCAGCGCGGCTTCCAGGCGAACGCCCGCATCATCACCACCTCGGACGAGGTGCTGCAGGAGCTCACCAACCTCAAGCGCTAGCTGGAAACTACCGAGGATCAAGGGCCTGCGAAAGGGACCGATCCCGTCGGTCGACCGAGTCGATATTCGGCAAGGTGCCGGCGAAAGGTTCCCCCACTGTTGGTCGAGCTTGTCGAGACCTGCTGAGATGCGTCGCGAACGTGCACCGTCTCGCGGGATCTCGACAAGCTCGATCAGCGGATGGTGGCGCCCCTGCGTCGGCCAAGCTCGTCGAGACCTCGTAAGGCGCCTGCGAAAGGCCCCCACCACGTTGGTCGAGCTTGTCGAGACCCGGTGAGGTGCGTCGCGAACGCGCACCGTCTCGCAGGATCTCGACAGGCACGATCAGCGGATGCTGGCGACCCTGCGTCGGCCAAGCTTGTCGAGACTTCGTAAGGCGCCTGCGATCGGTTCCCACCCCGTTGGTCGAGCTCGTCGAGACCCGGTGAGGTGCCTGCGAGATTCCGCACCTCGTTGATCGAGCTGGTCGAGACCGGCGATCGCGGGGGATCTTGGCGGGCTCGATCGGCGGTGGGGGCGGGCTCAGGTGGGCCGCGGCCGGTGGTGGCTGAGCATGTCGATCAGGGACTGGCCGGGGTCGATGGTGGCGGGTGGCCTGAGCCAGTACCGGCCGTTGGTTTCGAAGATCTGCCAGTGCTGGTTGTGTAGCAGTAGGTGGTGGGCGTGGCAGAGCAGGATGCCCTGGTTGATGTCGGTTCGGCCGTGGTCTCGTTGCCAGTGTTCGATGTGGTGGGCTTCGGTGAAGGCGGGTGGTCGGTCGCAGCCGGGCCATCGGCAGCCGCCGTCGCGGGCGGCGAGGGCTCGGCGTTGGGCCCGGGTGAAGAGGCGTTGTTCGCGGCCGACGTTGAGGGGCCGGTCGAACTCGTCGACCCTGATCTCGACGGTTCCGGCGTTGCAGATGAGGCGTTCGATGGTTTCGGGGGAGACCGGGGCGGTGTTGCCCTCGATATAGCCGTGGCCGGTCTGGCCGCTCGGGCAGATCAGAATGTCGTCTGCGGCTGATCCGGCGGGTCCGGCGGCTCCGGCGTGTTCGGTGGGCGTGGCGGGCCGGGTGGCCGGGGTGGCGGTGGTGAGGATCTGCACCGCGGGGCGGCGGCCGCCGAGCATGTCGTTGGGGTTGATGGTTGTGCCGGCTTTGAGCAGGTCGATGAAGCCGTCGCAGGTGATCTGGGTGGTGGTGCGGGGGTCGTCGGTGACTCGTTTGGCCCAGGCGGCGCGGTCGGTGTCGACGAAGCGCACGCCGCCGCGGCGGGGGCTGGTGAGGCTGTCGAAGGTGGACTTGATGAACTCGCCCTGCTCGGCGGGGAAGAGTCCGTCGACGCGGACCTGGCCGGTGCCCAGGGTCCAGATACGCAGGTAGCGGTCGTCCCAGGCCTTCTGTTCGCGCACCCGGATACCGGCCGCGTCGAGGGTGTCGCGGGCCTGCCGGGCCCGTTTGAGCAGCTGGTCAACGTTCATCGACGCGGCATCGGTGAGCAGCTCGGCGAGGGCGTGGGCGAGGACCGGGCCGGTGACGACGGTGTCGACGTCGCCGAGGCCGGTGCGCAGGGCGTGCGCGGCGTCGATGGAGAGGGTGCCGGCGGTCACGGCATGCGAGATCGGTGCGTGCCAGGGCAGCGGTGCCGGCACGAGCAGCGGAGCGACCGGGTCCAGGGCGTCGGGGGAGTCCGGATCCAGCGCCGGGTTCATCGCCTCGTCGAGCAACCGCCGCGCCGCCTCGGCCTCCGCGGCGGCGGCCTGGGCCTCGGCGTCTTCGGTCTCGGCGAGCATCCGGCCCACGCCCACGAGTTTGCGGGACTCGACCTTGCTGGTGCCGGTCAGCTCCTGGATCAGGGCCTCGGGGTTGAGGAAGCCCTGCTGCGCCGCGAGGCCGGCCTGGCCCAGCTCCCACCGGGACCGCTGGGCCAGGGTCTTCGCCATCCACGCCTTGCGGGTGTCGAGCTCGCGTTGGGCCCGGGCGAGAGTCTTCTGCCCGGCCAGCACCGCCGCATCCGACAAAGCGTCGTAGTCGGTGCTGCACGAGCCCAACCGGGCCACATCGCCGGCCGCAGCCATCAGCACATCGCCGCGCGAAGCGGCGAACGTGTCTGCGATGGTGGATTGGTTGGTCATGCCACGAATGTAGCCCGATTTCGAAGCTTTGTGTGAGTGAATGTCAACTTGTGGATAACTCCCTCACCGCTCAGATTTGCTTCGACACCGCAGTGACTAACGAAGCAGGGGAGGCGGCCGACAGTGGTTGCTGACGGCTGCTGGAGTCGTCCGGGAACCAGGGACGGGTCCATGATCGTTGTAACCAGGCTGAACGATAGTCAGTTCGCGATTAATCCTGACCTCATTGAACGCATTCACGTGAACCCGGACACCACCCTGGTGATGGTGGATGGCGCCAAGTTCATCGTCACCGAGAGCCTGGCCGAGGTCATCGAGAAGATCGCCGCCTACCGGGCCCACGTGATCAACCTGGCCTACAGTGCCGGAAAAAGCCCCGCCGGGGGTGCCCCAGAGGCTGGCCCCGACACCCGCCCGGACGCCGTTGTCCCCCTGCGCCCCCGGAGAATCTAGATGGATCCCGCAACCCTGATCGGCATCGTGCTGGCATTCGGCGCGCTCTTCGCCATGATCACCATCGAGGGCTCGCACATCACCGCGATCCTGCTGCCCGCCCCGATCGTGCTGGTCTTCGGCGCCACCATTGCCGTTGGCATCGCCGGCGGCACCCTGCGAGACACCATTCAGGCCATCAAGGCGCTCCCCGGAGCGTTCCTGGGCAAGACCACCCCGCCGCAGAAGCTGATCGACCAGGTCGTGGGCCTGGCCGAGAAGGCCCGCAGTTCGGGGCTCCTCGCCCTCGAGCAGGAGGCCGACAAGATCACCGACCCGTTCCTGCGCGGAGCACTGCAGAACATCGCCGACGGCACCGACGGTGACGAACTGCGCATCCTGCTCGAAGACGAGATCGCGACCCGCACCAAGGCGAGCCGCAACGCGGCCAAATTCTTCACCAGCCTGGGCGGCTATGCGCCCACCGTCGGCATCATCGGCACCGTGATCTCGCTCACCCACGTTTTGGAGAACCTCGACACCCCCTCCACCCTGGGCCCCATGATCGCGGCTGCCTTCGTCGCCACCCTGTGGGGGCTCCTGTCGGCGAACTTCCTCTGGCTGCCGATCGGCAGCCGCCTCAAGCGACTCTCCGACATCGAGGCAGAGCGGATGACCCTGCTCATGGAGGGCGCGCTGGCCGTGCAAGCCGGCAGCCAGCCGCGCCTTCTCGGCGAGCGGCTGCAGGCGATGGTGCCCGCAGCATCCGGCAAGTCGGCCAAGGGCGCCAAGGCCGGCAAGTCCTCCTCGAAGCCGCTCAAGAAGGCGGCGTGAGCGCACGGGGCCGGCGTCGCGGCCTCGAAGAGGAACACGAGGAGCACGTCGACGAGCGCTGGATGGCCTCCTACATGGACATGGTCACGGTGCTGATGTGCATGTTCATCGTGCTGTTCGCCATGTCGACAGTCGACCAGGCCAAGTTCGTGCAGCTGAAGAACTCCCTGGCCACGGGCTTCGGCGCCGTGGACGTCGGGAAGGTCGACACCGCGGAGGGCATCGTGGTGCCGGCGGACCTCGTCGACACCCCCGCCGTGAACCAGGAGATCGGGCTGACCGACCTCGAACTCGCCCTGGCCGAGGTCGACGACCTCACCGCGGCGCAGGAGGCCATGCAGGCCGCCCTGGCCGCGGTCGGCCTCGACACCCTCGTGGAATACACCATCGACGAACGCGGCCTCTCGGTGGGCCTGGTGGGGTCGGAGACCTTCTTCGAACCCAATGTCGCCACCCTGAGCAGCCAGGCGGTCTCAGTGCTCGACACCATCGGACCGGTGCTGGCCGGCAGCGGGCGCGAGATCTCGGTGGAGGGTCACGCAGACAGGCACGGCGTGACCATCAACTACCCGACCGACTGGGAACTCTCCAGCGCCAGGGCCACCCAGGTACTGCGGCACCTGGTGGAACGCACCGGGGTGGCCCAGGAACGCATCGGCGCGATCGGCTACGGCTCCGCCCGGCCGGTGGACATGGGTGACGACCTGGCCGCCATGGCACGCAACCGGCGGGTCGACGTGGTGATGCTCTCCAACCAACCCGACAGCGTGCGGGCCCTGATCCCGTCGGTGCTCGATGGGTCGGCGGTGCCGGATGCCCCCGCGCCGACCGACAAGACCCCGGCCGACAAGACCCCGGCCGACAAGGTTCCGTCCGACAAGGTTCCGGCAGGCAGCGTGCCGGCGAAGTCCGGCGGCGACAAGGCGGCGACCACCGGGCACTGAGTTTGCCGGAACACCCGCGCCCCGCGTGCAGCAATCGGCGGCGATGACTTTGCCGACGCCGCTAACATCCGCTTCGAGCCTGCCGATAGTGCCAGTCGTGACGGTCCAGGAACACATCAGCACCGGCGTGCCCGGAAAACCGGCGCGCCCGGCGGAGGTCTACGACTTCAGCCGCCCCACGACGCTGGCCCGTGACCACGCCAGGGTGCTGGAATTGGCCTTCGAGACTTTCGCCAGGCAGTGGGGCACCCAGCTGACCGCCCAGGTGCGGGTGATCTCCCAGGTCACCTGCGAGCAGGTGGTGATGAGCGGCTACGACGAGTACGCCTCCTCCCTGCCCGCCACGACCACCATGGTGCTCTGCACGGTCGAGGGTCTTGAGGCCCAGGCCGTGCTGCAGTTCTCCTCGGCCGCTGCCCTGTACTGGGTCGCCCACATGCTGGGCGGCACCGGCATGCCCACCCCGCCGGAGCGCCCGTTCACCCAGATCGAACAGGCCCTGGTGCGCCGGCTGATGGACGACGCCCTCGAAGACCTGCGCTACTCCCTCGGCTCGCTGCTCACGCTGCCCATCGCGGTCGGCGGCATCCAGTACAACTCGCAGTTCGCGCAGGCGGCCGCCACCTCCGACCTGATGATCGTGGCGTCCTTCGTCATCAGGGTCGGCGACAAGACCACCTCGGCCACCCTCGCCCTGCCGGCCGAGGCCCTGCTGCCCCAGCTCGGCGAGCCGGGTCCACCGGTGTCGCCCGTTCCGCCGGTCGACCTGCTGCGCGCGCAGCTCGGCTGGGTGCCCGTCGACGTGTCGCTGCGGCTCGCAGACGCGCGGGTGCTGCCGAACGCCATCCTGGACCTCGCCGTCGGCGACGTCCTCTCGATCCCGCATCCCACCCACCGGCCGCTCGACCTGGTGGTGGATGGTCGCACCCTGGCCCGCGCGGCCGTCGGCTCCACGGGTTCCCGCCTGGCTTGCATCATCATCGACACCGAGGAAAAGACTCCATGACGCTTCGAAGCTCCGCCTCCGCCCAGTCACCGTATGCCGGCTCCGGGCTCGCCGACGGTGTCGCGCGTGCGGCCGTCGAGGCCCTGATCACGGTGCTGCCCACCCCGACGCTTCTCACAGCGTCGGCCGGGGCAGGCGCCGTGGTCGTCGGCCGGGCCGGGGGAGCGGTGGCCGCAGCCGTCGTCGCCGCGTTCGTCGGGGCCACCTCCGCCGACCTCGCCGTGGTGCTCGCCGACCCCGGCGCCCTCGACGCGGCTGCCGGCGCCGGCGCCGAGAGCGCACTCGTCTCCAGGGACGACATCATCCGTCCGGCCCTGGAGCGCGCAGCGGGCGTCCTGGGCCTGGGCGTTCTGGGCGACGCCCGGATCGACGACGCCACGACGCTGTTCCTCGACCCGGAGACCGTGGTCTTCGACCTGGTCGGCGGAGGTGCGACCCTCGGCTGGTTCGCCATCCGCCTGCGCCAGAACGGCACGGCCGCCGCCACCGGCGACCGCACCGTCGTGGGCAACCTCGGCCGCATCAACAACGTCGAAATGGCCCTCACGGTCGAGATCGGCCGCACCCGCATGACGGTGCGCGACGTGCTCGCCCTCGAACCCGGCGCCGTGGTCGAACTGGACCGCTCGGTGGGATCGCCCGCCGACATCCTCCTCAACGGTCGCCTGATCGCCCACGGCGAGATCGTCGTCGTCGACCAGGACTACGCCGTACGGATCACCCAGATCCTCGACGTCGCCGAGAGCCTCACCTAGGTGGACACCGTTGTCGTCGCCCTGCGTGTGATCCTGTCCCTGGCCGTCGTGCTCGGGCTGCTCTGGGTGCTGCAACGACGCCTCAGCCGCGGCGCCGGCTCCCGCACGGCCAATCTGGTGACGGTTGTGGGCAGGCAGGGCCTCGGCCAGAAGGCCTCCGTGGTCGTGGTGGATGTCGACGGTCGCCGTTACGTCCTCGGCGTCACCGAGCAGTCGATCAGCGTGCTGCACGACGCCGAGACCGAGCAGGAAACCGTCGCCAAGCACGGACCCGTCCGCGCCGACTCCGCCAACGACCGCTCGGCGGTGGCCTTCGCCAGGTCGCTGCACGCCGCATCCGGGGGCCCGACCCTGGTGCCGCCGGCACCCGCGGAGGAGCCTGCCCTGTTGGCGCCCACCCTCCGTCCGCGCCGCGACCGGAGCTGCGCCGGCCGGCTCAGCGGCTCCATCCTGTCGCCGTCCACCTGGCAACAAACCGCCGCACTGCTTCGGCACGGCCGGTGAGCACCGCGACCGCAGCTCGCGTCGGCCACGCCGCCGTCGTGAGCGAGCGTCGCCGCAGGCTGGCCAGGCTCGCGGTGATGGCGACGCTGGTCGTCATCATCGTCGCCGCCCTGATGCTGCTGGTCTCGTCGGTCGGCCACGCGGCGCCCATGGCGCCCACCGAGCCGATCGGGCCCACCGACCCGGCCGTGCCCACCGCACCCGACACGGGCGGCACCGGCCTGACTGTGGAGATCAACGGTCCCAACGGGGCGCCGTCATCGGCCATCGTGACCCTGATCGGCATCACCCTGCTGTCGGTCGCGCCGGCGCTGCTGCTGATGATGACCTCATTCACCAAGATCTTCGTGGTGCTCGCCATGACCCGCAACGCCCTCGCGCTGCCGTCGATCCCGCCGAACCAGGTGCTCGCGGGCCTGGCCCTGTTCCTGTCGCTGTTCATCATGGCGCCCGTGCTCACCGACATCAACACGTCGGCGTTGCAGCCCTACCTGAACGGCTCGATGACCTTCGACGATGCGGTGACCACCGGATCGGAGCCGCTGCGCACCTTCATGCTCGCGCACACCAGGCAGGAAGACCTCGCCCTGATGGTGCGCGCCTCCGACCAACCCAACCCGGCCAACAAGGACGCGGTGTCGCTGCTCACCCTGATTCCGGCGTTCATGATCTCCGAGCTCCGCGCGGCGTTCATCATCGGGTTCGTCATCTTCATCCCGTTCCTGGTCATCGACCTCGTCGTGTCCGCGGCGCTGATGTCGATGGGCATGATGATGTTGCCGCCGGTGATGATCTCGCTGCCGTTCAAGATCCTGCTGTTCATCCTCGTCGACGGCTGGGGCCTGATCATCACCACCCTGGTCAACAGTTACCGGGGTGGCTGATGGATTCCAACGCCGTTCTGGACATCGGCCTGCAGGCCATCGTCGTGTCCGCCAAGCTCTCAGCGCCCATCCTGATCACCGCCCTGGTGGTCGGTTTCGCGATCTCGCTCGTGCAGTCGATCACCCAGATCCAGGAGGTGACGCTCTCGTTCGTGCCCAAGGCCATCGCCGTCTGCATCGCCATGCTCATCTGCGGGCACTGGATGATCTCGGAGATCGTGTCGTTCACCACCAACCTGTTCGACAAGATCCCCGGCCTGATCGGTGGCGGCTAGGTGAACATCACGCTCGACTTCGCCTGGCTCGAAGCGGTGATGCTGGCCGGGGTGCGCATGGTCGCGTTCCTCGTCATCGCGCCGCCGTTCTCGTTCAACGCGTTCCCGCTGCGGATCAAGGGCATGCTCGCGCTCGGCCTGGCCCTGGCCGTGGCCCCGCGGGTGGTGCCCGGCTACACCTCCCCGGACACCGGCGGGTTCATCGTCTCGCTGCTGCTCGAGATCGTCGTCGGCGGGGTGCTGGGCTTCCTGGTGCTCGTCATTTTCTCCGCCATCCAGTCGGCCGGTAACCTCATCGACCTGTTCGGTGGTTTCCAGCTGGCCCAGGGCTTCGACCCGCAGTCGATGGTCAACGGAGCCCAGTTCACCAGGCTCTACCAGATGACCGCGCTGGCGCTCCTGTTCGCCTCCGGCGGCTACCAGCTGATCCTCGGCGGGCTCTCCCGCTCCTTCGCCGCGCTGCCCGTGGGCGGCGGCATCGACCTCGCCGTGCCGATGCAGGCGGTCACCGCGGCGGTCGGGCAGATGCTGCTCGCCTCGGTGCAGATCGCCGGCCCGCTTATCGTGGTGCTGTTCCTGGCCGACGCGGGCCTCGGCCTCCTCACCCGGGTGGCCCCGGCCCTCAATGCCTTCGCGCTCGGCTTCCCGCTCAAGATCCTGATCACCCTCACCCTCGGCGCCGCCGGCTTCATGGCCCTGCCCGGCATCGTGGCGTCGCTCACCGGTGACGCGGTGTCGACCATGTGGGGCGTCGGCAATGGCGGGGTGCGCTGATGAGCGATGCGGGCGAACGCACCGAACAAGCCACAGACAAACGGATGCGCGAGGTGCGGTCCAAGGGCCAGCTGTCGCGCTCCCAGGACCTCACCGCCTGGGTCGGCATCGGGGCGGCCGCTGTGATGATGCCGATGACCATCGAGGCCGGCGCTGCCGCTGGTCGGGCGCAACTGTTCGACATCCGTACCGTGGCAGAGAACCCCGACCCCGAGCGGGCCCTGCAGCTGCTCGCCGAGGGACTGGGCACCATGGGCGGCATCCTCACCCCGATGCTGATCGTGGTCTGCGTGGCCGTCCTGGCCGGATCGATCGCGCAGGGCGGCATCCACATCAAGAAGGTGGCCGGCAAGTACGACCAGTTCAATCCGGTCACCGGGCTCGCCCGCACCTTCGGCGCCCAGGCCATGTGGCAGGGTGTGAAGGCGCTGGCCAAGACCATCGTGGTGGGTGTGGTGCTCACCTCGGTGATCCAGGGCCTGACCCCCGTGCTGATGACCGCCGGCGGCCTGCCGGTCACGGTGCTGATCGGCGCCGCCGGAGACGGCACCGCCGCGCTGGTGCAGTCCGCGGTGATCGCCGGCCTCGTGCTGGCCGCCGCCGATGTGATGGTGGTGATGCGTCGTAATCGCAAGCGCACCCGGATGACCAAGAAGGAGGTCACCGACGAGCACAAGAGCTCGGAGGGTGACCCCATGATCCGCTCCCAGCGCCGGGCCCGGCAGCTGGCGATGAGCCGTAACCGCATGATCGCCGCCGTCGCCACCGCCGACGTGGTCCTGGTCAACCCCACCCACTTCGCCGTCGCCCTCAAGTACGAACCGGGCAAGTCCGCGCCCAGGGTCGTCGCCACGGGTGCCGGCGTGATCGCCGCCCGCATCCGCGAGCAGGCCGAGACCGACCAGGTGCCCATCGTCAAGGACATCCCGCTCACCCGGGCGCTGCACAGCGCCTGCGAGCTGGGCCAGGAGATCCCGGTGGAGCTGTACAACGCCGTGGCCCGGGTGCTGGCCTTCGTGCTCGCCCTGAAGTCCCGTGGGTCCAGCGCGGGCGTGCACACCATGACCGCTCCGCCCAGGACCGCACCGCCCAGGCCCGCACCGCCCAGGACCGCGCCGACAAGACCGGCACCGCCCATGACCACACGAATCCGCCATCCGGAGGCCACCTAAGTGAACAGCACGCTCGCAAAACTCGCCGTTCCGATCGGTGTGGTCGGCATCATCCTGCTGCTGGTGGTGCCGATCCCCGCCGGCCTGCTCGACGTTCTCATCATCGTGAACATCCTGCTGGCCCTGGTAACCCTGCTCACCACGATGTTCGTGAAGAAGCCGCTGGACTTCTCGGTGTTCCCGTCGCTGCTGCTCGTCGCCACCCTGTTCAGGCTCGGCCTCAACGTGGCGTCCACCCGGCTGGTGCTCGGCGACGGCTACGCCGGCCAGGTGATCGCCTCCTTCGGCCACGTGGCCGTGGGCGGCTCGATCATCATCGGCGCCGTGATCTTCCTGATCCTGGTGGTCATCCAATTCGTGGTGGTCACCAAGGGTGCCGAACGCGTCGCCGAGGTGGGCGCCAGGTTCACCCTCGACGCCATGCCAGGCAAGCAGATGGCCATCGACGCCGACCTCAACGCCGGCCTGATCACCGATGTGCAGGCCAAGGACCGCCGGGCCGAGGTCTCCGCAGAGGCCGACTTCTACGGGGCCATGGACGGCGCCTCCAAGTTCGTCAAGGGTGATGCCATCGCCGGCCTGATCATCATCATCATCAACCTGATCGGCGGCATTGCGATCGGCATGCTGCAGCGCGGCATGGAGATCGGCGACGCGCTGAACACCTACGCGCTGCTCACCATCGGCGACGGCCTGGTCACTCAGATCCCCGCGCTGCTGATGGCCGTCTCCACAGGCATGATCGTCACCCGCTCCAACGCCGAGTCCGACATCGGCGCCACCGCATCCGCCCAGCTCACCCAGTCCCGCACCGCCCTGATGATCGCCGGTGCCGCCGCGATCCTGATGGCGCTCATCCCCGGCATGCCGATCATCCCGTTCATCATCGTCGGCGCCGCCCTGATCGTCATCTCCCAGCGGATCAAGGGCAACGAGGCCAAGGCCAAGGCCGAGGTCGTCGCGGCCGCGGCCATGGAGGGGCTCGCGCCCCGGTCGGACACTGCGGAAGACCTGATCGATCAGATGCGGGTGCACGCCCTGGAGATCCAGCTGGCCCCCGACCTCGTCGACCTCGTCTCCGGCGCCTCCGACGACCTCCTCGCCCGGGTGCGGGCGCTCCGGCGCAAGATCGCCATCGACCTGGGCATGGTCGTTCCGCCGGTGCGCACCAGGGACAACATCGACCTGCCGCCGTCCACCTACGCCATCCGCATCGCCGGGGTCGAGGCCGGCCGCGGCATCGCCCCGGCCGGCAAGGTGCTCGCGCTGGGCGACAACCTGGAGTCGCTGCCCGGCACGGCCACGATCGAACCGGTCTTCGGGCTGGCCGGCAAGTGGGTGCCCGGCGAGATGCGACCCCGCGCCGAAATGGCCGGCGCCACGGTGATCGACAGGGTGTCTGTACTGGTGACCCACCTGTCGTCGATCATCACCGGCAACGCCGCCAGGCTCCTCACCCGCGAAGATGTGCGGGTGCTGACGGATGGCGTGCGGCAGGTGAGCCCGTCCGCCGTCGACGACCTCGTGCCCGGCCTGCTCTCGCTCGCCGAGGTGCAGCGGGTGCTGCAGGGGCTGCTCGCCGAGCAGATCCCGATCAACGACCTGCCCCGCATCTACGAGGCGCTGTCGGTGCGGGCGAAGGTGTCCGTCGATCCGGAGGGCCTGGTCGAAGCGGCCAGGCAGGCGCTCGGCCCTGCGCTCACGGCGCTGTACCTGGATGGCGGGGTGCTCCGGGTGATCATGATCGAACCCGGGCTGGAGCAGTCCATGCTCGAGGGCATGCGGCCCAGCGACCAGGGCAGCCAGATCCTGCTCGACCCGCCGCGCATCGACGCCATCCTCGGGTCGCTGCGCACCGCGATCGCCACCGTGGAGGCGAGCGGGCTCACGGCGGTGCTCGTCTGCGCCCCTGCGCTCCGGCCGGCCATCCACCGCCTGGTGTCGGCGCAGGCCGGCGGGCTGCCGGTGCTGTCGTACGAAGAGGTCACCTCCGCCAGGGTCGCCATCGAAACCGTGGGGGTGGTCCGTGGAAACGAGACGATTGCGGCTTGAGGGAGCCTCGCTGCCGGAGTTGCAGGACCGTGTGCGCGCGGAGCACGGTGCCTCCGCCCGGATCATCGCCGCGGAACAGGTGACCGTCGGCGGCATCCGCGGCTTCTTCGCCAAGCGACACATCGAGGTCACCGTGGAGGTGGCTGCGGACGAGCCGCCGGAGGTGCTCGTGCAGGTTCCGTCGGGGCGGCGGCGGGCCGGCCGCGCCCGGAACGAGCTCAGCATCAGACTCGGCATCGCCGCGTTGCTCGATGACGCCGACGCGGCCGAAGCGACCCTGTACCCCGGTGGTCTCGCCGGCGGATTCCGGCCGGCCCCGGAGCCCGCACCCTTCGGCGGTTTACCGGACGCCGCGCTCGATCCTGCGGCAGTCGTGCGGCCGGGGACCGGCCGGAGGGCGGCCGCGCAGTCGGCCGCCACGCAACCGGGGATCGTTCACCCCGAGGCCGGTCAGCCGGCCGCTGCCGCCCGGCCTGCCGCCGCTCACGCTGCGGCCGAGGCCGTCTCGACGGGCACTCCCGACTTCGCCCGGCTCATGGATGAGCTGACCTTCGCGACCTCACCGGCCCGCGGCTGGCACGACCCGGCCGGCTCCGGGGAATCGGCGTCCACCGCGGCGCCAGGCGGTGCAGCCGCCGAGGCTGCCTCTCCAGGCACTCTGGCCGGGCCGAGGACCTCCGTCTGGGACGCCGTCGCCGTGACCGACCCCGAGGCCGCGGTCGCGTCGTCGGCGGCAGCGCTCAGCATCACACCGGGAGCCCCGGTGCTGCTGGCCGGTCCCGGCGACCTGGTGCTCCTGGTCGGGGCCCACGCCGACGTTCAGCACGCCGCCCGGCTGCTCTCGATGGGGGCGGACGCGCGAATCACCGACAGCGTCGACACCGTCGCCGACCGTCGCAGCGCCCTCGCCGTGCGGGCGAGGGGAGTGGAACAGGGCCGCGCCGTGCTCATCGTCTGCGGGCTGTCCGATCGCCCCGACGCCGCCGCGTCGGCTGCGCTCACCGTGGTGGGTGCCGACCAGGTCTGGGCCGTCGTGCACGCGGGCCGCAAACCCGCCGACACCGCCAGGTGGGTGCGTGACGTCGGTGCCATCGCCACGATCGATGCCCTCGCCGTGCTCGGCATCGAATCCACCGGAACCCCGGGCACCGTGCGGGAGCTGGGGCTGCCGATCGGCTGGCTCGCCCCGGTGCCGGCGGCCTCCGCCGGGCCGTCGCTGCCGTTCGCGATAGGCTGAGCGGATGCTGGTTCTCACGCGCAAACTGGGGGAAAAGATCCTCATCGGTGACGACATCGTCCTCACCGTGCTCGACGTTCGCGGCGACAGCATCCGCCTCGGTGTGGACGCGCCCCGGGGCATCTCCATCCAGCGAGCCGAGATTCTGAAGGCCGTCACCGAGGCCAACCTCGAGGCCAACGTCGCCGCGAACCGCGACGACCAGGTCGCCGCCGACCAGCTCAAGTCGAGCCTCGGCCTGCTCCCCGCCGCCCCGCCGGCACAGCAGCTGCCCGCCCAGCCCTAGGCCCACCCAGCCGGTCGATCGCCTCGGCCCGCCCCAACTGGTCCCCGAGCGGACAATTGCACCCGGCGCACCGGGTGCAATTGTCCGGATCGGCAACAGTTGCGCTTCCCCCGGCGCCGAGTTACGCCCGGCGGTCGAGCCTGGCCACGCCGATCTTCGAGTCGGCCATGCCGTAGAACACGTAGAGCTGCCCCTCGATCTCCTCGATCGCGGTGGGGAAGACCACATTGGGCACGATGCCGCTGGTCTCGTCTGCGGTCTCGGCCTTCAGCAGCGGTTCGCTCGTGCGGGCGAGCACTATCGTGGGGTCGTCGGCATCCAGGATCATGCCGCCGGCGGCATAGTTCACCTTCTGTTGCTGGTCGAACGCCTTCGCGAGGATGCCCGTGACGCCGTGGTGCAGCAGCAGCCACCCCTCCGGCACCCGCAGCGGCGCGGGCCCGCCGCCGATCTTCAGCTCCTCGAAGGCGAACTCCGGGCCGGCCAGAAACCGGTGGCCTCGCCAGAACGTGAGCGCGGCGACATCCGCCACCGCGTCGGCGACGGGCACGTAGCTGATCCAGATGCTCTGCCGCTGGTCGGTGATCCCGGCCGGCACCCGGATGCCCTCGCCGGGCTTGGTCTCGTCCAGGTCCCACATCGGCCGGTGCAGCACCGCGAAACTCTCCACGCCGTCCGGCGCGGTGACCGGCTCAGGAAAGAACACAGTGTCCTTGTTGTGGAACAGGTTCAGGTCCATGTCCAGGGCCTCGGCGTAGGCGAACAGCGCCGGTCCGAGACGCCGCCACTCGCGCAGGTCCTCCGACACGGCCACGGCGGTGCGCGGTCCGAGCGGTCCGTAGGCCACATAGGTCATCACGTGCAGGCCGAGCCGGGGGATGAACGTGACCCGCGGGTCCTCGACGCCGGCGTTGTCGGCGCCGTGCTCCCAACCCCGGTCGGGGGCGAGCACAACGCCCTCGCGTTCGACTCCGGTGGGCACCCCGTTTTCGATGATCACCCTGGCCAGTCCCACCCGGGAGACGTTGCCGGAGGCCACGAGCCGGGGGAGCAGGTACAGGGTGCCGTCCGGGGTGTGGCCCGACCCGGGGTTCAGCACCCCTTCGGTCTCCAGATCGTTGCCGTCCTCCGGCGTCATGACGACGCCCATCCTGGTGAGGGTGTAGGGGAATTCTGTGGTGGAGCTCATGACTAACCTTTCACGCCGGAGCCGATGTCGCTCGAGACGAAGTGCCGTTGGAAGATGATGAAGAGCAGGACCATGGGGGCGGCCAGCACGCAGGCGCCGGCGAGGACGGCGCCGATCGGGTTCGAGGCGGTTCCCGCAACGTTGGTGAGGTAGTTCGCCAACGAGACCGCGAGTGGTTGCAGCGAGGCTTCCTTGGTGATCAGGAACGGCCAGAGGAATTCGTTCCACGGTCCGATGAAGGTGAGCAGCACCACGGTCAGCAGGGCGGGCCGCACGAGCGGCAACGCGATGCTCCACAGGATCTTCAGCTCGCCGGCGCCGTCGATCCGGGCGGCGTCGAAAAGGGCCTTGGGCACCTGCAGGAAGTACTGCCGGAACACGAGCACCGCCGTCGAGTTGATCGCGAACGGAAGGATCATTCCCGCATAACTGTCGGCCAGGCCGTAATCCCTGGCGATCATCACGTAGAGCGGGATCATCAGCAGCTGGAAGGGAATCACCTGCACGAGCAGCATCAGCCCGAAGGTCACACCGCGTCCCCGCCACTCCAGTTGGGCCAGGGCGTAGCCCACCAGCACACCGAACACGACGGTGCACAGGATGACGCCGCCGGCGAAGATCCCGGAGTTGACCAGTCCCTGGAACAGGTTGATGCGGCTGTTGATGTCCACGTAGTTCTGACCGGTGATGTTCGCCGGATTGGGGAACGCCCCGGCGATGGTTGGGTCGGGCGCCGTCTGCAGGGAGCCGATCACCATGTAGTAGAACGGGAACAGAAACAGGAGGGCGCCGATGGACAGCACCACGTACCGCAGGATGTTCTGCCCCCGGCTCATTCCGTTGACCTGGCCGGCCCGGCTGCGTCCAGTACGCACCCGAGGTGCCTTCGCGGGGTCTGAGTGGGCCAGGCCCTCCGTGACCGCCGGGTTCCCTGCGTTGCTCATGATTCGTCCCCTCCGGCCAGCTTGCGTTGGATGAACGCCAGGATGAGCACGCCGATCACGAGGATGACCCCGATCGCGGCGGCGATACCCGGCTCGCCCTGTTCGATGCCGCGTTGGTACATGATCAGCACGGGCGACGACGAGGCCCCGTTGGGTCCGCCACCGCCGGTGAGCAGGTACGGCTCCGTGAACAGGTTCGCGCCGGTGACCGTCGCCAGCAGCAGCACCAGCACCGTTGCCGGCCGCACGCCCGGCACGGTGATCGAGAAGAACATGCGAATCTTGCCCGCACCATCCGTCGCCGCGGCCTCGTACAGTTCGTCCGAAACGTTCTGCAGCGCGGCCAGGTAGAGCAGGATGAAAAAACCCATCTGCTTCCAGGTGACGAAGATGGCGATCGTGGGCATCGCCAGCAGCGGGTTGATCAGCCAGGCCGGGTCCGGCGCTAGTGGGCCGAGGATCTGGCTGATCAGGCCGTTGCTGCTGAAGAGGAAGAGCCAGACGACGACGACGGCGACGCTGGCCGTCACGTACGGCACATAGAAGGACACCCGCAAGAAGGTGCGGGCACGCACGATCTTGTTCAGCGCCGTGGCGAGCACCAGCGACAGCACCACGGTGAGGGGCACGTTGATGAGCAAGAAGATACCCACATTGCCGAACGAGCGGATGATGGCCGGGTCGGTCAGCACCTCCTGAAAGTTCTCGAGTCCAACGAACGGTCGGTCCACCACGGCGCCGGGTGCGGCAAAGAAATAGTCGTGGAACGACATGTAGAAGGCGAAAACCAGCGGATAGGCGAAGACCAGGAGCACGAAGATCAGGTAGGGGGCGCTGAGCACGAGCCCGAGTGGGTTCCTGCCCAGCACCCGACGCCGACGGCCCCGGCGGGGGCCCCCGCCGCCAGGCTTTGCGGGCCTGGCGGCGGAGCTCGGGGTGACACTCCCTGAGGAGACTGTCGCGGACATCAGACTTACTCCGCGATCAGTTCATTGACCTTGTCGGCCGCGGCGTCGAACGCGTCGGCGACATCGCCCTCACCGCTGATGACTGTCTTCGTCCAGGCATCCCGGAAGGCCTGCCAGGCGGCGACGGAGTTGGGCACCTGCGGCACCTCGACCGTGCGGGATGCCTGGTCACCGAACTGCTCGTAGGCCGGGTTGGCCGCGAAGTAGTCGGGGTAGACCTCGGGGAGGTCCTGGCGCAACGGCATCTGGCCGGTCAGCTCGAGCAGCTGGCCGTCCTGCTCCTCGCTGGTCGCGAATTTCAGCACGTCCCAGGCGGTGGCCTGGTTCTCGCAGGCGGTGAACATGCCGACGTTCTTGGCGTCGCTGAAGGTGTACGCGCTTGCGGGGTCGGTGCCGGCGCTGCTGGGGAAGGGAACGGCCCCCCAGTTCACGACGTCCTTGTAGACGTTGACCGCCCAGGGTCCCGCACTGGCCATGGCCGCCAGTCCGTCGGCAAACGAGTCACCGGTGTACTTCTCCTTGCCGGCGAGATTCTCGGCGTAGATGGTCTTCCAGAATTCGCCGGCGGCCACCCCCTCGTCGGAGTTGAAGGTGGCTTCGCCGTCTTCGATGAACAGGCTGCCATCGGTCTCGGCCGCATAGGTCGGGTAGAAGTCGAACCAGCTCTGGAAGAACTCGCTCGTCGCCGCCGGGTTGATCGCGTACTGCGACACACCGGCCGAGACCAGGGTGCGGGCAGTGGCCAGGAACTCGTCGTAGGTGGCCAGCTCGGGGTTCTCGGGGTCGAGACCGGCCGCGGCGAAGAGGTCCTTGTTGTAGAACAACATCACCGGGTTGGACTTCCAGGGCATCTGATAGAACTTGCCGTCCTCGCTCTGGTACTGCTCGCTCAGGTCGCCGGTGCGCTCCTGGATGTAGGCGTCGCCGTCTTCGAAGCTGCTGAGGTCGACCAGGCCGCCCTGCTTCTGGAACTGCGGAACCGCAACCGGGGCGGTGTTGAAGACCAGGCAGGGAGCATTTCCGGCCGTGATGGCGGCGCCGATGACCTCTTCGCTGCTCTTGCCGGCCGGGATCTCCTGGGCCTTGATCTGCTCGTCGGGGTTGTCGGCGTTCCAAGCGTCGACCATCGCCTTGCCCCATTTCACCTCGTTCTCGTTGTTCGAGTACCAGATGGTGATGTCGCCGCGACCTTCGGCCGAGTCGGAATCGCCACCGCCGCTGGAGCACGCCCCGAGGGCGACGACCATGGCGGCGGAGGCGGCGGCGGCGAGAAGTCGCCTGGTCCGTCGGGGGGTGTTGGTGGGACGGATGCTGCGTTGCATGTCGTTCTCCATTTCTGTGTTCGCAGCGGCTCTGCTGCGGAATGGTCGTGCAGGTGGTGCGTCTCAGGAGGGCGCCGGCGCTGAAGCCGAGCCCCGGATGATCAGGCGGGCGGCGGGAAGCTCGACATCGTCTGACCTCCCGGTGCGGATGAGCGCGAGCAGGGTGGTTGCGGCAGCGCGGCCCCAGACCAAGGGGGTCGCGCCCACTGTAGTGAGGGCGGGGTAGACGTATCTGGCGAATTCGATGTCATCGAACCCAGTGATCGACAGATCCTCCGGCACGCTGACGCCGAGCTCACGGGCTACGCCGATGCCGGCGATGGCCATGGGATCGTTGGCGAAGACGATGGCCGTGGGCGGCACGGCCTGACTCAACAGGCGGCGGGTGGCGTCCGCGCCGGCCGCGATCGAGAAGTCGGTGTCGACGACCTGTCCGTCGCCCAACCCGGCGTCGCGCATCGCGGTGGTGAAGGCGGTGCGCCGCCGGCTGCCGTGCAGCATCGAGGCGCTCCCGGCCACGTGGGCGATCTGCCGGTGCCCGAGAGTGGCGAGGTGGCGCACGGTTTCGGTGACGCCGTGGGTGTCGTCGATGCACACGGCGGGGAACGGGCTGGCCTGGTCGGGGCGGCCGAGGGTGACCGCCGGAAGGCCGAGTTCGGTCAGGCAGGGGATCCGCGCGTCGTCGTGACGGAGATCGGTGAGGAAGACGCCATCCACCCGCCCGTCGCCGACCAGGGTGCGGTAGGTCTGTAGCTCGGTGGTCTCGTCGGGCACGACACTGAGCACCAGAGCGAGGCCCTGCGGGGCGAGGATGGTCTCGACGCCGGCGAGGAACGAGGTGAAGAACGGGTCGGAGCCGAGCACCTCTGGATCACGGGCCATGACCAGGCCGAGCGCGAACGAGCGCTTCGACGACAACGATCTGGCCCGCAGCGACGGCGTCCAACCCAGGGCGCCGGCCACCTGCAGGATGCGCGAGCGCGTCTCCGCGGAGACGCCGGGTCGGTCGTTGAGCGCGAACGAAACGAGGCCCTTGCTGACCCCGGCCTCCCTGGCCACATCGGCGATGGTCACCTTGGCGGAATCCTGGGCCGGATGCATGAAGCCTCCTCATTGATGGCGAACCGACCGGCGCCGCTGCGACGCCTTAACCGGTTTAGCCAAAACCTATACCGGTTTAGTCGCCGCCGTCAAGGCATCCGTGACCGCCATCTGTTCCCCAGGCGGACATCTGGTCCCGGCACACCGGGCGCACACGTCCGGAGCGGAACCAATTGCGGAACTGAAAGCCGCGCCAGCGGGCCGCAGAGCCGCCCGGGCGGCCAGCGACCAGGCTTGAGGAGCCGGTGCCGCGGGCCTAGGGTGATCTGCACCATGGACTGGTTCGCGACGGGCGACTACGACATCGCCCGAGAGATCCTGCAGCGGGGTATCGCCGCCATCTTTCTGATCGCCTTCCTCTCGGCGTACAACCAGTTCCCGGCACTGCTGGGCGAGCGCGGCCTGCTCCCGGTGCCCAGGTTCGTGGCCATCGTGCCGTTCCGGCGGGCGCCGAGCCTCTTTCAGTGGCGCTACTCCGACAAGATGCTGCGCCGGGTGGCGATCGGCGGGATGGTGCTGTCAGCATCGATCGTGCTCGGGCTCCCACAACTCGGTCAGGCCTGGCTGCCGATGCTGGCGTTCCTCACGCTGTTCGCGGCGTACCTGTCGATCGTGAATGTCGGGCAGACGTTCTACTCGTTCGGCTGGGAGAGCCTGCTGGTGGAGGCGGGGTTCATCGTGGCGTTCCTCGGCTCCGACGCCGTCGCCACCCCGCTGCCGGTGCTGTTCTTCCTGCGCTGGCTGGTGTTCAGGCTGGAATTCGGTGCCGGCATGATCAAGCTGCGGGGCGGCCGGGAATGGCGCGACCTCACGGCCCTGTTCTACCACCACGAAACCCAGCCGATGCCCAATCCGGTGAGCTGGTTCGTGCACCACCTGCCCCGGTGGTTCCATCGCGGCGAGGTGCTCGCCAATCACGCCGTACAACTCATCGCCCCGTTCCTCATTTTCGCTCCGCAGCCCGTGGCCTCGGTCGCGGCCGGCGTCATGGTTTTCAGTCAGCTGTGGCTGGTGGTCACGGGCAATTTCGCCTGGTTGAACTGGATCACCATCATGCTGGCCGCCGCCGCGATCGATGACGCCGCCTTCCGCTGGGTCGGCGGGCTGTTTGCGCCGGCCTTGCGGGCGCCGCAGGCTGCACCGGCGGCCACGGCGGGGGAGCAGCCGCCCTGGTTCGTGGCCGTGGTGCTCGCGGTGACCCTCGGTCTGCTCGTGCTCAGCTACTGGCCGGCCCGCAACCTGCTGCGCCGTCGCCAGCTCATGAACGCGAGTTTCAACGCGTTCCACCTGGTCAATGCCTACGGAGCGTTCGGCACCGTCACGAAGGAACGCTTCGAGGTGATCGTGGAGGGCTGCGACTCCGTCGACCCCGGCGACAGCACGGCGTGGCGGGAATACGAGTTCCGCGGCAAGCCCGGCACAGTGTCCAGGTTGCCCGGCCAGTTCGCGCCGTATCACCTGCGGCTGGACTGGCTGATGTGGTTCCTGGCGCTCGGGTCACGAGACACCCGGTGGTTCGAGGCGTTCCTGGCCCGATTGCTCCAGGGTGACCGCGCCACCCTGCGGATGCTGGCCGGCAATCCGTTCCCCGCGCACCCGCCGCGTTACGTGCGCGCCCGGGTCTTCCTCTACAGGTTCAGCACTCGCGCCGAACGCCGGAGCGAGCACGTGTGGTGGGTGCGCACCGAAGTGGGCACGCTCGTTCCACCGGTCGAGCTCTCGCCAGAGGGGGAGTGACTAGTCGGTCGTCGAGCGCCCGCGCAGTTCCTCGATCTCCCGGCGCTCGCGTTTGGTGGGCCGGCCGGCCCCACGGTCTCGCATGGGCACCAGGGCCACCTCCTCGCGGGGCGGCGGAGGCGGGGTATTGTCCACGAAGCACTCGGCGGCCACGCTCGGGCCCACCCGCTTCACGATGATCCGCGACACCACGAGCACCCTGTCGAAACCGTTGGCCCGGATCCGCACCTCGTCGCCCGGCTTGATGGTCTGGGCGGACTTGGCCCGTTCCCCGTTCACCCGCACGTGCCCGGCCCGGCAGGCGGCCGTGGCCTGCGAGCGGGTCTTGTACATCCGCACCGCCCAGGCCCAGCTGTCCACCCGTGCGCTCAGCAGCTCCATACCTCGACTCTACGCGGCGGCGGCAGGTGCCTAACGCAGCACGACCCAGAGGATCAGCAGCATGGTCACCAGGAACCCGGTGAAGAAGTTCAGCCTGAGAAACCGTTTCCAGCCGTGGTTGGCGCGCTCGGATTCCGCGTCGCTGATGGACCGGTACGGCCAGGCGGCCAGGATGTACGGGATCACCAGCAGCGCGGCGAGCGGCCCCGGCCAGTCGGTGACGAGCATCAGCAGACCGGCCAGCAGCCAGAATCCGATGGCCAGGCGCACGGTCTGTGCGGCACCGAACGCCGTGGCGATCGAGCTGATGCCGCCCTGCCGGTCCGGCTCCACATCCTGCACCGCCCCGAAGGCGTGGCTGGCGATGCCCCAGAAGAAGAACGCGGCCAGCAGAGCCACCAGGTCGGGCGTCACCAGGGCGCCGGCCACGGCGAGTCCGTAGACGGCCGGGCTCACGAAGTGGATGCTCGACGTCACCGAGTCCAGCACCGGACGTTCCTTGAAGCGCAGCCGCGGCGCGGAGTAGGCGACCACGGCGAAGAGGCTGATCGCCAGCACCAGCCACGACCACGGGTCGGGCCCGGCCAGCACGAGCATCAGCAGCAGCACGGGCAGGGCCGTGGCGACGCCGGAGATGAGCACGATGCGGTGCAGGCCCTTGTCGAGCATCGCGCCCTCGACGCCGCCCTTCCGCGGGTTGCGCAGGTCGGACTCGTAGTCGAACACGTCGTTGATGCCGTACATCAGCAGGTTGTACGGGATCAGGAAGAACAGGGTGCCCACCACGAGCAACAGGTCGACCCGGCCGGTGGTGACCACGTAAGCGGCGGCGAACGGGAAGGCCGTGTTGATCCAGCTGAGCGGGCGGGACGAGAGCAGCACCTGCCGGACCGTGTGGCCGAGGCCCGCGGCCGGGGTGGTGCGGTGGGGGTGTGCCGGCTCGGTCATTCGTCCTGTCCTTCTGCGTGCGGGAGTGTGGCGGGTGCTTCGTGGCGGGCGGGCCGCCCGCGCTCAGCGCCGAGCAGCACCCACAGCGCCGGCAGCAGCAGGGCCGCTGCCACGGGGTAGGCGAAGTCCTCCAGCGGGGCGATTCCCACGAACAGACCGGAAATCAGGGCCGGGTCATACGCGACGAGGCCCACCCCGATCATGATGTTATCGAACACCGCGGTGAGCACGAGAACGGCCGCCAGGGCGAGTCCCGCTGCCGGCAGCAGTCGGCGGAACGACGGCCGTCGCCAGAGCGCCAACCCGGCGACCAGCACGGCCAGGCCGAGAAAGAGGGCGTTCAGCCCGAGATAGCTCACGCGGTGCGCCGCCTCTCCAGCAGCATCCGGGCGCCCTGCAGGGCGTTCATGAAGAGGTAGCAGAGAAAGGTCAGGAAGAAGACCTCCTCCACCGGAAGTTCCGGCGCCACCTGCAGGCCGGTCATGAACGAGGTTTCACCACGGTAGAAGATGCCCCGGTTGATGCCCACCAGGTCCCAGGCCAGGAAGAAGAGCACCCCCGCCGCGAGCACGACGGCGGCGGCGCGGGGCGCGCGCCAGAAGAACAGGCCGAATCGGCGGTCGAGCACCACCATCCCGGTCAGCGAGACCAGCAGGGCGGCCAGGTAGGCGAAGCTCAGCATCGCCCCGGTCACCGCAGAACGGCGGGCAGCGGCTCCGGCAGCGGCCCGGTGCTCACGTCGCCCCGAATCCGTTTGAGCAGGATCTCGGCACTGATCAGGCACATCGGCAGGCCGATCCCGGGGATCGTGGTGCCGCCGGCGTAGTACAGGCCCTCGATGTGCTTGGACACATTGGTGCCGCGGAAGAACGCGCTCTGCTTGAGGGTGTGCGCGGGCCCGAGGGCGCCGCCCTTCCAGGAGTTGAGGTCGTCGGCGAAGTCGGCGGGCCCGATGGTGCGGCGCACCAGGATGCGTTCGGCGAGGTCGGGGATGCCGGCCCACTCGGCGAGCTGGCCGATCGCGGCGTCCGCGATGCCCTCGACACCGGCCGAACCGGCCCCGTCGATGCCGCCGTGGCCGATGCCGGTGTCGGCGGGAACGGGAATGAGCAGGAACATGTTGCTGGCGCCGTCCGGGGCCACGCCGGGATCGGTGCTGCTGGGCAGGCAGGCGTAGAACGAGGCCGGATTGGGCACAGAGGTCTTCGTGCCGAAGATCCGGTCGAAGTTGTCGGCCCAGTCCTTCGTGAAGAACAGGGTGTGGTGGGCGAGCTTGGGCAGCTCACCGCTCACCCCGAGCAGCACGAGCACAGCGCCGGGGCCGGAGGTGCGCTTCTGCCACCAGCGCTCGGGGTAGGTCTGCTTGGCGGGCTCGACCAGCTCGGTCTCGGTGTGGTGCAGGTCGGCGGCGGAGACGACGATGTCCGCATCCAGCGTCACGGTCGCCCCGGCCGCGGTCGTGTAGGTGACGCCCTCGACGGCGGCCTTGGCGCCCCGGCCAGACGGAGTGGCGCCGCTCCGGATCGCCTGCACGGTGGCGCCGGTCTGGATGATGACGCCCTCGGCGCGGGCGATATCGACGATGCTCTCGATCAGGCGGGTGAAGCCGCCCTGCGGGTAGAGCACCCCATCGGCCAGGTCGAGGTGGCTCATCAGGTGGTACATCGACGGGGTGCGGTCGGGCGAGGAGCCGAGGAAGACCGCTGGATAACCCAGGATCTGGCGGATCCGCGGGTCGCGGAAATAGCCGGCCACGAACCTGTCCAGCGGCTGCAGCAGCAGCCGGCCGAGCCGGCCCATCCTGGAGAGCACGTCGCGTACGAGCAGGGGCTTGAACGAGGCGAAGCTCGTGTAGAGAAACCTGTCCACGGCCATGTCGTAGGTTTCCTTGGCACTGGCCAGGTACTTCTCGAGTTGGGCGCCGGCGCCGGGCTCGAGGCTCTCGAACAGACGGATGTTGTCGGCGCGTTCGGCGCGCACGTCCACGGGCTCTGGCGATGATTCGAAGAACACCCGGTAGCCGGGGTCGAGGCGGGTGAGCTCGAGCTGTTCGGCGGCGCTGGTGCCCATCAGCCGGTAGAAGTGCTCGAAGACCTCGGGCATGAGGTACCAGGACGGCCCGGTTTCGAACCGGAACCCCTCGCTCTCCCAGAAGCCCGCCCGGCCGCCGAGGGTGTCGTGGGCCTCCAGGAGGGTCACCTGGTGACCTTCCTTGGCGAGCAGCGCCGCACTGGCCAGCCCGGCGATGCCGCCGCCGATGACGACGGTACGGATCGGATCAGTGCGGGGCGCACCGGTACGGGTCGGACCTGTGCGGGTGGGTGCGTTCGGGCCGCTCACCGACGCCACGCTTGCGGGCCGAGCGAGGACGAGAGGGCGATCATCAGTTTCTCCGGATCCGGCACCCGCACGCGGGTGCTCATCAAAGCCTGGGCGGGGGTCTCCCGCAGTTTCGCAGCCAACCGGGCGAACAACCGGTGGGCAGCGGTGACGGCGCGTCGGCTGCCGGGCGGCAGCAGTGGCAGCACCCGTTCGGCGGCCTCGAGGTCTGCGTCCATGTCGTCGAGCAGCAGGTGTTTGGCCGGCTCGGTCAGTCTGGCGAGGTCCACGCCTGGAAAGTAGTTGCGGCCGAGCGCGTCCCGGTCGGCGGCGAGGTCGCGCAGAAAATTGACCTTCTGGAACGCTGCACCGAGGCTGCGGGCGCCGTGTTCGAGCACGGCCAGGTCCTCGGGCGACCGCGGCGATCCGTGCAGGAAGCTGCGCAGGCACATCAGCCCGACCACCTCCGCCGATCCGTAGATGTACTCGGCCACGCCGGCCTGCGTGAACGGGGCCGGGTCGAGGTCCCGGCGCATCGAGGCGAAGAACGGCCGGGTGAGCGACGGGTCGATGCCGACCCGGCGCGCGGTGACGGCGAAGGCATGCACCACGAGGTTGGTGCTGAAACCGCGCGCCATCGCGCGTTCGGTTTCGTGCTCGAGGTCGTCGAGCAGCTCGCGCTGCCCGGCCAGGTCGATACCGGCCCCGCTGGCGGCGCCGTCCACGATTTCGTCGGCGATGCGCACGAGGGCGTAGATGCTGCGCACCTCGTCGCGCACCCCGGCGGCGAGGAGCCTGGCGGCCAGGCCGAACGAGGTGGAGTACTGCCCGATCACCGTGGTGGCGCTGGCCAGGGCGGCCGCGTTGTAGGTGTCGAGACCGGTGCTGGAGCCGCCGACGATCGGTGCGGCCGTGTCCCGGCTCATTTCTGCCGCGTCACGGCGCTGAGGGCGAGTTGGGTGAGGGTGGCGCGCAGCTCATCGGGCATCAGCGCACCCTGCAGGGCCTCCACGGCCCGGCTCGCGTACTCACGGGCCAGGGCATCCGCGGTTTCCGGGGCGCCGCAGTCGCGCAGGTGCGCACGCACCAGTTCGGCCTCGGCCTCGGTGAGGTCGGCTTTGCCCAGGAACGGAGCGATCAGGGGCCACCGGTCGGTGGCGCCGGCGTGCGCGATGAGCGCGGTCTGTTTGCCCTCGCGGAGGTCCGCGAGCACGCTCTTGCCGGTGCTGGCGGGGTCACCGAACACGCCGAGCAGGTCGTCGGTCAGTTGGAAGGCGACACCGATCAGGCGGCCGAACCGGCCGAGGGCGTCGATGGCCTCCTCGGGTGCGCCGGCGAGAACGGCACCGGCCTGCAGCGGGGCCTCGAAGGAATAGATGGCCGTTTTGTGTTCGAGCGTCCGGATGACCTGGTCGATGGTGAGCGGTTCCCGGCTCACGGTGTTGGTCACATCCGCCAGCTCGCCGGCCGCCGAGACGAACACGGCCCGGTCGAGCAGGTCGAGCAGTCGGCCGCGGAGTTCGGCGGGCACCGGCAGCAGCGCCAGGGCGCGGTGGGCCTCGCTCAGCGCGAGGTCGCCGGCCAGGATGGCGGCGGTCGCTGCCCAGGCTTCGGCCTGCCCGGTCGCCGCACCGTGCGCGATGGCCCGTTCGGTGAACCGGCCGGCGATGTTGGCCATCCCGCGGCGGGACAGGTCGCGGTCGATCACGTCGTCGTGGATCAGGAAGGCAGTGTGCAGGAGCTCGAAGCTCACCGCCACCGGGGTGGACAGGGTGTGGTCGGTGCCGCCGAAGCCGTCGTAGGCCGCCAGTACCAGGGCCGGGCGCACGCGCTTGCCGCCCCTGCTGGCCTGGTCCAGGGAGTCCCAGAGCGCCACGTAGTGATCGCCGTAGTCGCTGGCGCGCAGCCGCGCTGCCGCGAAGAACCTGTGCAGTTCGGTTTCGACGCCCAATGTCGCGATTTCATGCACGGAATGTCTCCAGTTCACTCATCTGCAACACCATCCAGGGGCTGAACGCGAACGGGCTGGCCAGCACCGAATGCCGGAGGCTCTCGGGGTCGGTCCAGGTGAATTCCATGACCTCGTCGGGGTTGGGAACGGGGTCGGCGGTCGCCCTGGCCAGGTACACCGGGCAGACCTCGTTCTCCACGATGCCGCTGCTGTCGGTGGCGCGGTAGCGAAACAGTGGCAGGGCCAGGTCGACGCCGTGGATGTCGAGGCCGAGTTCGAAGGTCGCCCGGCGGTGCACGGCGTCGGTGAGCGTCTCGGCCGGCGCCGGGTGACCGCAGAAGGAGTTCGTCCAGACACCGGGCCAGGTCTTCTTGCCGAGGGCGCGGCGGGTGAGGAGCACCTCGCCGCGCTCGTTGAACACGTAGCAGGAAAAGGCCAGGTGCAAGGAGGTATCTGCTCCGTGCACGCTGCTCTTGGGCGCGGTGCCGATCTCCCGGCCGTCCTCGTCAAGCAGAACGACCAGATCTTCGGTCGGAGCGGTGTACTGATGTCCGACCGTGTCGACTTCGATCATGGGTTCTGCTGTGTGCATCACGGGACTCCCTCTCGTGCAGCCAAGATACCTGAAAAAGTACCTAGCCGAGTTAGCGATATTCGAGGCTAGCATGGTCCCTATGCCCGCCGACGTCGAACCCGCCGCCGAACAGAGTCGACCCCGCCCCGAGGGCTACTGGTATCCCGACGGCCCCGCCGGGATGCAGTCGTCGGTGATCGCCGCGGCCGTGACCGCCGTCGACGTTCTGCGCGCGGTCCGCCGGTTCCGCGCTGCCGATGTGGCCATGCGCATCAGGGCGCGGTCCGACATGGACATGAACGACTCCGACCTGGTCGCCCTGCGGCATCTGATCGCGGCCGAGGAACGCTCGGAGTCGATCGGCCCGAAAGACCTCAGCGTGTTGCTGGGCATCTCCTCGGCCGCCACCGCCAAGCTGCTCTCCAGGCTGGAGGCCGCGGGCCGGCTGCGCCGTGAGCCGCACCCGAGCGACCGGCGGGCCCAGGTGCTGCACGCCACCCGGCGGGCCCACGACGAGATCCGCCGCGTCATGGGGGCGGCGCACCAGCGGATGCTGGCTGCGGCGGAGAAACTCACCGCGTCGGAGCAACTCGCCGTGGTCGGTTTCCTCGACGAACTCAGCGGCGCGATGGATGAGCCGGCGGACTCGGCCGAACCGGTCGAGCAGGTCGTGCCCGCCAGCCCGACCGACTAGACCCGGCCCGCCGCCCGGGTCCGCCGGCCGGAGGGCAATGACGCCGCGCGGTACCCTTGAGCACGTGATTGTTCCCGCCGCCCAGCACGTGCACACCCTCCTCGCCTCGTACCCTGACTTCCCGCTCCCCGGGATCCTGTTCCGGGACCTCAACCCTGTCTTCGCCGATGCCGTGGCGTTCCGGGCGATCATCGACGACCTGAGCGAGCGCTACCGGGGCCAGTTCGATGCCGTAGCCGGCATCGAGGCGCGTGGTTTCCTGCTCGCGGCCGGGATCGGATACGCCGCGGAGTGCGCGGTGCTGGCTGTGCGCAAGGGCGGCAAGTTGCCCGGCACGGTTCTCACCGAGGAATACGACCTGGAGTACGGCTCAGCGCGCCTCGAGCTGGAGGTCGGGCAGCTGCCCGCCGGCTCCCGGGTGCTGATCGTCGACGACGTGCTCGCCACCGGCGGCACCGTCGCGGCGACCGCCCGTCTCATCGAGCGGGCCGGCTACAGCACGATCGGTGTTGGAGTGGTGCTCGAACTTGCCGAGCTCGACGGGCGGGGCCGCATCGGCGCCGACGTGCCGGTGCACACCATCGTGTCGGTCTAGCCTTCGAACGCAGGAACAGAAAAACCCGCCGGCCCACCTCGAGTGAGGCGGGTCGACGGGCGGATGCTGCGGGCGGTCGTCGCTAACCAGTGGCTTGACAGTGGCCCTGTAGGCGGCTCTGTGGGCGGCTCAGTAGGCGGCCGGGTTCGCGGACGGCTCGACGGGCGCGCCGGAGAGCACGGCCTTGCTGCCCGAGACGCCGAGCCGGCTCGCGCCGGCTTCGATCATGGCCAGGGCGTCAGCGTGGCTGCGCACTCCGCCGGAGGCCTTGACGCCGAGCGCGTCGCCCACGGTTTCGCGCATCAGGCGCACGGCGTGCACAGTAGCGCCGCCGGCCGGGTGGAACCCGGTGGAGGTCTTGACGAAGTCGGCGCCGGCGTTCACCGCGGCACGGCACACGCCCACGATCTCGTCGTCGGTGAGGGCGGCGGACTCGATGATCACCTTGAGCACCAGCGGTGCGGGGATCTCGGCGCGCACGGCGCTGATGTCGGCCTCGACGAGGTCGAACCGGCCGGCCTTGGCCGCGCCGACGTCGATGACCATGTCCACCTCGTCGGTGCCCTGAGCCACCGACAGTGCGGCCTCCGCTGCCTTGATCGAGCTGGCGTGCTTGCCGCTCGGGAACCCGCAGACGACGGCGACCTTGAGGTCGGCATCCACGGGAATGGTCAGCGGCAGCATCGACGGCGACACGCAGACCGAGTAGACGCCCAGCTCGACGGCCTCGGCGATGAGGGCGGCGACGTCGGCCTGGGTGGCCTCGGGCTTGAGCAGGGTGTGGTCGATGTAGCGGGCCAGGCCGGCAGTGTTCAGTGCGGGGGCGGGGGTGGATGACGTCATGCTCGTAAGTCCTTTGGGAGGGGCGGTGGGTGCCCGCCGGGCTCGATCTTACTCGGCGTGGGCACATTCTTCCCGGGCTGGTGCGGCATGCTTAAGCGATGAGCGGCGGTGATGATGACGAGCAGCGGTGATGCGTGGGTCTACGGGCCGGATGGCGCCAGGTTCTGGGGCCGCTACGGCGCCGCCGGCCTGCTCGTGCATCATCGGGAGCTCGGGGTGCTTCTGCAACACCGTGCCCTCTGGAGCCATCAGGGTGACACCTGGGGAGTGCCCGGCGGTGCCAGGCACGAAAACGAGAGCGCGCTCGACGCCGCGATCCGGGAGGCCGGCGAGGAGGCCGGCGTGCCGGCCCACCTGCTGCAGGTGGACTTCTGTTCGGTCGTCGACCTCGGCTTCTGGTCGTACACCACCGTGGTGGTGCGGGCGTTGGAGCCGTTTGAGCCGGTGATCAGTGACACCGAGAGCATTGCTCTGCGCTGGGTGCCGCCGGCCGACGTGGAGCTCCTGCCGCTGCATCCGGGGTTTGCGGCCAGCTGGCCGGCGCTCAGGGACCGCCTGGTCTGATCGGGTCGTCTCCGCCAGGCACCCGTGCCGTCTCGGCCGCCGGTCGACGCGGCGGCAACGGCACCAGCGCGGAGACCTCGTGCCGGTAGGCCGCATAGTCCGGGTGCCGTTCCAACGAGATGCTTTCGGTGAAGGCGATCGAGCCCACGAAGAGCAGGGTCAGCAGCACCGCGCCCAGAGTGCCGGGCTGCAGGATGCTGCCCGCCGCGAGAGCGCCGAACCCCGCGACCAGCCACCACTGCGCGATCTCGAAGAAATAGTTGGGGTGCCTGGAGAACCTGAACAACCCGCCTCTGAGGAATCCGGGGTCTGCCGCGCCCCTGGCCCGCAGCAGGAGGCGGTTCTGCTGGAAAGCCCACTGCTGCTGGTCGGCGACGGTCTCACCGGCCAGGCACGCGAGGAACAGCGCTGCGAGCGCCAGGTCACCGGCGCCGAACGGCGTGCCGGTGTGCTGCAGGGCGATCCAGGCCGGCAGGGTGATCACGAGCAACAGCAGGTTCTGGTAGATCGAGATGAAACCCAGGTTGAACAGCGCGAACCGGCGCCGGCTCATCCGTCGGCGAAGCGCGGCCCACCGATAATCCTCACCGCCGGGCCGGTAGCCGCCCTTGCGGGCGAAGTTGAGGGTGAGCCGCAGACCCCACAGGGTGCCCAGCGCCGCCAGCACGACCAGCCGGGTGTGGACCATCCCGCCGGCCACGGCGAACACCCACAGGTAGACGGGCGGCAGAATCGACCAGGCCCGGTCGACCCAGGAGTACTCCCGGGTCAGAACGGAGAGCAACCAGGTGCTGACGGTGGCGGCCGCGAACACGGCCAGGCACACCAGCAGGGCTTCGGATGCAACGGTGGCAGGCATCGCCGTCACGGCCCCGCGGCTGCGTCGCCCAGCCGGCTCCGGTCTTCCCGGACCACGTCGGCGGGTGTCTTGTCTGGCCGCAGTCCCCGCCAGGTGGGGTGCCGAAGCCGCCCGGACGGCGTCCACTCGGCGAACTCAGCCTCGCCGACGAGCACGGGCTGCACCCAGACCGCGTCGGCCGCGTCGGCCGCCGGCACGTCGTCGAACGGACTGTCGGTGCTGGGCAGCTCGTTGAGCTTCCGGCGCAGCGCCGTGAGGTCCCGGTCGGAGAACCCCGTGCCGATCCGGCCCGCGTAGTGCAGCGGTGGTGCGCCGGCCTCGCCGGGTGCGGCGGCGGCCGGAATGCCGACCAGCAGAGAGCCGAGGGTGCTGCCGCGGTGCCCGTTGCCGGGGCGCCAGCCACCGATCACCACCTCCTGCGCCTTGACGTGCTTGATCTTCACCCACCGGTCCGTGCGGCGCCCGCTCAGGTAGTCGCTGGTGTTCTCCTTCGCGATCAGCCCTTCCAGGCCGAGCGTGGCGCTGGTGGCGAGTGCGTCGTCCGCGGCGCCGTCGAACGCCGGCGGCACCTGAACGGTGCCGGTCGCTGAGACCAGACTCTCCAGCGCCGCGCGACGGGCGGAATAGGGCAGGGCCACCTGGGCGGCGCCGTCGTGCTCGAGCAGGTCGAACACGAAGTAGTGCACGGGGGCGCCGCGCTGGGCCCGGCGCACATCCAACGCGTCGGTGAGCCCGAGCCGGGTCTGCAGCCTGGAGAAGTCGGGCCGGCCCAGCCGGTCCAACGCCACGACCTCGCCGTCGAGCACGGCACTCCGGTCACCGAGCGCCCGGCGCAGGTCGTCGGTCAGCTCGGGGAACGACGCCGTCACGTCGTTGCCGTTGCGGGTGAGGAAGGTGACCCGGCCATCCGATCCACCGTCGAGGTAGGCCAGCATGCGGATGCCGTCCCATTTCATTTCGTAGGCCCAGTCGGAGTCCGGCGACAACTCCCGCAGGCTGCCCGATCTGGCCAGCATGGGGGAGTAGGTCGTGCCGGCGGCGCGCACCGTCGCGGCGGCCGCGACCTCCGCGGGCGCACCGGTCCGCGGCGGCGGCTGGGCGGCCGCGCCCGATTTCGGTTTCATCAGGTGGATCAGCCAATTGCGGGAATCGGCCCCACCGGTGCGGATGAGCGCGTACTCCCTGTCGGCACCGGCCAGGCCGCCGTCCGGCTGGCCGTGCAGGGTGACGATCACCTCATCGTCGCGCCATTTCTCGGCCGTGTAGGTGCCGGTATCCCAGATCGTCATGGAGCCGGCGCCGTATTCGCCCGCCGGAATGTCACCCTCGAACTCGAGGTACTCCATCGGGTGGTCCTCGGTGTGCACCGCCAGGTGATTGTGGGTGGGATCCGCCGGCACTCCCTTGGGCAACGCCCAGGACGCCAGCACGCCGTCGTGCTCCAGGCGCAGGTCGAAGTGCAGGGCCCTGGCGTGGTGCTCCTGGATCACGAACGCCGCTCCGCCGGCACCCGCGGCCGCGGCCGGGGCAGCCGATGGTACGGGCTCAGGGGTGCGCCGGGCATCCCGTTTGCTGCGATAGGTGTGCAGCCGGTCCTCGGCCTGGCCCGCGGTGGCGCCGGGCAGCCCGTGCCGGCGCCCGCCTGCCTCGATCGCGTCCGCCACCGCCGCGAGCGGGTCGGGCCGGCGCTCCAAGCGCTTCAGCACCTGTCGGTAGTCGAGCTGTTCCAACCCGGGTGCCTCGAGTTCGCGCCACGTGCGCGGGGCCGCGACGAAGGGTCGCATCTGACCGCGCAGGCTATACGGCGCAATCGTGGTCTTGTTCGCGTTGTTCTGGCTCCAGTCCACAAAGACCTTCCCGTGCCGCAGCGACCGGGTCATGGCGCTGAGCACCTCGCCGGGGTGATCGGCTTCCAATGCCCGCGCCAACTCGTGCGCCACCTGCCCCACCTGCTCAGAGCTGTGGCTGCCGTCCAGGGCCGCATACAGGTGGATTCCCTTGCTCCCGCTGGTGACCGGCGAGGCGTCCAGGCCCATGTCCAGCAGCAGCGCCCTGGCCCACCTGGCCACCTCTGCGCACTCGGCCAGGCCGACACCGTCGCCGGGGTCGAGGTCGAGCACCAGCCTGTCGGGGTGTGACGGGTTGCCGGCGGAGTCGAACCGCCACTGCGGCACATGCACCTCGAGGGTGCCGATCTGCGCCAGCCAGGTGAGCGTGGCCAGGTCGTTCACCAGCGGATACACCGTGGTGCGCTCCTTGTGCGGCAGCTCCCTGCGCTCCACCCATTCCGGCGTGCCGTCGCCCAGGTTCTTCTGGAAGAACACCTGACCGGGCTCGTCTGCGGTGCCGACCCCGTGCACCCAACGCTTCCGGGTGGCCGGCCGGTCCCTGGCGTGCCGGATGAGGGCATCCGCCACCGCCGCGTAGTAGCCCAGGATGTCGGCCTTGGTGGTGCCGGTTTCCGGGTACATCACCTTGTCGAGGTGGGTGAGGGTCACCCGGCGTCCGCCCACGGTGACGACCTCCCGGTGCGCGGATTCGCCCCCAGCGGACCGCGCGTCTGCCCCTCTGCCGGCTGCCATGTCCCCAGCTTGCTCCGCTGCGGGCCGATGGTCCAGCGTCTGCACGCGCTCGGGGCGAAGGCGCTAGATTCACCACACACCTCTGGTGTGTACTGGTTTCACAAGAACTGTGGGAGGCGAAGCGATGAGATCCATCTGGAAGGGCGCCATCACCTTCGGGCTGGTCAACGTGCCCGTCAAGGTCTACAGCGCCACCGAAGACCACGACGTGGAACTGCACCAGGTGCACGACGAGGACGGCGGCCGCATCCGCTACCAGCGCAGGTGCGAGGTCTGTGGAAAGGTCGTGGACTACGCCCACATCGACAAGGCCTTCACCGACGGAGACAAGACCGTCGTGATCACGGATGCCGACCTCAAGGCGCTGCCGGAGGAACGCAGCCGCGAAATCGATGTGGTCGAGTTCGTGCCGAGCGACCAACTCGACCCGATCATGTTCGACCGCAGCTACTTCCTCGAGCCCGACAGCACGTCGCCCAAGGCCTACGTTCTGCTCCGCCGCACCCTGGAGCAGACCGACCGCACCGCCATCGTGCATTTCGCGCTGCGGCAGAAGACCCGGCTCGCCGCACTCCGGGTGCGCGACAACGTGCTCATGCTGCAGACGCTGCTCTGGGACGACGAGGTGCGGGTCGCTGAGTTCCCGGCGCTGGAGAAGTCGGTCACGATCTCCGACCGGGAGATGGACCTCTCTGCAGCCCTCGTCGATTCCTTCGCCGACGACTTCAGCCCGGGCGACTACACCGATGAGTATCAGGCACAGCTACGCCGGCTCATCGAAGAGAAGCTCGAGAAGGGCGACGCCATCGATACCGAAGCCACCTTCGGCGCGTCGGCGAAGGAGGAAGGCGGGGGAGAGGTGCTCGACCTGATGGAGGCGTTGCGCCGGAGCGTCGACCGCAGCCGGTCCGGCAAGTCCGCGGGGGACGGGGCCGCCGACACGGGTGGGGCGAAGGGCGCCGCGAAGGCCGGCGCCGGGCGTTCGAAGACCGCAGGCACCAAGGCGGGTACCGGCACGGCCGCCGGCGCGGCCACGAAGGCTGCGGCGCCGGCCAAGAAAAAGAAGAAGAAGACGGCGGAGGCCGAGCCCGAGGAGTCGGCCGAGGTGCGCCGCGGCGCCTGAGCCGATCAGCCGGGTCTGGCTAGACTCGTCTCGTGACCGGGCCCGTTCCAACCGACCTCAGCTCCAGGGTGCTGACGGTGCCCAATCTGCTCAGTTTCCTCAGGTTGGCACTTGTGCCGGTCTTCCTCTCGCTGCTCGTCGCCGGCGCGGATGCCTGGGCGCTGTTGGTTCTCGCGGTGTCCAGCCTCACCGACTTCCTCGACGGCTGGATCGCGCGACGGTTCAACCAGATCACCAGGTTGGGCCAGCTGCTCGACCCCGCCGCGGACCGGCTCTACATCTTCGCGGCGCTGATCGGGCTCGCTTGGCGTGACCTCGTGCCGTGGTGGATCGTCGCGGTCGTCGTCGGCCGTGACGTGTTCCTGCTGGGGCTGGGCATTGTGCTGGCCAACCATGGTTTCGGCCCGCTTCCGGTGCACCAGTTGGGCAAAGTTGCCACTTTCTGCCTCTTCTACGCCCTGCCGATGATCATGCTCGGCCAGGCCTTTCCCGAGCTGGCGTGGTGGTCGCAGCCGGTCGGATGGGCCTTCGGTCTGTGGGGTGCGTACCTGTACTGGTGGGCTGGGGTCATCTACGCGATCGAAACGGTGCGGGTGATTCGGCTGCCGCGCGCTTGAAGGCCCGTTCCATCCGATACGATTTACCCGTAGGAGGTGCACGGTGGTCGATTCCGACGAGAAGAAAGAACCCGCGCGTAGGGTGGCGCCTGACAATGGCACAGGCAACGTCGATACGACGATGACGTTCAGCCAGGAGTTCGCGGCGTCTCTGGCCGCGCTCGACGCCAACGTGACAGTCGAGGAGCAGGAGGCCATTGCGGCCCTGCCCTCAGGATCGGCTCTCCTGGTGGTGCGGCGCGGACCCAACTCCGGTGCGCGTTTCCTCCTGGACGCCGATCTCACCACGGTGGGACGGCACCCGAACGCCGACATCTTCCTCGATGACGTCACGGTGTCCCGTCGCCATGCCGAGTTCCTGCGCAACGGCCGCACTTTCCAGGTGAAAGACCTGGGATCGCTCAACGGCACGTACTTCGATGGCGAACGCATCGACCTGGCCGTTCTCACCGACGGTTCCGAAGTCCAGGTCGGCAAGTTCCGCCTCACGTTCTACGCCTCGCGGCTCGACCTCGTTCACCTGGCGAGCGACTAGTGCCGGCGTCCTCCGCCCAGGCCAGACAGCCGGGCGCGACGTCACTCTTGAGCATCGGCCAGGTCCTGGCCCGGTTGACACCGGAATTCCCGGACCTGACCCCATCCAAACTGCGCTTCCTTGAGGAACAGGGCCTCGTCTCCCCGGCGCGCACGGAATCCGGTTACCGCAAGTTCGACGGCGGCGACCTGGACCGGCTGCGACTGATCCTCTCGATGCAGCGCGACCACTACCTGCCGCTGAAGGTCATCCGCGCCTACCTCGACGACCTCGACGCCGGCGGGTCGCCCGTGCTCCCCGGCGGCGGCGCCCCCGGACCGAGCATGCTCGTCATCGCGCGGCGATTCACCCGCGAAGACCTGTTGCGCGAGTCCGGCGCCTCCGCGGCCCTGCTGCACGACGCCGTCACGGCGTCGATCATCGTACCCGCCGAACACTACGGTGACGACGCCCTCAACGTGCTCCGCGCCCTGGTCGACCTGCAGCGAAGCGGCATCGAACCACGTCACCTTCGCGGCTTCCGCGGTGCGGCCGAACGTGAGCTCGGTCTGATCGAGAGCGCCCTCGTGCCGCTGGCCCGCCGAAAGGACGCCTCCAGCCGCGCCAAGGCGGCCGAAATGGCCGTGGAGATCGCCGGGCAGCTCGAGATTATCCGGGGCAGCCTCATTCGATCCGCCCTGGGCCGCCTGACCAAATAAGTCGTAGACTGGCAGTTCAACAGCCGAAGAACCAGCGTTCTCTCGACACGCCGACACGTTCAGACGGATGTCATGGGTTGAGGCCGTCGGCCTCGGTAACGTTGAAGTGCGGCCTGAAGGTTCGCATCCATCCGCGAGAGGCGACCGTATGAGTGAGCTCAATCCCCGAGACGATTCGTCTCGCTACGGTCAGGGACTCCTCTTCACCGATGGCATGCCCGAACTCGATGAGAACTCCGGTTACCGCGGCGCCGTTGCGGCCCGCGCGGCCGGCATCAGCTACCGTCAGCTGGACTACTGGGCACGCACCGAACTGGTGGAGCCCACGGTTCGCGGTGCGGCCGGGTCCGGCTCGCAGCGGCTCTACGGTTTCCGCGACATCCTGGTGCTCAAGCTCGTCAAGCGCCTGCTCGACACCGGAATCTCCCTGCAGCAGATCCGCACCGCGGTCAACCAGCTGCGCGAATCCGGGGTCAACGACCTGGCCCAGACCACGCTGATGAGCGATGGAGCCAGCGTCTACCTGTGCACCTCCAACGACGAGGTCATCGACCTGGTCAGCCGTGGCCAGGGCGTCTTCGGCATCGCCGTCGGCAAGGTCCTGCGCGAGGTGGAGACCACCCTCGTGGAGCTCGACACCCAGACCATGGATCCGTCCGACGAGCTCGCCGCCCGCCGGGTCTCCCGCAAGGTCTCCTAGGATCTCGACAAGCTCGATCAACGATCCCTCCCGAACTGTGAGAAAAGCCCCGAAAACGCGAGCGTTTCGGGGCTTTTCTCGCAGTTCGAGTGCTTAGCGGGCCGCGGTCTCGGCGTATTCGCCGATCCGCGCGGTGCGGAGCACCCGGTCCAGCAGCTGGTCGAAGTAGTGCGCCATCTCCTGGGCGCTGTCGCCGGGCCAGGTGTGCAACGGCTTCGCCGCGCCTTGGGCCTGCTGCAGGCTGGTGCGCTCGGGCAGCTGGGGGCTGAGCACCAGCGGGCCGAACATGTCGCGCAGTTCCTTGATCCGGAACTGGTGCTCGAGCGACGCCGTGCGCGCCCGGTTGACGATGATGCCCAGCGGCTGCAGCCGGGGGCTGAGCCCACGGCGGATCTCCTCGATCGCGCGCAGGGCGCGGTCGGCGGCGGCAACGGAGAACAGGCCGGGTTCGGTGACCACGGCCACCCTGTCGCTGGCGGCCCACGCGGTGCGGGTGAGCGCATTCAGCGAGGGAGCGCAGTCGATCAGGACCAGGTCGTAGTCCTTCTCCACTGTGGAGAGGGCCTCCTCGAGCTTCCAGATATCCCGGATGCTGGGGTGCGGGCCGTCGAAGTTGATGGCCGACGGGCTGCCGATCATCACGTCGATCGTGCCGGGGCGGCCGCGGGTCCAGCCGCTGGGCGCAATGGCGGCGCGCACGACTTTCTCCTTCGGCGAAGCCAGCACGTCGGCGACGTTGAGGTGGCCGGCGAGCTGGATGTCGAGCCCGGTTGAGACATCGGATTGCGGATCGAGGTCGACCACGAGGGTCCGAACACCGCGGGCGAAGGCGGCAGAAGCCAGACCAAGGGTTACCGTGGTCTTGCCTACCCCTCCCTTGAGGGAGCTAACGCTAAGTACGTGCACAAGTAGATACGTTACCTTCACTAGTCTTAGAGAACCTAACCGTCAGCTGTGTGCCGCTCCCGGATCGAAAGGTCTCTATGTTCACCAAAATCCTCGTCGCCAACCGTGGAGAGATAGCAATCCGCGCATTTCGCGCCGCCTATGAACTGGGAGCGAAAACCGTCGCCGTCTTCCCGTTCGAAGACCGCAACTCCCTGCACCGGCTGAAGGCCGACGAGGCCTACGAGATCGGCGAGCCCGGTCACCCGGTGCGCGCCTACCTCGACGTGTCCGAGATCATCCGGGTGGCCCAGGAGAGTGGCGCAGACGCCATTTACCCCGGCTACGGCTTTCTTTCGGAGAACCCCGACCTCGCCGAAGCGGCCAAGGCCGCCGGCATCACCTTCATCGGCCCCGGCTCGCACGTGCTCGAAATGGCCGGCAACAAGGTCACCGCCAAGGAGCACGCCATCGCTGCCGGCGTGCCCGTCCTCAAGTCCAGCGCACCGTCGCGTGACGTCGAGGAACTCATCGCGGCCGCTGAGGAGATCGGCTTCCCGATCTTCGCCAAGGCCGTCGCCGGTGGCGGCGGGCGTGGCATGCGCCGGGTTGCCACCATGGCCGACCTGCGCGGGTCCCTCGAAGAGGCCATGCGCGAGGCCAACAGTGCCTTCGGCGATCCCACCATGTTCCTCGAGCAGGCCGTCCTGCGTCCGCGCCACATCGAGGTTCAGATCCTCGCTGACGCCACCGGGGAGACCGTGCACCTGTTCGAGCGGGACTGCTCGGTGCAGCGCCGTCACCAGAAGGTCATCGAGATCGCGCCGGCCCCCAACCTGCCCGAAGAGATCCGCGTGCGCCTGCACGCCGACGCCGTGGCCTTCGCCAGGTCGATCGGCTACGTCAACGCCGGCACCGTCGAGTTCCTGCTCGACACCGTGGGCGAGCGCGCCGGCCAGCACGTGTTCATCGAGATGAACCCACGCATCCAGGTGGAGCACACCGTCACCGAGGAGGTCACCGACGTCGACCTCGTGCAGGCCCAGATCCGCATCGCCGCGGGGGAGACCCTCGCCGACCTCGGCCTCAGCCAGGACTCGATCAAACTGCGCGGTTTCGCCCTGCAGTGCCGCATCACCACCGAGGACCCCACCGCGGGATTCCGGCCCGACACCGGCAAGATCACCACCTACCGCTCACCCGGCGGCGCCGGCATCCGCCTCGATGGCGGCACCATCAACCCCGGCGCGCAGATCAGCCCGCACTTCGACTCGATGCTCGCCAAGCTCACCTGCCGCGGCCGGGACTACGCCTCCGCGGTCACCCGCTCCAAGCGCGCTCTGGCGGAGTTCCGCATTCGTGGCGTGTCCACCAACATCGCCTTCCTGCAGGCCGTGCTCGAAGACCCCGACTTCGCCAACGGCGACCTGAGTACCTCGTTCATCGACGAGCGCCCGCAGTTGCTGCGGGGGCGCGCGTCCAAGGACCGCGGCACGAAGATCCTCAACTGGCTGGCCGACGTCACCGTCAACCAGCCCAACGGGGTGCCGCTGACCCTGCTCAACCCCGCCGAGAAGCTGCCCAAGATCGACCTCTCGGTGCCGGCCCCCGAGGGCTCCAGGCAGAAGCTGCAGTTGCTCGGCCCGGTCGGCTTTGCCAGCGCCCTGCGCGCGCAGACCGCCCTCGCCGTCACCGACACGACGTTCCGGGATGCCCATCAGTCGCTCCTGGCGACCCGGGTGCGCACCAAGGACCTCGCCGCGGTCGCCCCGTACGTCGCCAGGCTCACCCCCGAGCTGCTCTCGGTCGAGGCCTGGGGCGGTGCCACCTATGACGTGGCCCTGCGCTTCCTCGGCGAAGACCCGTGGGAGCGCCTCGGCGCCCTGCGGGAGGCGCTGCCGAACATCAACATCCAGATGCTGCTGCGCGGCCGCAACACCGTGGGCTACACCCCGTACCCCACCGAGGTGACGGATGCCTTCGTCCGGGAGGCCAGCGACTCCGGTGTCGACATCTTCCGCATCTTCGACGCCCTCAACGACGTCAACCAGATGCGCCCGGCCATCGACGCGGTGCTGAACACCGGCACCAGCGTCGCCGAGGTCGCGGTCTGCTACACCGGCGACCTGCTCGACCCGGCGGAGAACCTCTACACCCTGGACTACTACCTGCGTCTGGCCGACCAGATCGTGGCCTCTGGTGCGCACATCCTGGCCATCAAGGACATGGCCGGGCTGCTCAGGCCCGCCGCGGCGGAGAAGCTCGTGGCCGCCTTCCGCGAGCGTTTCGACCTGCCGGTGCACGTGCACACGCACGACACCCCCGGCGGCCAGTTGGCCACGCTGCTCGCGGCCTCCCGCGCCGGCGCCGACGCCGTCGACGTGGCCAGCGCACCGATGGGCGGCACCACCAGCCAGCCGTCCGCATCCTCCCTCGTCGCCGCGCTGGCGCACACCGAGCGCGACACGGGCATCTCGCTGCAGGCCGTCTGCGACCTCGAACCGTACTGGGAAGACGTGCGCCGGGTCTACCACCCCTTCGAATCGGGCCTCCGCGCCCCGACCGGCCGGGTCTACAAGCACGAGATCCCTGGCGGCCAGCTCTCCAACCTGCGCACGCAGGCCGTCGCGCTGGGCCTGGCCGACGATTTCGAGCTCATCGAAGACATGTACGCGGCGGCGAACAGCATCCTGGGCCGCGTGCCCAAGGTGACGCCGTCCTCCAAGGTCGTCGGCGACCTGGCCCTGTACCTCGCGGCCGTGAACGCCGACCCGGCCGACTTCGAGGCCAACCCGGCCAAGTACGACGTGCCTGACTCCGTGGTGGGCTTCATGGCCGGCGAGCTGGGCGACCTGCCCGGCGGCTGGCCGGAGCCCTTCCGCAGCAAGGTGCTCGAGGGCCGCAACATCCGGGTGAGCACGACCGAGCTGACCGACGAGGAGCGCGCCGCGCTGGGTGCCGACAGCCCCACCCGCCGCGACATGCTCAACCAGCTGCTCTTCCCCGCCCCCACCCGGCACTTCCAGCAGATCCGCGAACTCTTCGGCGACCTGTCGGTGATCGACACCGTCGACTACCTCTACGGTCTGCGCCAGGGCACAGAGCACTCGGTCGAAATCGACAAGGGTGTGCGGCTCTATGTCGGGCTCGAGGCCATCGGTGAAGCCGATGAGAAGGGCATGCGCACCGTCATGACCATCCTCAACGGGCAGCTGCGTCCGGTCTTCGTGCGCGACCGCAGCATCGCGGTGGTCACCAAGGCGGCCGAGAAGGCCGATGCCAACCAGCCCGGCCAGGTGGCGGCGCCGTTCTCCGGTGTGGTCACCCTGCAGGTGGCCGAGGGCGACACCGTCGTGGCCGGCCAGAGCGTCGCTTCGATCGAGGCCATGAAGATGGAAGCGGCGATCACGTCGCCCATCGCGGGCGTCGTCGACAGGGTGGCGATTCCCGTCACCCAGCAGGTCGACGCCGGTGACCTGCTCGTGGTTGTGCGGCCGCGCTAGGCTGAGGCCTGATTTGGGGCCCCATTCGTGGCCCGCTGAATGACGAGGAGTCTGCTGTGACAGATCGACGGACAGACGATGCCCAGCCCCATGACGAGGGCGACGGCCAGTTGCCCCCGGTCCCCGCTGGGACCGGGGCAGAGACTCCTGCGGCAGCCAGGGCCCGACCGGGCGACGAGTACCACAGCGAGCTTCCGCCGCACACCGTCGACAACCTCGCCGCCGCGTTGCCCGACAGCCTCGGCGTCCCGCTCGGCGCTGCCGGCCTGCCCCGGTCGGCGGCCCTGGCGACCGCTGGCGGGCACGGCGGACTCACCCGACCGGTCGGGTCCGGTCCGGCCCATCCAGGCACGCACACCATCGAGATCGTCACCCCGCAGCCGGCGCGTGCCGTCGCGGTGCCCGCCGGAGTCAGCGGTGCGGCGGCAGCGGCGCTGTCCCTGAGCACCGGACCGACAAGCGCCGCCACGACCAGCCGGCGCGACCGCACCCGAGCGGATGCCCCCGGCCCGGAATCCGCGTCGATGCTCACGTCCGACCGGCTGCTCGAGGTCAACCGCAAGACGCGGCGTGCGCCCAACGGCAGCTGGAACCGATTCGTGTACAACGCCACCTTCCACCTCGTGAACCTGGGCGATTCGGCCGCCGTGCGCGCGCACCAGGCGATGGACGAACGCATCCGCAAGGAGTTCGAGGGCGGCGCCAGGTTCGTGCCGATCCTCACCCGCAAGGGCGGCGTCGGCAAGACCACGGTCACAGCCCTGATGGGCATGGCCATGGCCGACGCCAGGGAAGACCGCATCATCGCCGTCGACGCCAACCCCGACCGGGGTACCCTCTCCGAACGGGTGTCCAAGCAGACCAGGTCCACGGTGCGCGATGTCGTGACCAAGGCCGCGTCGATCGGCGGCTTCACCGACTTCTCGGCCCTGGTGTCCAGAGATGAGACCAGGCTCGACATCCTGGCCAGCGACACCGACCCGCTGCTGTCCGAGGCGTTCGACGAGAACGACTACAACGTCGTCGCCGACCTCGCCGCCAGGTTCTACTCGATTGTCCTGACCGACTGCGGCACCGGCATCGTGCACTCGGTCATGCGGGCGACGCTGCAGCGTGCGGATTCCATCGTGATCGTGTCCGGCGGCAGCGTCGACGAGGCCCGCTTGGCGTCCGAAACCCTCACCTGGCTGGAAGCCAATGGTTACGGCGACCTGGTGCGCAACGCCATCGTCGCTCTCAACACCGCGACCCAGGGCACCAACCTGGTCAAGCTCGAGGAGATCGAGTCGCACTTCCGCTCGCGAGTGCGGGAGATCGTGCGCATCCCGTACGACCCCCAGCTGGCCGCCGGCAGTGTGGTGTCCTTCAAGGACCTCAAGCCGATCACCCGGCTGGCCGCGCGCACCCTCGCCGCGCTCGTCGTCGAAGGCCTGCCGGCCGAACGCCGGGCCCGCTAGCCTCCGCACCACCGTCCCGTTCATCCGTTCCATCCCGAAGAGAGTCGCCCCGTGCCCGAACGCCAGATCCGCCTGTTGGGCGACCCAGTCCTCAAGACCCGCTCGGAGCCGGTCGGAACCATCGATGCCCGGGTGCGCAGCCTCGTCGAGGACCTGGTCGACAGCGTGAAGCTTCCGGGCCGCGCCGGTGTGGCCGCGTCCCAGATCGGCGTGAACCTGCGCGCCTTCAGCTACAACATCGACGGGGACATCGGCTACATCCTCAATCCGGTCATCGTCGAACTGTCCGGCGAGCCCGAGCTTGTCGACGAGGGCTGCCTCTCGGTCCCTGGCCTGTGGTACCCCACCAGGCGGTACCCGTTCGCCAGGGTCACCGGCATCGACCTCGACGGAAACCCGGTGCAGCTGGCCGGCGAGGGGCTGCTGGCGCAGGCCCTGCAGCACGAGACCGACCACCTCGACGGACTGCTCTACCTGGACAGGCTCGACAAGGAGAACCGCCGCGCGGCCATGAAGGAAGTTCGCGAGTCAGACTGGTTCTAGCCGGCACCGGGTGAGGTCCGCCGGCCACAGCTGTGCGGGCCGGGTGCCCCGGTGCAACCGGAGCACCCCGCCCGCACCGGGCCGAGTGTCAGCCCTGTTCGCGCACCGGCACGGCCGCCGTCATCGGGTTGGCGCCGTAGAGGTTCTGGATCTCGGCCGCGAAGTCGCGCATGATCACGTCGCGCTTGATGCTCATCTTCGGGGTGAGATAACCGCCGGCCTCGGTGAGTTCGATCGGCAGCACCACGAACTTACGGATGGACTCCGCCCGGGACACCGACTCATTCGCGTGGTCGATGGCGCGCTGCACCTCGGCGAGAACCTTCGGGTGCACCGACGCGTCCATCAGCGACATGCCGGCGTCCTCGTGGTTGTTGTTCAGCCAGACGGGCAGCATCTCCGGGTCAAGCGTCACCAGTGCGGCGATGAACGGCTTCTGGTCGCCGACCACCACAACCTGGCCGACCAGCGGGTTGGACCTGATGGGGTCTTCGAGGGCCGCGGGGGCGACGTTCTTGCCGCCGGCGGTCACGATGATCTCCTTCTTGCGACCCGTGATCGAAAGGAACCCGTCGTCGTCGAGGGCGCCGATGTCACCGGTCTTCAGCCAGCCGTCGTCGAAGACGGCGGCGGTGGCCTCGGGGTTCTTCCAGTACTCGGTGAAGACGTTCACGCCCTTCACCTCGATCTCGCCGTCGTCCATGACCCGCACCGAGACACCGGGAAGAGCGGGGCCGACGCTGCCGATCTTGGACTTGGTGGCCAGGTTCACCGTCGCAGGCGCCGTGGTCTCGGTGAGGCCGTAACCCTCGAGGATGACGATGCCGAGGCTGTGGAAGAAGTGGCCCAGGTGGGCGCCGAGCGGGGCGGAACCCGAGACGGCGAACTTGACGTTGCCGCCCATGGCTGTGCGCAGCTTGCTGTACACGAGCCTGTCGAAGAGGGCGAACTTGATCTTCATGCCCAACGGGATCCGCTCGCCGGCCTCGACCAGCTTGGAGTGTGCCACAGCGACGTCAGAGGCGGCGAGGAAGATCTTGCCCTTACCGCCGGCTTCTGCCTTCTGTTCGGCGGAGTTGTAGACCTTCTCGAAGACCCGGGGAACGGCCAGCAGGAAGGTCGGCTTGAAGCTGCCCAGCGACGGGAGCAGTTGCCTGGTGTCCGGCTGGTGGCCCACCCGAACGCCGCCGTGCACGCAGAGCACCGCGATGAAGCGGGCGAACACGTGGGCCGTCGTGATGAACAGCAGGGTGGATGCGCCGTTCTCGTCGGTGAGCACGGGCTTGAGGGCGATCCCGGCGTTGCGGCTGGTCTCGACGAAGTTGGCGTGGCTGAGCACACAGCCCTTGGGCCGGCCGGTGGAGCCGGACGTGTAGATCAGGGTGGCGATGTCGGCGGCCACGGCGAGGCGGCGGCGGCGCTCGATCTCGGCATCCGGAACGTCGACGCCCCTGGCCGCGAGCTTGTCCAGGTCGCCCAGGTCAATCTGCCAGACCGTCGCCACGTCGGGCAGGTCGGGGTGCACTTCGTCGAAGCGGGCGAAGTGATCCGCCGTCTCCACGATCAACGTCGTCGCGCCGGAGTCGCTGAGGATCCACTGCACCTGGCTGGGGGAACTCGTCTCATACACCGGCACCAGAATTGCACCGGCGAACCAGACGGCGAAGTCGATCAGCGTCCACTCATAGCGGGTCTTGCAGGTCAGGCCGATCTTGTCGCCGGGCTGCACGCCGGCGGCGACGAACCCCTTGGCGAGGGCGACGACCTCGGCGTGGAACTCCGCGGTCGTGACCGGCAACCAACCCCCGTTGTCCGGCCGGGAGAACAACACCAGCTCTGGGGTCAGGGCGAGACGGTCGACCAGCAGGTCGGTGACGTTCGCGTTCGGGTCTGCGGGGACGACGGCGGGCTCATCGAACTGTTTCACGGTAACTCCTTTGGCACCGGACGGGGTAAGTGCGACCACTCTAGCCGCTGAATCGACCTGAACCTGCGATTCTCCCGGCGGCGTGCTCATTTACTACACTCTAGGGGGTGCCTTGCGTGGTCGATCAGGTCGCTGCGTGCCCCGTGCTGTTTTTGAGCCGACCTGAAGAACACTGTTGCCCTACTACGAAAGGTGCGCTCGTGCACGCCATTGGGATTGACATCGGCGGGACCAAGATCGCCGGCGCCCTCGTCGACGAATTCGGAACCATCATCAGGTCGGATCGTCGACCCACGAACGCGGGCGACCCCGGCGAGATCGAGAACGCCGTCGTCGAGATGATCGAGGGCCTCTCTGCGGGCGAGGACGTCGTCGCCGCCGGCGTGGCCGCCGCCGGGTTCATCGACGCAGCCCAGTCCACCGTCTACTACGCACCTAACATCAACTGGCGCAACGAGCCGCTGCGCGAAAAGCTCGAATCGAGGGTGTCCCTGCCCATCATCATCGAGAACGACGCCAACGCGGCCGGCTGGGCGGAGTTCTGCTTCGGTGCCGGCCGGTTGTACAGCGACATGGTCACCCTCACCATCGGCACCGGCGTCGGTGGGGCCATCGTGTCCAACGACAGGCTCTTCCGCGGCGGCTTCGGCGTGGGAGCCGAACTCGGCCACCTCCGCGTCGTGCCCGACGGGCTGCCCTGCGGCTGCGGCGCCCACGGCTGCATCGAGCAGTACGGCTCCGGCAGGGCCCTGCTGCGCATCGCCAATGAGTTCGCGGATGCCGGCGGCATCGGCCTGGGTCTGGCCGCGGCGCGCTCCAAGCGTGGCAAGCTCACCGGCAAGGACGTGGGCCGGTTCATCCAGGACGGCGACCCCGGCGCCCTGGCCGCCCTCCGCCAACTGGGCACGTCGCTCGGTCAGGCCTGTTCCAGCCTCGCCGCTGTGCTCGACCCGCAGGTGTTCGTCTTCGGCGGCGGTGTCGCCGCGGCGGGGGAGCAGCTCCTGGAGCCGATCCGCACCGCCTACCTGGCGAACCTGCCCGCGCGTGGCTACCACCCGGAGGCCGTGTTCGCGATCGCCGAACTCGTCAACGACGCCGGGGTGGTCGGCGCTGCCGACCTCGCCCGCCGGCACGTCACCGGTGAGTAGGCTGTCGGTGCTGCCGCACGCAGTGGCCCAGCGCCCCGCCGGCCGGCATCCGCTCACGTAAGGACACCGATGTTCTACTGGTTCATGAAGAATATTGTGGCCGGCCCCCTCCTGCTCGGCCTGTTCCGGCCCTGGGTGATCGGGCTCGACAACATCCCCAAAGAGGGCGGCGTGGTTCTCGCGAGCAACCACCTGTCCTTCATCGACTCGGTGTTCCTGCCCCTGGTGGTGCCGCGCCGGGTGGTTTTCCTCGCCAAGAGCGAGTACTTCACCGGCACCGGGCTCAAGGGCTGGGCGACCCGGCAGTTCTTCAAGGCCACCGGCCAGCTGCCCATCGACCGCTCCGGCGGCAAGGCCTCTGAGGACTCCTTGAACACCGGCCTCGCCGTGCTGAACGGCGGGGGAGCGCTCGGTATCTATCCGGAGGGCACCCGCAGCCCAGACGCCCGAATGTACCGCGGCCGCACCGGCGTGGCCCGCATGGTGCTTGAGGCAGGGGTCCCCGTTGTTCCCGTCGCCATGATCGACACCGAGAAGGCCATGCCCACAGGCACCCGCGTCCCCAAGGTGCGCCGCATCGGCATCGTGATCGGTGAGCCACTGGACTTCAGCCGGTTCGAGGGAATGGAGGGCGACAGGTTCGTGTTGCGCTCCGTGACGGACGAATTGATGTACGAACTGCGCCGCCTCAGCACGCAGGAGTATGTCGATGTGTACGCCACCAGTGTCAAAGAGAAGCGCGCCAGCCTTTCACGCTAGGCTCGAATTCCGCTCTCGGGTCGTGCAGATGCCTACCCGGAGACGTTCACCCCAGGCCCGCAGATGCGGGCCGCAGAAGAGAAAAACAGGCTCAGTCCCGTGGTAGACCCCACCGAACCGGTTGTAGTGGCAGACAAATCTGTAATCAACGGGCTGGACTATTGGCGCACGCTTCCCATCAAGCAGCAGCCGGCCTGGCCCGATGCCGACGCCGTCGCGGCAGCATCCGCCGAGCTGGCCACGCAGCCGCCGCTGGTGTTCGCCGGCGAGGTCGACATCCTGCGTGACCGGCTCGCTCAGGCCGCTCGCGGCGAAGCGTTCCTGCTGCAGGGCGGTGACTGCGCCGAGACCTTCGGCGGCGCCACCGCGGAGCAGATCCGCAACCGGGTCAAGACCGTGCTGCAGATGGCCGTCGTGCTGACCTACGGCGCCTCCATGCCCGTGGTGAAGATGGGCCGCATGGCGGGCCAGTTCGCCAAGCCGCGCTCCAGCGACTTCGAGACCCGCGGCGACGTGACCCTGCCGGCCTACCGCGGCGACATCGTCAACGGCTACGACTTCACCCCGGAGTCTCGCGAGGCCGATCCAGACCGGCTCGTGAAGGCGTACCACACGAGCGCGTCCACCCTCAATCTCATCCGCGCCTTCACGCAGGGCGGCTTCGCCGACCTGCGTCAGGTGCACAGCTGGAACCAGGGCTTCGCGAAGAACCCGGCGAACCAGCGTTACGAGGGCCTGGCCAAGGACATCGACCGCGCGATCAAGTTCATGATCGCCTGCGGCGCCGACTTCGAGGCCATGCGCCGCACCGAGTTCTACACCAGCCATGAAGGCCTGCTGATGGACTACGAGCGGCCCATGACGCGGATCGACTCCCGCACCGGCACGCCGTACAACACCTCTGCGCACTTCGTCTGGATCGGCGAACGCACGAGGGAGATCGACGGCGCGCACGTGGACTTCCTGTCGCGGGTGCGGAACCCCATCGGCGTCAAGCTCGGCCCGAGCACCTCGATCGACGACATGCTGCGCCTGATCGACAAGCTCGACCCGAACCGCGAGCCCGGCCGCCTCACCTTCATCACGAGGATGGGCGCCGGCAAGATCCGCGACGCCCTGCCGCCGCTGCTCGAGGCCATCACGGCCAGCGACGCCACGCCGCTCTGGGTGACCGACCCGATGCACGGCAACGGCGTCACCACCCCCACCGGCTACAAGACGCGTCGCTTCGACGACGTCGTCGACGAGGTCAAGGGCTTCTTCGAGGCACATCGGTCGGTCGGCACCCACCCGGGTGGCATCCACGTGGAGCTCACCGGCGACGATGTCACCGAGTGCCTGGGCGGCTCGGAGCACATCGACGAGGCCGCACTGGCCACCCGTTACGAGTCGCTCTGCGACCCGCGCCTGAACCACATGCAGTCCCTGGAACTCGCGTTCCTGGTGGCCGAGGAGCTCGCCGCCCGCTGACACCGGCGCGACCCGCACAACACGCACCACACGGCTGCCCCGTCACGGACGAGCTGCCCCGGTCTACCGGGTCACCTCGTCCGGGACGGGGCAGTTCGCGTCTGGCCCGAAGGTCGAGTCTGTCGACGCGGTGCTGTCTGCCGGCGCGGTGCTGTCTGCCGGCGCGGTGCTGAGCAGGCCGGCGTGGACGCCGTGACGCGCCGGCGTCGCCCGTTCGGCGACTACCCGAACGGGTTGGTCGGCGTGAGGCTGATCGAACTGCCCTTGGGGGCGAGGGTGCCCGCCACCGGGTCGGTGGACTTCACGCTGATGATGGCCGCGATCGCGTCGGCGGCCAGGTTGTAGTTGAGCTTGAAACCGAGGTCGGTCAACTTCGCCTTGCCCTCGTTCCAGGGCAACCCGGCGACGTCGGGGATCTCGACCGGAGCCGGACCTCGGGACACCGTGAGCACGAGGGTCGAGCCGGCGCGGATGGGGCCGTCTTCGGCGGCGGCGACGGAGATGACGTCGCCCTCCGCGATGGTGTCGTTGTAGGTTTCCTCGCCGCTCTGCACCACCAGGCCCTTGTCTTCGAGGATGCCCGTGGCATCGTCGACCGACTCGCCGGTGACGTCGGGGATGCCCCCGAGCGAGACCACGAGGTTGACGGTGAGACCCTCGAAGTAGTCGCCGCCCTGCGAGACGTCTCCGCCGTCGCTCTCGCGGGTCGCTGAGATCACCAGGCCCGCGTCGACGTCGCCGTTGAAGATCTCGTCGACGCTTCCAGGCACCGCCTTGGCCTCGGCGATCGCGCCGGACGCGGCATCCGTGGTCAGCCCGGCGAGCACCGGAAGCGTGATCGGTGCCGGCCCCTGCGACACGTTGATGGTCACGGTGCTGCCCTTGGGCACCCGCGCACCGTCCCCGGGGTCGGTGCTGGCGACCAAACCGGCCGCGATCTGGGTGCTGTACTCGGTTCCCTGCTCGGTGACCAACCCGAGGGCGTCCAGTTGAGCGGTCGCGTCCTCAGGGGTCGACGACACCAGAGACGGCACCGCGATCTCCGAGCCTGGGCCCGCACCGAAGTACCAGCCCGCGCCGCCGGCCAGAGCGGCAAGCAAGACGATCAGGGCAAACCACCAGTAGCCGCGCCGGCGACGCTTCTTCGTCGTTCCCGCCAGCTGAGTGGCATTGTCGGGCTCTGACTCGTCCGGGGCTGCGACCAGGGTGGACGTCGCCAGTGGCGCACGGTTCAGAATCTGGGTTTCGGCGTCGGCCGATGTGGCCGCGACACCGCGCGGGAGCACCATGGTCGCCTGCATGCCGGCGTCTTCGCGGGGCCGCACCAGCTTTTCCACGTCCAGCAGCTGATCGAGCATCACCCTGGCGTCGCGTGGGCGTTCCTCGGGATCGCGCGCGGTCGCCCAGAGCACGAGCTCGTCGAGTTCGGCGGGCACGCCTGGCGCAACGAGGCTGGGCATGGGAACTGTGTCATTGGCGTGCTGGTAGGCCACCTGCATGGGAGCCTCACCGACGTAGGGCTGCTCACCTGTGAGCATCTCGTAGGTCATGATGCCCAGGGCGTAGATGTCGCTGCGGGCGTCTGCGATGCCGCGGGTGACCAGCTCGGGGGAGAGGTATGCCACGGTGCCCAGTAGGGCTTGCCCGGTGGCGGTGTTGTTGTTCACTGCCCTGGCGAGACCGAAGTCTCCGATCTTGATGCGGCCGTCGTCGGCCAGCAGCACGTTCTCCGGCTTCACGTCGCGATGCACGATTCCGGCCTTGTGCGCGGCGGCGAGACCCGACAGCACGGCCTCGAGGATGTCCATGGTCTGCTCTGGCGTCAGGCGGCCGTAGTCCTTGAGCAGGTCGCGCAGTGTGATGCCGGGCAGGTGCTCCATCACCAGGTAGGCGATGTCGGCGTCCTGGCCCTGGTCGAAGACGTTCACCACGTTGGGGTGGGCGAGGCGGGCGGCGGAGCGCGCCTCCTGAATGAAGCGGCTGCGGAATGCGTTGTCGTCGGCCAGGTGGCCGTGCATGATCTTGATCGCCACCCGACGTTCCAGACGTAGGTCGGTGGCGAGGTACACGGTGGCCATACCGCCGCGGGCGATCCGGGAGCGCACCTGATAGCGACCGTCGATGAGACGGCCGATCATGGGGTCAATGGGGGCTTCGGTCACCCGTCGAGTCTACGGAAAACTCGGGCGTTCCTCTGGACGGCCCACAGCGCGGCGGGACACGATTCGGTTACTGACCCGGGCAATACGGGCATTTACCCCAATTCGGCCAGCCAGCTGCGGGCGGATGCCTCCCAGTTGGCGTACAGGTCGGGGTAGGCAGAAATCTGCACGGCCTGCGCGGCCTGGGTCACCGACATGGCTTCCCAACCCGGAATGTCCAGAAGCCCGCGGGTGACACCGGGGTTGGGGTTGACCGATCCGCCGAAGAATGCGCGGGTGGCCCGATCGGCATCCATGACCTGGGCGGCATCGCCCCAACCTGAGCTGGGACGCTGCTGGAAGAGGCCGAGGGAGTCGCGGTCGCCGTAGTCGATGTTGCGCATGCCCGATTCCTGGGCTGCTGCCGCGAGGGCAACGACCAGGGCGGCGTCGCTCGCGCCGGCCTCGCGGCCGACAGCGATGATGAGCCTGGCGTTGGCGGCCATGTCGGCGGTGAGACGCGTCACCGTGCCGCGGGCCGGAGCAGGCGTCGGCGCGGCCACGGGAGTGATCACCACGGCGGGAACCGCGTCGAGCACCGGTGCGGCGCCGGGGATGGCCAGCACCTGACCGGGGTAGATGACGCTCGAGTAGCCCAGACCGTTGGCTTCGAGAACCGCCTGCACAGTGACGCCGGCTGCACCGGCGACCTTGTCGACGGTGTCGCCGGCCACGACCGTGTGGCCGCCGCCGGTGGTGGGCGTGACGCTCGCTGCGGACACCGTTGCCGCGGGCGCCGCGGCCGATCCGGCGGCGGGAAGCACGATGACCTGGCCGGGGAAGATGATGCTGTTGCGGCCGAGGCCGTTGACGCTGAACAGGGCGTCGGTGGCGACGCCGTGGGCGGCGGCGACACCGCTCAGGGTGTCGCCGGACTGGATGGTGTACCGGGTGAGTTCGGTCGCTACGGAGGCGGGAGCCGCGGCGACGGCGAGGGGGGTCGTCGACAGGGTGAGTACCTGGCCCGGGAAGATCACGGCGGACCAGCCGAGGCCGTTGAGGGCCAGAACGGAGGCGGTGGAGAGGCCGAACTTGCCGGCGATGGCGCTGATGGTGTCGCCGTCTGCGACGGTGTACTGGCTCGGGGCCGGCGTCGCCGCCGGCTGCACGGCCTGCACCGGCTTGACGACGGTCTGCGGCAGGGTGGTGCGACTCTTCAACGGCTTCTTGATGGCGGTGGCCGCCTGGGCGGGAGAAGCGAGGTTGAGCACGATCGCGAGGGTGCTCACGACCACCAGGGGGATGCTCGCGAAGGCGCCGATGGACCTGCGCATGCCGGTGGGTGCCGGGCGGTGCCGTGCTGACGCCGACGAACCCGTGCTGGGCGAGCCTGTCGTCTCGACGGGGGAGTCCGTTGGGACCGTCCCCGTTTCGATCTTGCTGGCTCTAACCGACATGACGCTCCGCTCGTTGACTGCTCGTCGGCAGCTATCCGGGATAGCTGACGTGTCCTCAACGCTGACACAGTTGGAATGCCGAGTCAATTAACCACGCGGACACGCGGCAAGATGCCTTCACAAATGGGAGAAAACTGCTGCTCGGCGCGGCAAGTCGGCGGCAACGGGGGTTTGTCGGCGATCCTGAATCGTGGGAAGCTTGGGGGGTGACCGATTCGTCTTCAGTTCAACCGCATTCCGTCCCCTCCAACGACACGGCCGGCGCTTCCGCACCGGCAGGCACCTGGCTCGCCATTCCCGATCTCGTCGAGATCCTCGGCATCAGCCACAGCCGGGTTCGCCAGCTCATCGAGGACAAGCACCTCCTCGCCGTCCGCCGCGACGGTCGGGTCAGCGTGCCTGCCTCCTTCATCCGCGACGGCGCACCCGTCAGCGAGCTCCGCGGCACGCTGATCGTGCTGGCCGATGATGGCTTCACCGACGACCAGGCCATGGAGTGGCTGCTCGAGGTCGACGACAGCCTCGGCGTGGCACCGATCGACGCGCTGCTGGCCGGCCGCAAGGCCGAGGTTCGCCGCGTCGCCCAGGCCCTGGCCTAACCTCGGCGAAACCCTGGCCGGCCACGCGGCCGGCCGGGGCTAGAAGACCCGGCGGGTGACCGTGTGGGCGAAGTCGGTCAGTTCGGTCGACACCCCGGCCGCCACGTCCGAGCCGTCCAGCACCGCAAGGGCCTGGCCGACGTTCTGCTGAATGAGCGTCTCCACCCTGTCCACGGCGCCGCTGTCCCGGATGATCTGTTGCAGCGACGAGATCTGCTCAGGCGTCAGATCCTCGCGCCCGAGCAGGCTGTCCACGGTCTTCCGGGTGGCCTCGTCCAGGCGCTCCCTGGTCAGGGCGATCAGCACGGTCCGCTTGCCCTCGCGCAGGTCGTCCCCGCTGGGCTTTCCCGTCACGGCCGCGTCCCCGAACACTCCGAGCAGGTCGTCCCGCAGCTGGTAGGCGATGCCGAGCGGCAGGCCGAAGGCGCGTAGCGTGTCGAGCTGGTCATCGTCGGCCCCAGCGAGGGCCGCACCGATCACCAGGGGCGCTTGAACGCTGTACTTGGCTGACTTGAAGACGATCACGCGAACTGCGCGGTCGAGCAGTTCGGCCTCCGGCTGGGTGACCCAGGCCCGTTCCTCGAGGATGTCGAGGTACTGCCCGGCCGTGACCTCGGTGCGCATGAGGTTGAACTCCCGGCGGGCGCGGCGCGCGCTGGCCCTGTCGGCGGCGTCGTCGAGTCCCTCGTCGAGCAGCTCGTCGCTCCAACCCAACAGAAGGTCGCCGAGCAGGATCGCCGAGGCCCGGCCGAAGTCGGCCGGGGTGCCTGCCCACCCTTCGATGCCGTGCAGTCGCTCGAAGCGACGGTGAGCGGATGGCGCGCCGCGTCGGGTGTCGGAGTTGTCGATGATGTCATCGTGAACCAGGGCCGCGGCGTGGAAGACCTCCAGCGACGAGGCGACCGCCACGATGCCGGCGAGGTCACCGGGGGCTGCGTCTGAAGACCGCCCCGCTGAGCTTGCAGCGACGGCCGGAACGCTCTGCCAGCCGAGGTAGGCGAACTGCGCCCTGAATCGCTTTCCGCCGCTGAGAAACTGCCGTGAGAAGTCCACCAGCACGGTCACGTCCGGGCTGATGGTCGTCACAATTGATTCACGCGTGTTGATGAATTCGTCGATGCGAGAATGAACCAGATCGACCAGTCGGGTGCTTTGTGCCACCTGCCTAGCCTAGCCATCTCGGCGGGACTAGAATTAGGGTCTAATCCGCTCGATCCCCAATTGGAGGAATGAGATGCCGCTTTCAGAACAAGAGCAGCGACTCCTCGAAGAGATGGAGCGCAGTCTCTATCACAACGATGCCGAATTCGTGGCGAGCGTTGGGGGCACCCGGTTGCGCCCCAATTACCGATCCATCGTGCTGGGCGTGCTCGCCGGCGTCGTCGGGATAGCCACTCTTGTCGCCGGTGTTGCTGTGCAGCAGCTCTGGCTCGGCATCATCGGATTCATCATCATGTTCGGAGGCGTGCTGCTGGCCATCACGCCGGGCCGCACTGCCAGGGCGACGAAGCCGTCGTCCACCCAGTCCCGTCGGCCGGCGGCGGCGCGTAATCAGCAGGGTTTCATGGACAAGCTCAACGATCGTTGGGACCGTCGACAGGACGGTCAGCAGTAACCACCACCGCTTCACGGAACGCCCGCCCCTGTCACGCAGGATGGTGGGCGTTTCGCGGTTAACCACTCCTTAGCCAGCGGATAGCCGGCGAAGAGCAAACGCCTCCCTTTTCACCCACTTCGACCCTCCCCGCAGGACCGGCCACCAGGTCGGTCCTTTTTTGTGCCCAAAACCACCCGAAACCGGGTCAAAACGTGGGATTTTCCTCCACCCTGTGATTCAGGGTGTTTCCGGGGAATAATTGGGCGGATTCGCAGCAATATCGGCCGTTTTCCAGACACGGTGGTTGATAGTGGAGTAAAGTGGAGCAACACCTGACCTTGGCCGGAAGAGAGGGGTGATGAATGTTCCTCGGGACCTATGCCCCCAAGCTCGACGAAAAAGGACGCGTCATCCTGCCGGCCAAGTTCCGTGAGGAGCTCTCGACCGGCATCGTCATGACCCGTGGTCAGGAACGATGCCTCTACGTGTTCACAGCCAGGGATTTCGACGAGGTGCACGAGAAGATCCGGCAGGCCCCCATCACCAGCAAGGAGGGACGCGACTTCTTCCGCGTCTTCCTCTCCGGCGCCAGCGCCGAGACTCCCGACAAGCAGAACCGGGTGACCATTCCGGCGAACCTGCGGGCCTACGCCGGTCTCGGCCGAGACCTCTCGGTGATCGGCGTGGGCAACCGCGTGGAGATCTGGGACACCGAGGTCTGGGAGGCCTACCTCCTTGAAAAGGAAGTCGAGTTCGCCAACATCACGGAGGAGGTGATTCCGGGACTCTTCTAGCTCCTGGCGCCTGACTCCCAGCCGTTGCCCTCCTGACACACTTCCCCGGTGCCAGGCGAAACGGATGGGGATCAGGCCTCAGGATCCGGCCCCGGCAGCAGCTATGAACAACGACACCGACAACGACACGAACAACGACAACACCAACGACACGAACGACGAGATGACCCCCGAGAACACCGCAGGCAGCCCGGCCGAACGGCCGCAGCTGAACGACATCCACATCCCGGTCCTGCTCGAACGCAGCATCGAGCTGCTCGGCCCGGTCCTGGACAAGCCAGGGGCCGTGCTCGTCGACGCCACACTCGGCATGGGTGGGCACGCCGAGGCCATGCTGAGCCGGTTCCCCGGCCTCACCCTGGTGGGCCTGGACCGCGACCTCGACGCCCTGGCCGTCGCCGAGGAACGCCTCAAGCCGTTCCGCGACCGCATCCACCTTGTGCACACCGTGTACGACGGCATCCTCGACGCCCTCGCCGGCCTCGGCATCAGCGAGGTGCAGGGCATTCTCTTCGACCTCGGCGTTTCCAGCATGCAGTTGGACCAGGTCGAGCGCGGCTTCTCCTACTCCAAAGACGCGCCGCTGGATATGCGCATGGACAGCACCTCACCGCTCACCGCCGAGCGCATCCTCGCCGACTACAGCGAGGGCGACCTCCGCCGCATTTTCCAGGAGTACGGCGAAGAGAAGCTCGCCGGCCGCTACGCCAAGGCGATTGTGGACGCACGGGTGACCACACCCTTCGTGCGGTCCGCCCAGCTGGTCGAGGTCATCACCAAGGTCACCCCGGTCGCGGTGCAGCGTATGGGGCACCCCGCCAAACGGGTCTTCCAGGCGCTGCGCATCGAGGTCAACCAGGAATTGGCGGTTCTCGAACGTGCGATCCCTGCCGCGATGGAAGCCGTCGCCGTGGGGGGCCGCATCGTCTCGATGGCGTATCAGTCCCTCGAAGACCGGATCGTGAAGCGGATGTTCGCTGCCGCGTCGACGTCGAGCGCCCCCGCCGGCCTCCCGGTGGAGCTGCCGGAGCACAAGCCGATATTCACCTTGCTCATCCGGGGCGCAGAGCTCGCGTCGGATGACGAAAAAGCCATCAACCCCCGTGCAACGTCGGTTCGCCTTCGTGCCGCTGAACGACTGAGGAGAGCCGAATGAGCGACAACCTGGCCCGGGTGCTGAACGCCGAAACACTGCGCCCCGAGTGGAACGCACGCCCGGACGGCGACGAACGCCGCCACATCGAGATCGTGAGCCCGAGCACTCACAAGCGTCCCCGCATCGTGTACGCGCTCTCGGCCGTCGGCTGCGTCGGTGCCATCGTCGTCGCGCAGCTGCTGCTGAGCGTGGGGATCTCCCAGGGCGCCTACGAGATCTCGGCGCTGCGCGCCAGCCAGGTCGAGCTCGGCCGCACTGCCGACAGCGTGAGCGAAGACCTCATCCGGGTGTCCTCGCCGCAGAGCCTCGCGGCCAACGCGGAGGCACTGGGCATGATCAACAACTCCACTCCGGCCTACCTGCGGCTCTCCGACGGCGCCGTGCTCGGTGCCCCGAGTTCGGCCAGCGGCGGCCAGGCCGGCGCGGCCAGCCTGGTTCCCAACTCGCTGCTCACCGGCGTGCCGCTGGTCACCCAGCTGCCCGCCGGGGGAGCAGGCGCCGGAGTAGCAGCCGGCAGCGCTGCCGGCGCGGCCGCACCCGCCGCAGTTGCGGTGACCGACGGCCTGCCTTCGCCGACCACCCGATAAACGCCGGTACAGTCCGGTACAGGAGGTCCCCACGTGGCCAGTACAAACATGTCCAGCAAGCGCAGGGTCGCGGCGACCGTTGTCGTGCTCGTGGCGATCATCGGCCTGTTCGTCGTGCGCCTCGTCGACATCCAGGTCGTTCGCGCGGAGAGCCTGAGTGCGGATTCGCTCGGCAACCGCTCCGTCGACAGAACCGTGTACGGCTCGCGCGGCGAGATCCTCGATGCCAACGGCGTCGTCCTCGCCGGTACGGTGATGCGCTACGACGTGGCGCTCTCACCCAAGAACGCCACGACGTTCACCCGCACGGTGGCAGGCGTTGACACCACTGTCACCGTCGCCGACGCCGCCGCCGAGATCGGCGCCGTGCTCGGTCAGCCGGCCGAGCAGACGGTGGCGCTGATCGCCGACTCGCTCGCCGACAACCCCGAGTCCGACTACGCCGTCGTGGCCAGGAAGATCGACGTCGACGCGTTCCGGGCCCTCGACGCCCTCGACATCCCGTGGCTCTACCTCTACCAGAACCCCGGCCGGGTGTACCCCAACGGTGCCGTCGCCGGCAACCTCGTCGGGTTCGTCTCGGCACAGGGCGAGGCGCAGGCCGGACTCGAAGCAGGCCAGGATTCCTGCCTGGCCAGCAACAACGGCACGGAGACCTATGAGCGCGGTGCCGATGGCGTTCGCCTGCCCGAAAGCACCGTCACGACCGAGCCGGCCGTCGACGGTAAGGACGTCTTGACCACAATCGATTCCGACCTGCAGTTCTTTGTTCAGCAGGTGCTCGCAGAGCAGGCCCAGAAAACCGGAGCCGCCTGGGGCAACGTTGTCGTGCAGGAGGTCAAGACCGGCAAGCTCGTCGCCGTCGCCGACTATCCCACCATCGACCCGAACGACGTCAGCGCCACCACCAACCCCGAGGACCGGGGTTCACGCGCCTTCACGGCCTCCTACGAACCCGGTTCGACGTTCAAGGCCCTGACCGCCGCATCCGTGCTGGACGCCGGACTGGCGACCCCGGACTCGCAGGTCGTGGCCCCCTACCGTTACCTGCCCGAGAACGGCGCCAACATCAACGACAGTTCGGCGCACGGTGACCTGCGGCTGACCCTCACCGGCGTACTGATCGATTCGTCGAACACCGGAATGTCGAAATTCGGCGAACTGCTCAGCGACGAGCAGCGTTACGACTACATGACCAAGTTCGGTGTCGGCACCGAGACCGAGAGCGGTTTCCCCGGCGAAGACCCCGGCATCCTGTACCCGGCCGCGGACTGGGACAACCAGACCCAATACGCCACCATGTTCGGACAGGGACTGACCACGACAGCGCTTCAGGTTTCGAGTATCTACCAGACCATCGCCAACGGCGGGGTCAGGATGCCCGTGCAGCTGGTCTCAGGCTGCCGCGCCGCGGACGGCACCCTCACCGAGGCTCCCTCCGCCGAGGGCACCCAGGTGGTCTCGGCCGACGCGGCCAAGGGAACCGCTGAAATGCTCGAGATGGTCTACCAGCAGGGCTGGCTCGCCGACGCCTGGAACATTCCGGGCTACCGGGTGGCCGCCAAGACCGGCACCGCGCAGATGCCGGACGGCAACGGCGGCTACTCGAAGGGCTACCTCGTGTCGGTGTCGGGCTTCGCTCCAGCCGACGATCCGCAGTACGTCGTTTCGGTGAGTCTGGCCGATCCTGTTAACATGAATTCGTCAGCAGCGTCCGCTCCGATCTTTCAAGAGGTCATGAGTCAGGTGCTGAAAAAGTACCGGGCAGTTCCCTCGGGCGCCGCCGCGCCTGATCTCTCCGGTTCCTGGTAAGAAAGTGAGCCCCGTGACCGATTTGGCACCCTCGGCTCTCCGTCCTCAGCATCCGGTCCCGCGATCGTTGTCTGGACTGGTCGATGAATTCGAGCTTGACCTGCGCGGCGACGCCGCCAACCGTGAACTGACGGGTGTGAGCCTGAGTTCGCGCGCCGTGCAGCCCGGCGACCTCTTCGTGGGGGTGCCTGGGCAGATGAGCCACGGGGCGTCCTACGCCGCCGCGGCCCGCGAGGCCGGCGCCGTCGCGGTTCTGACCGACGAAGCCGGTGCTCTGCTGGCCGCGGACTGCGGCCTGCCGATTCTGGTCACCCCGGATGTCCGTGCAGCGCTCGGCACGGTCGCCGCCTGGATCCACCGCACCGGTGAGAACCCGGCGACTCTTTTCGCCGTCACCGGGACCAACGGCAAGACCAGCGTCGTGTACCTGCTGTTTGCCATCCTCAACCAGCTCGGCGTCGTGGCCGGACTCACCTCAACGGCCGAACGCCGAATCGGCTCCGTCGCCGTGACCAGCTCCCTCACCACCCCGGAGGCCAGCGAACTGCACGCCCTCCTGGCCCGGATGCGCGAAGCCGAGGTGCGGGCCGTCGGTATCGAGGTCTCAGCTCAGGCCGTCACCCAGCACAGGGTGGACGGGCTGGTCTTCGACCTCGCCGGGTTCACCAACCTGTCCCACGACCACCTGGACGACTACCCGAGCATGGAGGAGTACTTCCAGTCCAAGCTGGAACTCTTCCAGCCCGACCGGGCCCGCCGCGGAGTCGTCACCGTCGACTCGGAGTGGGGTCGCCGCCTGGTCGCGGAGTGCCGCATCCCGGTCACCACCCTCGCCAACCACCCTCAGGGCGACGAGACGCACGCGGACTCCTCCGCAGACTGGCACATGACCGTCGTCGAGACGGGTGCCCGTTTCACCGAGTTCACCCTGGAAGGCCCGGACGGCCGACGCCTGCAGACCAGGGTGCCGCTGCTCGGCTGGTTCATGGCCGCCAATGCGGCGCTTGCGATCGTGCTGCTGGTGGAGAGCGGGTTCGACCTCGCCGCCATCGACCACGCTCTCACCCGGGACGGCGGCATCGACGCGTACATCCCCGGCCGGGCGGAGCTCATCTCCGGCGATCGCGGCCCCCTGGTCTACATCGACTACGGCCACAGCCCGGACGCCTTCCTCAACACCCTCGCGGCCATCCGCGCCTCGACCGCCGGACGCATCGTGATGGTCTTCGGTGCAGACGGCGACCGGGACAAGACCAAGCGCGCCGACATGGGCGCCATCGCAGCGCGAGGCGCGGACGCCGTCGTGATCACAGATTTCCACCCCCGTTTCGAAGACCCGGCCGCCATCCGGGCCACCCTGCTGGCCGCGGCCCGCGCGGCCGTCCCCGGCGGGGAACTCCACGAGGAACCCGACCCGGCCACGGCCTTCCGCCTGGCGCTGTCGTTGGCCGGGGAGGGTGACGTCGTGCTCTATGCCGGCCCAGGCCACGAGAATTACCAGGAGGTTGCCGGAGTGAAGCTCCCGTACTCAGCCAGAGATGACGCCCGCGTCGCACTGCAGGAAGCCGGGTGGCTGTAGATGATCGCCCTCACCCTGACCGAGATCGCCGCGGCCATGAACGGCACCCTCCATCTCGTCGACCCGTCTGACCCCGACGCCCTGACCGCGGACTCCCTCGTCGGCGGGGCCGTGCACACGGACTCCCGCGAGGTCGCCGCCGGTGACATCTTCGTCGCGAAGCCGGGGGAGGAGACCGACGGTCACCTCTTTGCTCCGGCGGCCGTCACGAGCGGAGCCGCCGTGATCATCGTCGAGCGGGTGCTCGACCTGCCCGTGGCCCAGGTGCTGGTGCCCGACGCCGTTGTCGCCCTCGGCGACCTCGCCACCGCGGTGATCGCGCGGATCCGTGCCGCGGGCCGACTGAAGGTCATCGGCATCACCGGATCCAACGGCAAGACCACCACCAAGAACCTGCTGCGCGCCATCCTCGAACGAGTCGGCCCCACGGTCGCCGCGCGCGCCTCGTTCAACAACGAGGTCGGTGCCCCGCTGACCATGCTCGAAGTGACGCCGGACACAGAGTTTCTCGTCGCAGAGATGGGTGCCAGCGCCGAGGGCGAGATCAGGCGCCTGGTGCGGATGGCCCGGCCCGACATCGGCATCGTACTCAAGGTGGGCCTGGCCCATGCCGGCGGTTTCGGCGGTATCGAAGCCACCGTGCGCACCAAGTCCGAGATGGTCACCGACCTCCGGCCCGACGACATCGCCATCCTGAACGCTGACGACGACAGGGTGGCCGGCATGGCCGATGTCACCGCCGCCCGCGTGGTGTGGTTCGGTGAGAGCGACGGCGCCACTGTGCGAGCCTCCTCCATTCACGGCAGCCGTGCCGGAACCACCTTCACCCTGCACCTGCCGGACGGCACCAGCCGGCCCGTGTCGTTCAAGGTTCTCGGCGAACACCACGTGATGAACGCCCTGGCCGCCGCCGCAGCCGCCGACGTCCTCGGCGTTCCCATCGACGATATCGTCGCCGCCCTCGAGTCCGTCAGCGTCGCCGAACGCTGGCGCATGGAGGTGCTCGGCGGCCGGGACGACGTCACCGTGATCAATGACGCGTACAACGCCAGCCCCGATTCAATGACAGCGGCGTTGAAGACCCTCGCCCAGATCCGGAAGCCCGACGGGCGCAGCATCGCTGTGCTCGGCGAGATGAGCGAACTCGGCGAGCTCTCCGGTGAGGAGCACGACAGGATCGGGCTCCTGGCGGTGCGGCTCAATATCTCCCAACTCGTCGTGGTCGGTCGCTCGGCCCGGCGCATGCACATCAGCACGATCAATGAGGGCTCCTGGGACGGGGAATCGGCGTACGTCGAGACCTCAGACGAGGCCTTCGACCTGCTGCGCGACACCATCAAGCCTGGCGACACCGTGCTCGTCAAATCATCAAATTCAGCCGGACTCCGATTCCTCGGTGACCGGCTGGGAAAGTTGTACTCGTGATTGCCCTCCTGCTGGCCGGAGCGATGTCCCTCGTCTTCACCTTGACGCTGACACCGCTGTTCATCAGGCTCTTCCACAAACTCGGCTGGGGCCAGTTCATCCGCGATGACGGACCCAAGAGCCACCACGCCAAGCGCGGTACGGCGACCATGGGTGGCATCATCATCATCGTCGGCGTGCTGATCAGCTACTTCCTGGCGATGTGGCAGCAACAGCGCCCGCTCACGGCGTCCCCGCTGCTCGTCCTGTTCATGATGGTGGGCCTGGGCCTGGTCGGGTTCCTCGACGACTTCCTCAAGACCCGCAACCAGCGCAGCCTCGGCCTCGGCGGCTGGCAGAAGATCGCCGGACAGGTCATCGTCGCCGGTGCGTTCGGCTGGATGGCACTGCAGTTCCCCGACAAGTACGGCCAGACACCGGCCTCAACGCATATCTCGTTCATCCGGGACCTGCCGCTGGACTTCATGAAGCTCGGCACCTTCATCGGGATCGCCGCCTTCATCATCTGGATCTGCCTGATCGTCGCGGCGACCTCCAACGGCGTCAACGTCACCGACGGCCTCGACGGCCTCGCCACCGGCTCACTGGTCTTCGCGATCGGCTCGTACATCATCATCGGGTTCTGGCAGTCGAACCAGTCCTGCAACCCCGGCGGGTCGGACATCGCCGACATGTACAAGTGCTACGCCGGGCCGGAAGCCTTCGACCTGGCCATCGTGGCCGCGGCGATCGTCGGCGGCCTGATCGGCTTCCTCTGGTGGAACACCTCACCGGCCAAGATCTTCCTGGGCGACACCGGGTCGCTCGGCCTCGGCGGCGCGCTGGCCGCCCTGGCCATCCTCAGCCGCACCGAGCTCCTGCTGGTGCTCATCGGCGGCCTGTTCGTGATCGAGGCCGGGTCGGTCATCGTTCAGCGCGGTTACTTCAAGGTGACTCGCGGCAAGCGAATCTTCCTGATGAGCCCGATCCACCACCACTTCGAGCTGAAGGGCTGGGCCGAGGTCACTGTCGTGGTGCGCTTCTGGATCGTCGGCGGACTGCTCGTTGCCGCCGGCGTCGGAACGTTCTACCTCGAGTGGCTGGCCCGCTGATGGGTGCGCACTCCTACGAGGACCCCGCCGCCGATTCCGGCACCGATTCAGGCACCGACGCCGGTGCCGACCACGGGGCCAGCGCGGAGCGGCTCAACACGCTGACGAGCTGGCACTCCGACTGGTCCGGCCTGCGCGTGGCGGTGCTCGGGCTCGGGATGACCGGCTTCGCCGCGGCGGACACCCTGGCGGAGCTCGGCTCCGACGTTCTGGTCGTGGCCGGACGCGCCCCGGACGAACGGGCCCGACTTCTCGAGGTGCTCGGCGTACCCCTGGTCACCGCCGACCTCGACGTGGCGCCGGACGCCCTGGTCGCCCACAACCCCGAGCTCATCATCGTGTCCCCTGGATTCCACCCGGACCACCCGCTGTTGGTCTGGGCCGAGGCACAGGCCATTCCGGTCTGGGGCGACATCGAACTGGCCTGGCGGTTGCGCGACAAGGTCGGACCGGCCGCACCGTGGATCCTGGTGACCGGCACCAACGGCAAGACCACCACGGTGCAGCTCGCCGCGACGATGCTCGCCGCCGGCGGACACCGGGTCGCCCCGTGCGGCAACATCGGCGTTCCCGTGCTCGACGCCATCCGCGACCCGCAGGGCTGGGACGTGCTCGTCGTCGAGCTGTCCAGCTACCAGCTGCACCACCTGCCGCTGGCCGGCCCCGGCGCCCTGGTGCCGTTCTCGAGCGTCTGCCTCAACATCGCCGATGACCACATCGACTGGCACGGCTCCGCAGCCGCATACAGCGACGCCAAGGCCAAGGTCTATTCGAACACCACCGTGGCCTGCGTCTACAACAAGGCCGACCTCGCCACGATGCGCATGGTCGAGGACGCTGACGTCAGCGAGGGTGCCAGGGCGATCGGTTTCGGCCTGGGCGTGCCCGGACCCAGCGACCTGGGCATCGTCGACGGGATCCTCTGCGACCGGGCGTTCTTGGACGACCGCTTCGACAGCGCAATCGAGCTCACCACGGTCGCCGACCTCGCCGCCGTCGGTCTGGCCGCCCCGCACGTGGTCGCCAACATCCTGGCCGCCGCGGCGCTGGCCAGGTCGTTCGACGTGCCGCCGGCGGCCATCAAGACGGCCCTGTCCGGCTTCCGGCTCGACGCGCACCGCATCGAGGTCGTGGCCGTCAGCGACGGCATCAGCTGGATCGACGATTCGAAGGCCACCAATCCGCACGCCGCTGACGCCTCGCTGGCGGCGTTCGACTCCGTCGTCTGGCTCGTCGGCGGGCTCTTGAAGGGCGTCGACATCGGCGACCTCGTCGCCAGGCACGCCGACAGGCTGCGCGGCGCTATCGTGATCGGTGTCGAACGGGAGCAAGTCCTCGCGGCATTCCGGCGACACGCCCCCGCCCTGCGCGTGTTCGAGATCGACTCGGATGACACTGGTGAGGTCATGCCGTCAGCGGTCGGTCTGGCCGCATCCCTCGCCTCGGCGGGCGACGTGGTCCTGCTGGCACCTGCGGCTGCATCCATGGACCAGTTCGCGAGCTATGCGGAACGCGGGGCGAAGTTCGCCCAGGCCGTACACGATTATTTGGGAGGTGGGTCGCATGAAGACTCGTCCTCGTACCCGGGTGCCTGACTCCACCCAGTCCCAGGCTGAACAGCACGGCTCCGGTGGCAGCATCCTGACGAGGATCAACCTCGGCAAGGTGTTCAGGGCCGAATCAACGAACTACCTGCTCCTGCTCGGCACCACGGTGTTCCTGGTCATTTTCGGCCTGGTCATGGTGCTGTCCTCCTCGTCGGTGGACTCCTATCTGGAAGACGCCGGATTCTACGGTGGCCTGTTCAGGCAAGGCATCTTCGCCGTGGTCGGCATTCCCTTGATGCTCGTGATCAGTCGACTGCCGGTGAAATTCTGGAAGCGCATCGCCTGGCCCGCCCTGGGGATTGCCTGCTTCTTCCAGTGCCTGGTGGTGTTCACCGGACTCGGCGTGACCGTCGCCGGAAACACCAACTGGCTCTCCATCTTCGGAGTGCAGTTTCAACCGTCCGAAGCCATCAAGGTCGCACTGGTGATCTGGCTGGGCGTGATCCTCGCGCAGAAGAAAGACAAGCTCGACGACTGGCGGCACGTGTACATCCCCGTCTTCGGCGTCGGCGGCGGGTCGGTTCTGCTCGTGATGATCGGCGGTGACCTCGGTACCGTGATCATCATGGCCGGCATCCTGTTCGGCGCGCTCTTCTTCGCCGGTGTGCGGCTGCGCATGCTGGCCGTCCCGCTGGTGATCGGTGCGGTGGCCGGAGTCCTGCTGGCGATCAGCAGTGAGAACCGGATGACCCGCATCCTGAGCTTCGCTGTCGACGGCTGCGACGAACTGAACGGCACCATCTCGGCAGCCTGCTGGCAACCCCTGCACGGCACCTGGGCCCTGGCCAACGGGGGAGTGTTCGGCGTGGGGCTGGGCAACTCCAAGGCCAAGTGGTCGTGGCTGCCGGCCGCGGACAACGACTACATCTTCGCCATCATCGGCGAAGAACTCGGCTTGATCGGCGCCATCGTGGTGCTCCTGATGTTCGTGCTGCTCGCCTTCGCATTCATCCGCATCATGCGCGGCACCACCAACATGCAGATCAAGGTCACCACCGCAGCCGTCATGGTCTGGATCATCGGTCAAGCCCTCGTCAACATCGGTGTCGTCCTCGGGGTGCTCCCGGTGCTCGGCGTTCCGCTGCCGCTCATCTCGGCCGGAGGCACCGCGCTGCTCACCACCCTCGGCGCCATCGGTGTTGTGCTCTCCTTCGCCCGAAGTGACCATGCCCTGGCCGAGGAGGCCGTCGCAGGCGAGACCGCCGCCACACTCACACGCCCGGCCCCGGTCGGCGTCGCACCGAACCGAGGAACCACGAGATGACCACCTACCTGCTGGCCGGCGGGGGAACCGCCGGTCACGTCAATCCACTGCTGGCCGTCGCCGACGCCCTGCGCCTGCGGGACCCGCAGGCGAGCGTGCTCGTGCTGGGCACAGCCGAGGGTCTTGAGGCCCGTCTGGTTCCAGAACGTGGCTACGAACTGCTGATCGTGCCGCGGCTGCCGTTCCCACGGCGCCCCAACCGGGCGGCGCTGGGATTCCTGCCGAAATTCAATCGCGCCATCAACGACGTCGCCCAGATCCTGCGCCACCGGAAGGTCGACGTCGTCGTCGGCTTCGGCGGCTATGTCGCCACTCCGGCCTACCTGGCCGCGCGCCGCGCCGGTGTTCCGATCGCCATCCACGAGGCCAATGCCAAGCCGGGGCTGGCCAACCGCGTGGGCGCCGCGCTCACGCGCTCGGTCGGGGTGGCCTTCGCCGGCACCAGGCTCCGGCACGCCCGCGTCGTCGGCATGCCGCTGCGCCGGGAGATCGAGACCCTCGACAGGGCCGGCTCGCGTGCGAGCGGCCTGGAGTTCTTCGGCCTCGACGCCGACCTGCCGACCCTGCTCGTCACTGGCGGATCGCTCGGTGCCCGGCGCATCAACCGCACAGTCGTCGACTCCGCCGCTGCCCTGACCGGCGCGGGCTGGCAGGTGCTGCACATCACCGGCAACGCCGCGGAGGTCGACGATCCCACGCTGCCCGGCTACCGGATGGTCGCATACTGCGACCGGATGGACCTCGCTCTCTCCGTCGCCGATTTCGCGGTCTCCCGCGCCGGAGCAGCCACGGTCAGCGAGCTGAGCGCCCTCGGGATCCCCGCCGTGTTCGTGCCGTACCCGGTCGGAAACGGTGAACAACGCTTCAACGCCGCCGACGTCGTGGCTGCAGGCGGCGGCATCCTCGTCGACGACGCCGAATTCCTGCCCGACTGGATCCGGTCGGCGCTGCTGCCGGTTCTGGCCCAGCCGCAACGCATCCACGACATGAGCATCGCCGCCCAGTCGGTGGGTGTGCTGGACGGAACCGCACGCACCCTCGAGCTCATCGACGAAGCCTCGGGTGCGACGAAAGCGCACTCCGCGTAACGTTGAACCCAGACCCACCCGCATCACCCGAGCACCGCCAGCCAGAGAGACGTCCACGTGATCAAGCCCGACCTGACCCTGATAGTTCCCGAAGACCTCGGCACTGTGCACTTCGTGGGCATCGGCGGCTCGGGGATGAGCGGCATCGCCCGACTCTTCCTCGCCGCAGGCCACACCGTGACCGGCTCCGACTCTCGTGACTCCGACAACGTGCACGCCCTGCGTGAGCTGGGCGCGACGATCAGCATCGGTCACGACGCGGCCAACGTCGGCGACGCCGACTCGCTCGTGGTGACCGGCGCCCTCTGGCAGGACAATCCAGAGTACGTCCTGGCCACCGAACGCGGTCTGCCGGTGCTGCATAGGTCCCAGGCCCTGGCCTGGTTGATCCGGTCGCACCGTCTGGTGTCCGTGGCGGGCGCGCACGGCAAGACCACCTCCACCGGCATGATCGTCACGGGCCTGCTCGGTCTCGGCCAGGACCCCAACTTTGTCAACGGTGGGGTCATCGAATCGCTCGGCGTCAGCGCCGGCAGCGGAGCCGACGACCTCTTCGTGGTCGAGGCCGACGAATCCGACGGCTCCTTCCTGCTCTACGACACCGGGATCGCGCTGATCACCAACGTGGACCCCGACCACCTCGACCACTACGGGTCGCTCGAGGCCTTCGAAGCGGCGTTCGTCGAGTTCGCCCAGAACGCCGACGAGTTCGTCGTGGTCTCCTCGGACGACCCCGGCGCCGTCCACGTCACCGCCCGCCTCACCGACAAGCGCATCATCACCTTCGGCGAGGCCGAGGGCGCCACGGCGCGGGTGCACTCGATCGGGACCTCCGGCCCGGTGAGCTTCTCGGTGACCTGGGAGGGTGTGGACTACTCGGCCACCCTGCGCATCCCCGGCCGCCACAACGCGATCAACGCTGCCGGCGCCTTCGCCGTGCTCGTCGGCCTCGGCTTCGACCCGGCCGCTTCCCTCGAGGCGATCTCGGCCTTCGGCGGCACCGAACGGCGCTTCGAGCTGCACGGCACGGTGCGTGGCGTCAGCGTCTACGACGACTACGCCCATCACCCCACCGAGGTTGCCGCGGCACTCTCCGCGGCACGCACCGTGGTCGGCGGCGGCCGGATCATCGCGGTGCACCAGCCGCACCTGTACAGCCGCACCCGGCTGTTCGCCCAGGAATTCGCGGACACCCTGGAGAAGTATGCCGACGAGACCATCGTGCTCGCGGTCTACGGCGCCCGTGAAGACCCCGAGCCGGGAGTGACCGGTGCGCTGGTCTCCGAACGCTTCCAGGACCCGTCTCACGTGGCCTACATCCCCGAATGGCAGGACGCCGCCGACTACCTCGGCAGCATCGCCAGGGACGGTGACTTCGTTGTGACCCTGGGCTGCGGCGACGTCTACCGCATCGTGCCCCAGCTGCTCGACTCTCTCACCGAAGAGCCGTCTGCGGGTGCGCGCGGATGAGGTTTCTCCCTGGCGCTCGCGCATGAAGCGTCCAGCAGGACCAGCGGCCCGGCCCGGCCGGCCGACCCCACCACGCGCCCCGGAACGGCCCGCACAGCCCGTGGGCGGGTCCGGGCGTGGCGCTGACGACCAGAGCGGCCGGAGCGGCTCCGGCGGCCGTGCAGAGGCCGACGCGCCGACCGAGCCGATCGAGCTGCCCAAATCAGCGCGGAAGGCAGCGTCGACATCGACATCGACAGCGGAACCGACCTCGACAGCGACAGCGACAGCGGGACCGACAGGCACCCCCGGAGGCCTCGCCGCGCGCCTGACCCTGCCCGGGCGCGGCGCCAAGCCCGTCGCCGACACCCCGACCGGGTCTGGTTCCGGGGCGACGACTTCTGAGCCCGACGCGCCGGCTGCCGAGCACACTCCCACGACCGCCGCAGCCGACACCCCGCTGACCGCGCGTGCGGCACGAGGCCGGCTCCGGGCCGCACGTCGTGCCCGCAAACAGTACGAGCGCAATGAGGTTCGACGCTTCACCTCACGGTCCCGGCATCGGCGTAACCTGTGGCTGGCAGCGGCCGGCACCGTGATCGCCCTCGTGGCCTTCGTGCTCGTCGGCGTTTTCTCCCCGCTGATGGCGCTCCGCACGATCGAGATCACCGGCACCAGTCGCATCCCGGCTGCCGACGTCGCCCAGGCTTTGGACGGGCAACTGGGCACCCCGCTGCCGCTGCTGGACCTTGCCGAAGTGAAGGCCCAACTCAGCGAGTTCAGCCTGATCCGCAGCTATGTCACCGAAAGCCGGCCACCGGACACTCTCGTGGTGCGCATCGTCGAACGCGAACCCGTCGGGGCGATAGTCTCTGCCGCCGGGTTCGACCTCGTCGACGCGGCCGGGGTGGTCATTCAGGGCGGCCCCGACCGGCCCGAGGGCTACCCCCTGATCGACACCGCCGGCGGTGCCAGCGGCACCGGCTTCCAGGCCGGTGTCGCCGTGGTCGGCGCACTGCCCGAGGGCATCCGCGCGCAGCTGGACACCGTGACGGCCGCAACCAAGGACGATGTCGCGCTCACCCTGGCCGGGGGAGCGCGCGTGGTTTGGGGCAATGCGGAGCGAAGCGAATACAAGGCCCTCGTATTGGCCGCGCTGATCGTGAGCCACCCCGTCGGAAGTGTCACCGAATACGACGTGTCCTCGCCGGACAGCGCTGTGGTTCGCTGAAACCGACCGGGATTCGCGACACGCGGGCGCGCCTCCCCAAGGCGCTCCCGGTGGCACCTAACTTCGAATTTAGGAATTGCATACTCAGCATAACTTTAAGCCTCGAGTAGAGGTTTAGGGTTCCACCGGAGGCCGGACGTGTCAACTAATCAGAACTACCTAGCAGTCATCAAGGTTGTTGGAATTGGCGGCGGCGGCGTGAACGCCGTCAACCGCATGATCGAGCTCGGCCTCCGAGGGGTCGAATTCATCGCCATCAATACGGATGCCCAGGCACTCCTGATGAGCGATGCAGACGTCAAGCTCGACGTCGGCCGCGACCTCACCCGAGGTCTCGGCGCCGGAGCGGACCCCGAGGTCGGCCGTCGTGCCGCCGAGGACCACGCCGAGGAAATCGAAGAGGCGCTGGCCGGGGCCGACATGGTCTTCGTCACCGCCGGCGAGGGCGGCGGTACCGGTACCGGTGGCGCTCCCGTCGTGGCCCGGATCGCCAAGTCGATCGGCGCCCTGACCATCGGTGTCGTCACCAAGCCGTTCGGCTTCGAGGGCAAGCGCCGCCAGGCGCAGGCCGAAACCGGCGTTGCCTCGCTCAAGAACGAGGTCGACACCCTCATCGTCGTGCCGAACGACCGTCTGCTGGAGATCAGCGACCGCGGCATCAGCATGCTCGAAGCGTTCGCGACCGCAGACCAGGTGCTCCTGGCCGGTGTGCAGGGCATCACCGACCTGATCACCACCCCCGGCCTGATCAACCTTGACTTCGCCGACGTCAAGTCGGTCATGCAGGGCGCCGGTTCCGCACTGATGGGCATCGGGTCCTCCCGCGGCGCCGACCGGGCCATCAAGGCCGCCGAACTCGCCGTGGCGTCGCCGCTGCTCGAGGCATCGATCGACGGCGCCCACGGCGTGCTGCTGTCCATCCAGGGTGGATCCAACCTCGGTATCTTCGAGATCAACGACGCGGCCCGCCTGGTGCAGGAAGCCGTGCACCCCGAAGCCAACATCATCTTCGGTGCCGTCATCGACGACACCCTGGGCGACGAGGTGCGCGTCACCGTCATCGCCGCGGGCTTCGACGGCGGTGAGCCCGGCGCCAAGGTCGCCGAGGTTCGTCGCTCCGACCTCGTTGCCGCCGGTGTGGCCGCTGGAGCCTCGGGTGGTGCGGCCAGCGCCATTGCCGCTGCCGGCGCCGAGAGCGCCCCGGTTGCCGAGCCCGCCGGCTCGGTCTGGTCGACCGATTCCGCCGCGAGCACCCCGGTCGCCGACCCGGCGTTCGAGGACGACTCAGACGACCTGGACATCCCCGATTTCCTGAAGTAATGACGGATCCAGACCTCTCCCAGCGGCTGGCGAACGTGCAGGGCGGCATAGCCGATGCCGCACGAATCGCCGGCCGTTCGGTGGACGACATCACCACTGTGGTGGTGACCAAGTTCCAGCCGGTGTCGCTGGTGCAGGAGCTGCTCGAGCTCGGTGTGCGCGATTTCGGGGAGAGCCGGCACCAGGAGGCGCAGGTGAAGGCCGCTGAGCTGGCAGGGTCGGGCATCCGGTGGCACTTCGTGGGTCAGGTCCAGGGCAAGAAGGCCCGTCAGGTGCGGGCCTACTCGTCGGTGATCCACTCGGTGGACAGGGAATCCCTCGTGACCGCCCTCGCCGCCCCGGTGACCGAGCCGGGCGATGAGGGCACGACGGTGGACTGCTTCGTGCAGCTCAATCTCACCGAAGACCCGGCCAGGGGCGGTGTGTCGATACCCGACCTCGCCCCGCTCGTTGAACGGGTCCTCGCTGCCCCGGGCCTCAGGCTTCTGGGCCTGATGGCCGTTGCGCCCCTCGGCGCCGATCCACGCCGCTCTTTCGCCCTGGTCAGCGAGCTCGGGGCCCAGATGCGCGGCATTGCTCCCGATGCGCGATACCTGTCCATGGGAATGTCCCAGGACTACGCGGCCGCCATCGCCGAAGGCGCGACACACCTGCGAATTGGCACCGCAATCACCGGGAATCGCCCGGCAGCGGTTAATCTGAAAACGTCGTAATACCAACACGGAGGTCGAGATGTCCAACCCGCTCAAGAAAACCATGGTCTACCTGGGTCTGGCAGACGAAGAGCTGGAATATGAGGCGCCCGCCGCGGCTCCCGTCTCCACTCTCCCCACCCAGTCCGCGCACGCCGCGCCGACCCACGCCACTCCGGCCAACGGATCCCACTCGTCCGGCCGCGCGCCGGTCACGCCGTTGCACAAGACCTCCACCCCCAAGAATGTTGTCGTGTCCGAAATGAACGAGATCCTCACCGTCCACCCGCGCCAGTACCGCGACGCCCAGGTGATCGCCGAGTCCTTCCGTGAGGGCATTCCGGTCATCATCAACCTCTCCCAGATGAGCGACGCCGACGCTCGCCGCCTCATCGACTTCGCCAGCGGCCTGTCACAGGGTCTTTACGGCAAGATTGAGCGCGTCACGGCCAAGGTCTTCCTCCTGTCGCCGTCGCACGTCGTGATCTCCGGCGACAACGCCGCAGAGGAGGGGGACACCGATTCCTCCTTCTTCGCCCAGTCATAGCCTGACGTGTCCGTAATCAACCTGGTCCTGGGGATCGCCTACTATCTCCTGCTGCTGTACTTCTTCGTCATGTGGGGTCGATTCATCGTCGACCTGGTGCGCGGAATCAACAGGTCCTGGCGACCGCACGGCTTCGTGCTGGTCCTCATCGAACTCGTCTACACGGTCACGGACCCGCCCATCAATTTCTTCCGGCGGATCTTTCCGCCGCTGCGTGTCGGCCCCATCGCCTTCGACTTCGGGTGGAGCCTGACGATGCTCTGCTGCATCATCGGAATGTGGATTACGGCGATTCGGTTCTGACACGCAGCCTCACCAGGGTCTCGGCATGTATTCTTGATCGATGACGGCCAACCGGCCCGGTACAACACCGAGTGCCAGTTGGTCGTAAGCACGTGTTCGCACAACTGTTCGCAATTAAGTTTTGAGGTGGAAAGCCATGGCGCTAACTCCGGAAGATGTAGTCAACAAGCGGTTCCAGTCGACCAAGTTCCGCGAGGGATATGACCAGGACGAGGTTGACGACTTCCTCGACGAGGTCGTTGTCGAGCTGCGTCGCCTGACCCAGGAGAACGAGGACCTCAAGGCCCGTCTCTCCGGCGGAGAGGGCGCACCTGCCACCTCCGCACCGGTCAGTGCCGCTCCCGTCAGCGCCGCACCGGCCCAGGTCGCCGAGCCCGTCAACACCCCGGAGCCGGTCGCTGAGCCCGTCGCCGCCGCGGTTCCGGCACCCGTTGCCGCTGCCCCCGCAGCCGAGGTCGACGAGACCGCCGGTACGACCAACCTGCTGCAGCTGGCCCGCCGCCTGCACGAGGAGCACGTCAAGGAAGGCGCTGAGAAGCGCGACGCCCTGATCGCCGAAGGCCACGCCACGGCAGCTCGCGTGATTGCGGAGTCCGAAGCCAAGCAGCGCGCCCAGATCAACGTCCTCGACAAGGAGCGTTCGGTCCTCGAGAACAAGATCGAGGAACTGCGCACCTTCGAGCGCGAATACCGTCAGAAGCTGAAGAGCTACATCGAGGGCCAGCTTCGCGACCTCGACTCCACGTCGCCCGTCGGCGCGGGTGCGGGCAAGGACTCGGGCAACTCGCCGAAGGCGAGCTTCCAGGGCTTTGGGGCGTAACACCCCCGCGAAGGTCAGCTATCGCGCGCTCACCGTCCTGGCCCTCGTGGCCGTCGGTGGGTTCGCGGTCGACCAGATCAGCAAGGCCCTCGTCGTCAATTCGATGATCGAGGGCGAAACCGCCCGGGTTCTGGGTGATGTGCTTCAACTGCACTTCATCCGGAACCCCGGCGCGGCATTTTCCTTCGCCACCGGCCTCACCTGGGTGTTCTCACTCATTGCGGCCGGTGTCGTCGTGTTCGTGGTGTGGTTCGCCCCACGCATCCGCTCGCGCCTCTGGGCGATCGTCTTCGGTCTCCTGCTCGGCGGTGTGCTCGGCAACCTGACCGACCGACTGTTCCGAGAGCCCAGCTTCGGCCTCGGTCACGTCGTCGACTTCATCTACACCCCGTGGATGATGCCGGCCATCTACAACGTCGCAGACTGCTGCATTGTGGTGAGCATGGTTCTGTTCCTGCTGCTCTCACTGCGTGGCATCGGCCTCGACGGCCGCCGCACCCCGGCATCCGAGCCGGCAGCGGCTGCGCCCGTCGATGCTCCCGCATCTCTCGTCACCCCCAACTGAACGGCACCATGGAAAACCGAGCCCTGCCCCTTCCCGACGGCCTGGATGGTGTGCGCGTTGACGCGGGCATCGCCAAGCTGTTCGGCTTCTCCCGCAGCTTTGCGGCCGAGATCGCCGAAGCCGATGGGGTCACCCTCGACGGCGTTGTCGTCGGCAAGTCCGACAAGTTGCGCGCCGGCGGCTGGCTCGATGTGAGCTGGCAGCCCAAGCAAGACCTCGTCATCGTGCCGATCGACGTGCCGGACCTCACCATCGTGCACGACGACGATGACATCGTCGTGATCAACAAGCCATCCGGTGTCGCCGCCCACCCCAGTGTGGGCTGGACCGGACCGACCGTGCTCGGCGCCCTCGCCGGTGCCGGTTACCGGATCGCCACGTCCGGGGCGTCGGAGCGCGCCGGCATCGTGCATCGCCTCGACGTCGGAACCAGCGGCCTCATGGTGGTCGCCAAGTCTGAGGCCGCGTACACGCACCTCAAGCGAGCCTTCCACGACCGCGAGGTCGACAAGATCTATCACGCCGTCGTGCAGGGCCACCCAGACCCGTCCAGCGGCACCATTGACGCGCCCATCGGCCGGCACCCGCGGTCCGACTGGAAGTTCGCCGTGGTCGCCGGTGGCAAGGACTCGGTCACGCACTACGAGACCCTTGAAGCATTCCCCTCGGCATCGCTGCTCGAGGTACACCTGGAGACCGGTCGTACCCACCAGATCCGGGTGCACATGGCCGCCCAGCGGCATGCCTGCGTGGGCGACGCGATGTACGGCGCCGACGCGAAAATCTCCGCCAGGCTGGGTCTCACCCGGCAGTGGCTGGTGGCCAAGCAGCTCTCCTTCGAGCACCCGTCGAGCCGCGAGTGGGTCACCTTCGACGCCGAATACCCCGATGACCTGGCCAACGCACTACGTATCCTGCGCGGCGATTAAGCCGGGCCGTCGGCCGACGCTTAAGCTGGAAGACCAGCACCACCACATCTTCATCAGATAAACCCCAGAGCAGCTGGAGCAGTCGTGTCGACCCAGAATGATTCGTTCGTCCACCTCCACGTGCACAGCGAGTACTCCATGCTCGACGGTGCCGCGCGGGTCAAACCGCTGATCGCCGCCGCCGCCGAGCAGAAAATGCCCGCGATCGCGGTGACCGACCACGGCAACGTCTTCGGCGCGTTCGACTTCTGGAAGACCGCCACCGACGCCGGCATCAAGCCCATCATCGGCACCGAGGCGTACATCACGCCAGGCACCGACCGCAGGGACAAGACCCGGGTCAAGTGGGGCACCAACGCCCAGAACCGCGACGACGTCGGCGGCAGCGGCGCCTACACGCACATGACGCTGCTCTCGGAGAACACCGAGGGCATGCACAACCTCTTCCGGTTGTCGTCACTCGCCTCGCTCGAGGGCTATTACTTCAAGCCCCGCATGGACCGCGAACTGCTCAGCACCTACTCCAAGGGCCTGATCGGCACGACCGGATGCGTCGGTGGCGAGGTGCAGACCCGCCTGCGGCTCGGCCAGTACGACGAGGCCAGGCAGGCCGCGGGGGAGTTGCGCGACATCTTCGGCAAGGACAACTTCTTCTGCGAGATCATGGACCACGGCATCGACATCGAGCGCCGCACCATGACCGACCTGCTCAAACTCGCCAAGGAACTCGACCTGCCGCTGGTGGCCACCAACGACCTGCACTACACCCACGCCCACGACGCCACCGCGCACGCCGCCCTACTCTGCGTGCAGTCGGCGTCGACCCTGGATGACCCGAACCGGTTCAAGTTCGACTCCAACGAGTTCTACCTCAAGACCGCCGCCGAGATGCGGCACCTGTTCCGGGACAACCCGGAGGCCTGCGACAACACCCTGCTCATCGCCGAGCGGTGCGAGGTCAAGTTCAACACCTCGGCCAACTACATGCCCCGCTTCCCGACCCCGGAGGGGGAGAACGAGGAAAGCTGGTTCATCAAGGAGACCGAGCTCGGCCTCATCCGCCGGTACCCGAACGGCATCTCGGCGGCCGTGCGCAAGCAGGCCGACTACGAGGTCGGTGTCATCACCCAGATGGGCTTCCCCGGCTACTTCCTGGTCGTTGCCGACTTCATCAACTGGTCCAAGGACAACGGCATCAGGGTCGGCCCCGGCCGTGGCTCAGGCGCCGGTTCGATGGTGGCGTACGCCATGGGCATCACCGACCTCGACCCCCTCGTGCACGGTCTGATCTTCGAGCGGTTCCTCAACCCCGACCGGGTATCCATGCCCGACTTCGACGTCGACTTCGACGATCGTCGCCGCGGCGAGGTCATCCACTACGTCACCGAGAAATACGGCGCGGAGCGCGTCGCCCAGATCGTCACCTACGGCACCATCAAGGCCAAGCAGGCCCTCAAAGACTCCAGCCGGGTCCTCGGCTTCCCGTTCGGCATGGGCGACAAGCTCACCAAGGCCATGCCGCAACCGATCATGGGCAAGGACATGCCGCTCACCGGCATGTTCGACAAAGACCACCCGCGCTACCGCGAGGCCGGCGACTTCCGCGCCGTCATCGAGACGGATGCCGAGGCGCGCACGGTCTTCGACACTGCGCTGGGCATCGAGAACCTCAAACGGCAATGGGGCGTGCACGCGGCCGGTGTGATCATGTCCTCCGACCCGTTGATCGACATCATCCCGATCATGCGTCGCGAGGCCGACGGCCAGATCGTCACCCAGTTCGACTACCCCGCCTGCGAGTCGCTCGGGCTGATCAAGATGGACTTCCTGGGGTTGCGCAACCTCACCATCATCGACGACACCCTCGACAACATCGAAGCCAACCGTGGGCACCGACCGGTGCTGGAAGACCTTGGCCTGGACGACCCGCTCGCCTACGAACTCCTCGCCCGCGGCGACACCCTCGGGGTGTTCCAGCTCGACGGCGGGCCGATGCGGGCGCTCCTGCGCAGCATGAAGCCCGACAACTTCGAAGACATCTCGGCCGTCATCGCCCTGTACCGTCCGGGCCCCATGGGCGCGAACTCACACACCAACTACGCGCTGCGCAAGACCGGTCAGCAGGAGATCATCCCGATCCACAAGGAGCTCGAAGAGCCCCTCAAGGACATCATCGGCGGAACCTACGGTCTCATCGTCTACCAGGAGCAGGTGATGTCGATTGCGCAGAAGCTGGCCGGCTTCTCGCTCGGCCAGGCCGACCTGTTGCGTCGCGCCATGGGCAAGAAGAAGAAGTCAGAGCTCGACAAGCAGTTCGAGGGCTTCTCCGGCGGAATGATGGCCAACGGTTACTCGATGGAAGCTGTTACCACCGTGTGGAACATCCTTCTACCGTTCTCCGACTACGCCTTCAACAAGGCCCACTCGGCCGCCTACGGCGTGCTGAGCTACTGGACCGCGTACCTCAAAGCGCACTACCCGGCCGAATACATGGCCGCGCTGCTCACCAGTGTCGGCGACGCCCGCGACAAGCTCGCCCTATACCTGAACGAGTGCCGCCGCATGGGTATCCAGGTGCTTCCGCCCGACGTCAACGAGTCCATCGGTTTCTTCGCCGCCGTCGGCACCGACATCAGGTTCGGCCTGGGCGCCGTGCGCAACGTCGGCTTCAACGTTGTTGAAGCCATCAGGGCGGCGCGCACCGAGAAGGGCAATTTCGAGTCCTTCCACGACTTCCTGCGCAAGGTGCCGCTGCAGGTCACGAACAAGCGCACCGTCGAGTCCCTGATCAAGTCCGGTGCCTTCGACTCCCTCGGTTCTACCAGGCGTGCCATGTTCGAGATCCATGAGGGCGCGGTCGACTCCGCAGTCAAGATCAAACGCGACGAGTCGCACGGCATGGTCGGGTTCGACTTCGACAGCCTCTTCGACGACCCGCAGGAAACCGAACAGGTTCCCGAACGGCCGGAGTGGAGCAAGAAGGAGAAGCTCGCGCTGGAGCGCGACATGCTCGGCCTCTACGTCTCCGACCATCCACTGGCCGGCCTGGAGATTCCGCTGGCCAAGCACGCCAGCACCACCATCACCGATCTGATCAGCTCGGAGCACACCCAGGATGCCGACACCGTCACGGTCGCCGGTCTGATCACGAACGTGCAGCACCGCATCGCCAAGAAGTCCGGCAACCAGTACGGCATCATCTCGGTCGAGGACTTCGGCGGTGAGATCGACGTCATGTTCATGGGCAAGGCGTACCAGGAGTTCTCCCTCGACCTGGTCAGCGACTCCGTCGTGGTGGTGCGCGGGCGGGTGAGCATGCGTGATGACGGCATGAACCTGCACGCGTACAGCATCTTCGCTCCGGAGCTTGGGCAGGCCTCCGACCACGGCACGCTCTCCATCACGCTGTTCGAGGCCCGGGCCACCACCGACACCGTGACCCAGCTCGGTGAGGTGCTCAAACGGCACGGCGGAACGTCCGAGGTGCGCCTGAAGCTCATCAAGGGCGACACCGCCCGCGTGTTCGAACTGCCGAGCCGGGTAACCGTCACAGCAGACCTCTTCGGCGAATTGAAAAGCCTGCTCGGTCCCTACTGCCTCACCTGACCTGCCTCACCTGACCTGCCTCACCCGACCTGCCTCACCCGACCTGCCTCACCCGACCTGCCTCACCTGACCTGCCTCACCCGTTAGAACGGCGGGTTGTCGGGCACCGGTGGCGTCGGGTGCCGCTTCGGCCGGTGCCTGGGCAGCAGGTAGCTGTCATCGGCGGGCCGCTTCCGGGTGGTCGGCCCCACCGTCGGTGGCCGCGGCCGGGG